>JANNUE010000028.1:0-5673 GCA_031394895.1 Betaproteobacteria bacterium
CACTGGCCAGCTCTGGCAAACACCCAACCGGTTTTTCCAGTGCCAGGATTTGATACGCTGGCGCATTTAATCTGTTACCGATCTTGCGAATTCGGTGGAGACTTCCATCCGCATGACCCATACCATTGTTTCTTTTAAAAAGGAATAGACATGGCCATGGCACCCAACTTTTTCGGCAAACGCGAACCTGTCACTCCTGTACAAAGGGCAACTTCCACGCTGCACAACGTGAATGCAAATACCGTGTCGAGCAGCGCCCAGCCGGTACCACCCATGCAGCCAGTTGCGGTGACTGCGGCCAGTGTCAGCCCGACCGCCGTGGCCGAGAGCGGCAGCAAGCTGACGGTGGGTCCCAACATCAAGTTGAAAGGGGTGGAGATCACCGATTGCGACACGCTGGTGGTCGAAGGCATGGTCGAGGCAACGATGGACTCGCGCGTGATGCAGATTTCCGAGCGCGGCGCCTTCAAGGGCTCGGCCGAGATCGACATCGCAGAGATCCACGGTCACTTCGACGGCAGCCTGACAGTGCGCCAGAAGCTGATCATCTACGCCACCGGCAAAGTCACCGGCAAGGTGAGCTACGGCAAATTGGTGATCGAAGAGGGCGGACAACTGACCGGTGATATCCGCTTTGGCGCGGCCCCGGTTCTCCATTTGCCAGCAACGCAGTACGCTGGCACACTCCCGAAGTGACTTGATATATTGTCTTTGTGGAGAACCGACATGACTTTTCAACTACGAAGTGACGATTTGAAGGATGGCGCCCGCATGCCGATGGCGCAGGTTGCCAACATCATGGGACACCAGGGCAGCAACATCTCACCGCACCTGGCGTGGAGCGGCGCGCCCGAAGGCACGCGCAGTTTCGTGCTGACGGTGTTTGATCCGGACGCGCCCACCGGTTCCGGTTGGTGGCACTGGAATGTGGTCAATATTGCGGCCGGCGTTCACGAATTGGCGCGTGGCTGCGGCAGTGGTCAGTCGGCTCTGCCGGCCGGCGCGCTGCAAACTCGCGGCGACACTGGCACCTCGTCTTACACCGGCGCGGCACCACCGCCGGGACCGGCGCACCGCTATATTTTCACGCTGCACGCGCTCAAGGTGGACTCCCTGCCGCTCGATGAGCACGCCAGCGGTGCGATGGTCGGGTTCATGGTGCACATGAACACTCTGGGCAAGGCTTCGCTGACAGTGCACTACGGTGCCTGACGACAACGCTACGCTCTCGCGCCGCGCGCCGCGGCGCTTCTGGGGCTGGGGGCAGGCTGACGCCAGCCTCGATGCGCGCGAGCAGGCTGCCGTCAAGACCATGGTTGGGCAACTGGGTGTTTCGTTCGAGGAGCGTCCGGTTCCACTGGTGAGCGAATTCGACCTTCCGGCGCCGCGTTTTGCCGCGCCGCCGGCATTGGCCGCCATGTTCTCCGGCGCACCGTTGGACCGGCTCAATCACAGCGCGGGCAAGAGCTATGCCGATCTGTCGCGCATGTGGTTGCGCAAGGCGCCGACGCCGCCTGACTTCGTCGTTTTTCCAGACGACGAGCAGGCCGTTGTTGATGTGCTGGACTGGGCACAAGCCAGCAACGTTGCCGTCGTTCCCTACGGCGGCGGCAGCAGTGTGTGCGGCGGGGTCGAGGCGGCTGTCGGGGCGAGTTACGCCGGCGTCGTCTCGCTCGATCTGGAGCGACTCAACCGCGTGCTCGAAGTGGACCCTGTCAGTCGCTCGGCACGCATTCAGGCTGGCGCTCTGGGGCCGGAACTGCAGTCGCAACTCAAGGCGCATCAGTTGACGCTGCGCCACTTTCCGCAAAGTTTTGAGTTCTCGACGCTGGGCGGCTGGATCGCCACGCGGGCTGGTGGGCACTACGCGACGCAGCACACGCATATCGACGACTTCGTGCAGGCCACGCGCCTGGTCACACCGGCTGGCGTGCTGCAAACGCGGCGCTTGCCGGGCTCCGGCGCGGGCCCGGCGCCAGACCGGCTGGTGTTGGGCTCCGAGGGCACGCTGGGCGTGTTGACCGAGGCCTGGCTGCGGGTACAGGCGCCGCCGCGCGTTCGTGTATCTGCCACCGTGCGTTTTACCGACTACTTTGCCGGCGCAGGCTGCGTGCGCGCGCTGGCCCAGTCCGGACTGAACCCGTCCAACTGCCGCTTGCTCGATCCACTGGAAACAGTGTTTTCCGGTGTTGGAGACGGCCGCTATGCGCTGCTTGTATTGGGGTTCGAGTCAGCCGACCACCCGCTGCACGCCTGGATGCAAAGGGCGCTGGAACTGGTGGCTGACCACGGCGGTAGCTACGATGCAGACGCGGTGGCGCGTTCGCTGTCGGACCAGCAATCCGCGCAGCATCGCAGTGGCGCAGCCGGCGCGTGGCGCGACGCGTTCCTGCGCATGCCGTATTGGCGCGATCCGGCAGTCGGCCAGGGCCTGATCATGGACACGTTCGAGACTGCCATTACATGGGACCGGTTTGACGCGTTCTATGCCAACGTGAAGGCCGATGTGGGCGCCGCAATCGCACGCGCCACCGGACAGCAAGCGCTGATTTCGTGCCGGCTGACGCATATCTATCCGGACGGTCCGGCACCGTATTTCACCTATGCGGCGCGCGGCTCGGCCCGTGGCAGTGTCGCCAGTGCGCTGGCGGCATGGCGTGACATCAAAAAGGCGGCCAACGACGCGGTTGTCGGTCATGGCGGCAGCATCACCCACCACCACGCCGTCGGGCGCGACCACCGCAGTGGTTATGCGCAGGAAGTGCCGTCGCTGTTTCGCCAGATGCTGTCGGCTGCCAAGAAAGTCGCCGACCCGGCGGGCATCATGAACCCGGGCGTGCTGATCGACCCGCTGTCCAGGCCCGTCGGCGCTACCGGAGCGCTGGCACCAACAACACAATAAATTGCAGCCGTGGCTTATTTGGCGGTGGCCGGGGCGGCCGAGCGCTGGTTATGCTTGATCTGATAGATTTTTCGGCTATCTGTGGCGACTTTTGGAGACTTCATAGGTAACAGTTACCCGAATCAGAATTGGTGGAGACGATGAGGATCGAACTCACGACCTCTGCATTGCGAACGCAGCGCTCTCCCAGCTGAGCTACGTCCCCACATGGTGAATTCTATTCAGGTTTTGAGTTTGCGGCCCAGGATTTCTTCGACCGTTTCAATCTTGGAGTTCATCCGGCTGTCGGTCCCGGCGCGGTAGTCGATTTTAATTTGCACGCTGATGCGCGAGCAGTCCGTCTTCAACTGTTCAAAGCACGCTTGCACGACGCCCATGACCTGGGCCCATTCGCCTTCAAGGACGGTGCCCATCGGCGTCAATTGGTAGGGCACGCCGCTGCGGTCGATCACATCCAGAATCCGTGCAACCTGGTGGCTGACGCTGTCTCCCTGCCCCAGCGGAGCCATTGAAAATTCCAGCAAAACCATGTCCATTTCCCTTTACGATGAAGTCTATAAAACCAAACAAGAACGCATGGCCATGATTGTCGTGCCCTTCTGTCTGACTGGCGCTGCCGGAGCCACCGGTGTTGTGCTGCTGGGCGACACGGTGTCGTCCGATCAGACATTCGCGCCGCCATACGCAGCGCCGACTCGTCAACTTCTTTCGGGTGACCCCTCGGGTTAACCCTGATAGTGTTTATGATCCGGGGGCTCAAACTCTTCACCGGAATTTCTCCCCTATGCGTACGTATTTCCTGGCGGCGTCCCAACCCAACGTTGGCCTTACCTCGGTTTCACTCGGTCTGGTGCGGGCACTGCAGCGTCGCGGCCTCAAGGTGGCATTTGTCAAGCCGGTGACCAAGCAAACGCCGGATACCGAGCCATCGGTGCTGTTTGCGCGCAGTATCTGTCATATCGAAAACAGCCCCGACCCGTTACCCATGAGCCTGGTGACCCAGCAGGTGACCAGCGGCCAGACCGACGAACTGCTGGAAAACGTGGTCAGCCTGACCATGTCGGCCACCGTGGGCGCCGATGTGCTGGTGGTCGAGGGCATTCATGCCGACCCCAGCCGCTATTTCATTCCACGCCTGTCGAGCGACATCGCGCGCAGCCTGCAAGCCGAGGTGGTGGTGGTGGCCAACGGTGCTGACGCTAATGGCATTGCCCATACACGCGAGCGCATTGCCTATTCCCGCAGCAACGGGCACCAGGTGGCCGGTGTCATTTTCAACCGCGCAACCGCAGGCTTTGATGCAGCCGCGCTGGCGGGCGAGTTGGACGGCGTGCCGATCTGGGGCGTTGTGCCGGACAATCCGGCGCTGTCTGCGCCGCGCACCATCGACGTGGCCCGGCATCTGGGCGCACAGGTAGTGATCGAGGGCGACATCGCCACGCGGCGCGTGCGTGAGACGGTGCTGGCCGGTCGATCGGCGTCGGAAGTTATTCCGCGCTTCAAGCCCGGCGCGCTGGTGATCAGCACCGGTGACCGCGACGACATCATGCTGGCCACGGCGCTGGCGGCAAGCAACGGCATCGAACTGGCCGGCTTGCTGCTGACGCACAACAGCTTCATCAGCCAGCGCATCGAGCGCTTTGGCTCGCGCGGCTTCCACAGCGGTCTGCCGGTGTTGTGCACCGACGGTGACAGCTACGAGACCGCTGCCCGCATCAGCCGTTTGCCCCAGGCCGTGCCGCAGGACGACAAGGTCCGGATGGACGCCGTGGTTGACAGCGTGGCGGAACATCTGGACGGCGAAGCCATCTGCGCCGGGCTCGATCTTGCCGCATCCAGGCGCATGCCACCGCCGGCCTTTCGTTACCAGTTGATCCAGAAGGCGCGCGCTGCCAACAAGCGCGTCGTGCTGCCAGAAGGAGACGAACCGCGCACCATTCGGGCGGCGGTGATCTGTACCGAAAAAGGCATCGCGCGCTGCGTGCTGCTGGGCAAGCGCGCGGTCATCCAGTCGGTTGCCGACGCGCTCGGTATTGAGCTGCCGCCGGGGCTTGAGATTCTTGATCCCCACCAGATCGCGGCTCACTACGTCGCGCCGATGGTGGAGATGCGCAAGAGCAAGGGACTGACGCCGGTGCAAGCCGTGGTGGCGCTGGAAGACCCGGTGCTGCTGGGCACCATGATGCTGGCGCTGGACGAGGTGGACGGGCTGGTCAGCGGCGCCGTGCACACCACGGCCAGTACCGTGCGTCCCGCGCTGCAACTGATCAGGACGGCACCCGGCAGCTCGCTGGTTTCGTCATGCTTTTTCATGCTGATGCCGGACCAGGTGCTGGTGTATGCCGATTGCGCAATCAACCCCGATCCGACAGCGCAGGAACTGGCCGAGATTGCCAAGCAAAGCGCCGACAGCGCGCGCGCTTTCGGCATCGACCCCAAGGTGGCGATGATCAGTTACAGCACCGGGATATCGGGCGCGGGTGACGGTGTCGAGAAGGTGCGCACCGCCACCGAACTGGCCAGGGCGCGCTGGCCGGAACTGGTGATTGACGGCCCGATGCAATACGACGCCGCCACCGTGCGCGACGTGGCAGCGCAAAAGGCGCCCGACAGCGCGGTAGCAGGGCAGGCCACGGTGTTCATCTTCCCCGATCTGAATACCGGCAACACGACCTACAAGGCGGTGCAGCGTTCGGCCAATGTCGTGTCGGTCGGCCCCATGTTGCAGGGTTTGCGCAAACCGGTCAACGACCTGTCGCGCGGCGCGCTGG
>JANNUE010000050.1:0-2705 GCA_031394895.1 Betaproteobacteria bacterium
GAGCCTTCGTCCTTTTCCCTCTTTACGGCTTCACGCTCGATTTTCAGCTGGATCAGCCGGCGCTCGAGCTTGTCCATCTGCTCCGGCTTGGAGTCGATCTCCATCCTGACGCGCGCGGCCGCTTCGTCGATCAGGTCTATGGCCTTGTCCGGCAGGAAACGGTCAGTGATGTAGCGGTGAGACAGTTCCGCTGCGGCGATGATGGCCGGGTCGGTGATGTCCACGCCGTGATGCAGTTCATACCGTTCCTGCAAGCCGCGCAGGATGGCGATGGTCGCTTCCACGCTCGGCTCATCCACCAGCACCTTCTGGAAGCGGCGTTCCAGCGCGGCATCCTTCTCAACGTACTTGCGGTATTCGTCCAGCGTGGTCGCGCCTACGCAATGCAACTCGCCGCGCGCCAGCGCCGGCTTCAACATATTGCCGGCATCCATCGAGCCCTCGGTTTTGCCCGCGCCGACCATGGTGTGCAGTTCGTCGATGAAAACAATAATGCGCCCTTCTTCCTGGGCAATTTCCTTGAGCACGTTTTTCAGGCGCTCTTCAAATTCGCCGCGATATTTTGTCCCGGCCAGCAGTGCCGCCATGTCCAGGCTCAGCACCTTCTTGTTTTTCAGCGATTCCGGCACTTCGCCGTTGACGATGCGCTGCGCCAAGCCCTCGACGATGGCAGTCTTGCCCACGCCCGGCTCGCCGATCAGCACCGGATTATTTTTGGTGCGGCGTTGCAGCACCTGAATGGCGCGGCGGATTTCATCATCGCGCCCGATCACCGGGTCAAGCTTGCCTTGGCTGGCGCGCTCAGTCAGGTCTATCGTGAATTTTTTCAGGGATTCACGCTGGCCTTCGGATTCGGCGCTGCCCACTGTTTCGCCGCCGCGCACTGCGTTGATGGCTTGTTCCAGCGGCGCGCGCGACACGCCGTGCTGTTTCAGCAAACGTCCGGTTTCGCCCTTGTCGTCGCACGCGGCCAGCAGGAACATTTCTGAGGCAATAAATTCATCGCCTCGTTTTTGTGCCGCCTTGTCGGTCAAATTAAGCAGATTGGACAAATCTCGCCCGACCTGCACTTCACCGCCATGCCCTTCCACCTTGGGCAAGCGTTCCACAGCCTCCTGTAGGGCGGGTTTCAACCCGCCAACATTACCCCCAGCCCGTGCCAGCAGCGACGCCGCGCCACTGTCCGGGTCATTCAGCAACGCCAGCAACAGGTGCTGCGGCTCGATAAACTGGTTATCGGCGCCGACAGCCAGGCTCTGCGCATCGGCCAGTGCCTGCTGGAATTTTGTCGTCAATTTATCGAAACGCATGGAAATTCCTTTAAGAAATCAGTATGCTCTATATGGGGCGCTGCTGTCGAAAATCAAGTGGTGCGTTTCATTCAATCTTATAATTGCGTCATGACTATCCAAACCTGGGAAATGTTGAGCTACATCGTCACGGTCGTTGGCTTGCCGCTGGCGATCCTGGTATTCCTGTATGAACAGCGCAAAGAGCGCGACAACGAGGACGAAGAAGTATTCCAGCTGCTTTCCGACAACTATCAGGATTTCTTGAAGGTGACGCTGGCCAATCCTGACCTGCGCTTATTCTCCGCCGAAAAAACGCCTGAGCTTTCCGAAGAGCAGGAGGAGCGCATGTTCATTATTTTCAGCATGCTGATCTCGCTGTTCGAGCGTGCCTACCTGCTGCTGTATGAAGACAACATGACGCCCAAGAAGCTGCGACGCTGGCGCTCGTGGGAAGACTACATGCGCGAATGGTGCCAGCGCGAAGATTTCCGCGCCGCGCTGGATGTCCAGCTGCACGGCGAAGACCCTGATTTTGTAACTTACCTGCGAACACTGTCAGATAACCCTCAAGGAACACATTCAACATGAAAACTATTCTGGACGCCATCGGCTCCACCCCGCTAATCCAGATTGACGGTATCTGGGTCAAGATGGAATTCCTCAACCCCTCTGGCTCGATCAAGGCGCGTATTGCCAAGTACATGATAGAACGCGCCGAGCGTGAAGGGCTGTTGAAGCCGGGCGATACTATTGTAGAAGCAAGCAGCGGCAATACTGGCAACGCGATGAGCATGGTGGCCGCAGTCAAGGGTTACAAGATGCTGGTGCTGATGCCCAATGGCATGAGCCAGGAGCGTACAGCAATTTCGCGCGCCTATGGCGCCGAGGTGCGCATAATTGGCGACTTTCATGTCACTGATGCGCTGGCCGAAGTAAGAAAACTGGGGAAACTGCCCGGTTACTTTGCGCCGCAACAATTCGACAATGAATGGAACGTGGATGAAAATCGCGAATGGCTGGCGCAGGAAATACTGGCGCAGCTGCCGGATGGTGTACTACCGCAAGCTGTGGTCGGCGGCGTCGGTACCGGCGGGACTATCATAGGTGTGGGCCAGGCATTCAAGGCGGTCAACCCGGCGTGCAAAGTAGTCGCGCTGGAACCCAGTGAGTCATGCACAATACTGTGCGGCGAAATCGCCAAGCACCTGATCGAGGGCATCGCCGACGGATTTGTGCCCGGCATCATTCAACGCCACCGCGACCTGCTGGATGAAGTGGTCACGGTCGAATCGGAAGACGCCGTGCGCGAAATGCGCAGCTTGGCAACCAGAGAAGCGGTTGCCCGTTTTGAATGACATACGGGGCAGCACGACACCAAAGGTTGCGGCAGTCTTGAATAGCTTATTGCCAGTG
>JANNUE010000052.1:0-2957 GCA_031394895.1 Betaproteobacteria bacterium
ATGGTGAACTCGGGCAGAAAGCCCCAGGCCAGCAACAACAGCGCCAGCGCCAGCAGTGTCAGGCGACGCGGCGTCATTCTTCATCCTCGACGTGATGGCTGTGCAGTGAGCGCCACAGCAGCACCGGAATGATCAGCGTGAACACAATCACCTCCTTGAACGCGCTGGCCCAGAACGACGAGAACGATTCGAGCAACCCCACCAGCAGCGCGCCGGCGAGCGCCAGCGGATAGCTCGCCAGGCCGCCGATGATGGCCGCCACAAAGCCTTTGAGGCCGATCAGGAAGCCGGTGTCGTAATAGACCGTGGTCAGCGGCCCGATCAGCAGGCCCGAGACGCCGCCGATCAGCGCCGCCAGCGCAAAACTCAGGTCGCCCGACAGTTCGGTCGGGATGCCCATCAGCCGCGCGCCGACCCGGTTCATCGCGGTGGCGCGCAACGCCTTGCCGATCATCGTGCGTTCGAAAAACCGGAACAGCAACACCACCAGCAGGCTGGCAACGCCAACCACCACCAGCGACTGCCCGCTCACCGGAATGCCGCCCAGATCGAGCCGCAGATCAGAAAACGCCGTGGTGCGAAAACCCTCGGCGCCAAAGAAGAACAGGCCCAGACCGACCAGCACACCGTGCAGCGCGACCGACACGATCAGCAGCGTCAGCACGGTCGCATGCGCCAGCGGTCGATAGGCCAGCCGGTACAACAAGGGACCCAGCGGCGTGATCAGCAGCAGCGTGGCGCAGGCTTGCGCCAGCTGCGACCTGGGTTGCAGAACCACAACGCTCAGCGCCGCCAATGCCGGCAGCAGCACGGTCCAGACGGCGGTGGCCTTCCAGTCAACCGCGATGCCGCGCCGGTGCCTGAGCCACTCCACCAGCAGCGTGAACGCCGCCAATGTCAGCAACAGCCACAAAGTGCCGGGCGTGCGCCCGGCTTGCAACAGCGCCATGGTCAGCGCGCCAAAAGCGACAAACTCGCCTTGCGGGATGAAGATCACCCGCGTGACCGAAAACAGCAACACCAGCGCCAGCGCCATCAACGCGTAAACCGCACCGTTGACGACGCCGTCCTGCGCCAGCAGCAAGGCGACCTGACTGTCCATCAGGGTTGATATTTCCAGGCACCCGCCTCCACTTTGACCATCACGCGGGCGCGCTGGTCGAGTCCCAGATGGTCCTGGGCCGACATGTTGAAGATGCCGTGTGCGCCGGCCACTTCCTTCGCGGCCTCAAGCGCGTCACGCAACGCGATGCGGAACTCGACCGTTCCCGGCTTGGCTTTCTTCAGCGCCGGGCCAACCGCCGCTTCCATCAGTTTGCCGGCATCCCAGGCGTGTCCGCCAAAGGTCGAGACCGACCCCTTGCCATTTGCTGCCTCGTACTTGGCGATATACGCCATGGCGGACTTCTTCACCGGATGGCTATCCGGCAATTGCGCTGCCACCAGCACCGGGCCGGACGGCAGAAAAGTGCCCTCGACGTCCTTGCCACCGACACGCAGGAAGTCGTTGTTGGCGACACCGTGCGTCTGGTAATAAACGCCGGCGTAGCCGCGTTCCTTGAGCGCGCGCTGCGGCAGCACTGCCGGCGTGCCGGAGGCTGCCACCAGCACCGCATCGGGCTTGGCGGCAAAGATTTTCAGCGCCTGGCCGGTGACCGAGGTGTCGGTCCGGTTGTAGCGTTCGTTGGCCACGATCTGAATTCCCTTGAGCGACGCGATCTTGCTGAACTCCTGGTACCAGCCTTCGCCGTAGGCGTCCGAGAAGCCGATGAAGCCGACCGTCTTGACGCCCTTGTCGGACATGTGGGCAACAATCGCCAGCGACATCATGATGTCGTTTTGCGGCGTCTTGAAGACCCAGCGCTTCTTGGCGTCCTGCGGCTCGACGATGCGGGCCGAAGCGGCCATCGAAACCATCGGCGTCTGCGACTCGGCCGCGACGTCAATCATCGCCAGCGAGTTCGGCGTGGTGGTCGATCCCAACAGCACATCGACCTTGTGTTCGTTGATCAGCTTGCGCGCGTTTGTCACCGCCGCCGTGGTGTCGGAGGCGTCATCGAGCACGATGTAGTTGATCTTCTGCCCGGCAATCATGGCCGGCATCAGCGCGACGGTGTTTTTCTCGGGGATGCCCAGCGACGCGGCCGGGCCGGTGGCCGACACCGTGACGCCGACGTTGATGTCGGCGTGCGCTACGCTGGCCAGCACGAGTGCCGCCAGCAGGGGCAGGGTTTTCTTGATGCTCATTGTCTGTCTCCGGTTAATAATGTTTTTGACGAGAATCGTGTGCGGCGTGTTGCAGGCTGTGCCACCGGGTCAAGCCGCACGGCACCCGATTCAGCCGAAAAATAAACAGCCCAGATGGCGAACCTTGTCACGCCACTGCGCCTAGCCATTGAAGTCCGCGCCTCCTACACTCTTTTGAATACCACTACACATTGAAGGTCCTTATCTTAAGCAGGTCTGTGTGCCGATTGCCCCGGGGTTTACCAGCAAACAGACGAATAATTACGGCGTCAAAATCTTGCTCTGGCTTCAGTCGTCGTAGCGCGGCGGATCGGGGTCGTGATCCCAGTTGGGGTCGGGCTGCGGCACTTTAAGCATCCATGCCTTCACCAGTTCAACGTGCTCGGCTTCTTCCTGCTGCAGTTCCAGCGCCGCCTTGCGCACCGATTCCACCGTCGCGCGTTGCGCCAGATCGGCGTAAAACCGCTCGGCCCGCTGCTCGTTGGCCAGCGCCACTTGCAACACATGCCAGGGTTGCATCAGGTAATGCAGTTCGTCGCCTTCGCCGGCCTCGGCAGACTCAAAGCCACCCGTGCCCGGCGTCGCTGCGCGTGGCGCCGGCGGCTGCGACCAACCCATCTCGGCCATGATCTGCGCGACGTGCTTGCCTTCGATCACCGCCATCTTTCGAAACCACTCCGCTACCTCGCGGTTGTTATGCGTTTCCATCA
>JANNUE010000056.1:0-3798 GCA_031394895.1 Betaproteobacteria bacterium
GTTAGTTGCGCACGCTGGGATCTGTGCGGGGGGTGCCCGGTGACGGGCATCCCTACCGCGATCCAACCAGAGCTGGAAAGCCCTGCAAGTTGACCAGCATCCTACAAGCCTAAACGTTAGCGGTCTTCCATTGACATGCTCCATTACGAGAATCCGCTGAGGTGTTTCGAGCTAAGTTTGACGGCGACAAGATCTGCAGCAATGTGTAGAGCCTCCACAACGAAGACACAATCGCGCAATACCGCCGCAACGGCCGCGAGCTTTGCACTTTCGCGCAGAGAGACATGCTGTCACTGGGCAAGGATGGAAGCGCATGTCGGCGCGGTCGCCGTGAACAGAAACGGCCACGGTGCCTACGCCGATGATTCAAAAAGCGCTCTGCCTGTAAGGCTCTGGCTTCAGAGCATCCCGCAGCCGTGCCCCGTTTCAGGCCAAGTCTGCCCCGGCAGGCGCCACCCGCGCCGACCGCGGGTGGCGTTTACCATTCAACAGCATGCTGACCCAGGTATGGCGCACGAACAATTGGTAACTGCCCACGCAGACCAGCGTGGTGGCAGCGATGTTGATGGTGATTTTCAACAGGGCGGGCAGCGGCAGTTGGTACAACAATGCCCCAAAGATAATGGTCAAGGGGAAATGCAGCAGGTAGACCCAATAGGCGCTATCTGACAAATAGCCCAGTACCACATGGCGGGACTGCAGCAACTTGAGCGCCAGACCGATGCAGGCAAAGCTCCACAGCCAGCCCGCGCAGTGATAGCTGTAAGCGCCCAACAGGTCCGGCCCGTGCCGGTGCGTCACCACACCGGTACCAACGTAAAACACCAGTCCTGTTGCGGCATAGAGCCCCCAGCGACGTTGGAACTGCGCGAACAGCTCTGTCTTATGGCCATGCAGCATTAGCCCGAAGACGAAGAACAACCCGTTGTGCAACCACTCGTTCCAGGGAGGCAGGAAAGCACCCGTGGACACCAGGAACCCGCGCGGGTAACTCGCACCCGCAGCCAGCAAGGGCAGCGCGAGTACCGCAAATCCCCATGGCTGGCGCGCTAGCCAGGAGAGCACGGATGCCGCCGGCGTGAACCAGGCGCGCGGCAGGCGCAGCAGTACCGAAGTGGCCACGCAGAACCACAGCAGCATCCAGAGAAACCACATGTGCATGGTGTTGGGCCCTTGGGGGACCGGCAGATTCGAGATCACGGCTCTGTCCAGGCCCCATTGACCCAACGTGATGCGGTTCAGGAAGGCCAGCGCAGCGAGACCCGACGCCATCCATAAAAAAGGCCAGAACAAGGCGAACGGCAGCGCGAGACGTGCCAGCCGGTGGCGCAGCAAGCCGCCTGGCCCACGCGACTGGGCCAGTAGCATGGCAAAAAACCCCGCTAGGATGAAGAACGCAGGCATGCGGAACGCATGGATGGAAGTCGTCAGTAGGTCTGCCAGGATCGTACGCTGCTCATCTCGCCAGATGATCGGCGTCGGCTCAAAGCCGTAGATCGCGGTGACATGGAGCACGATGCCCAGCCACATCAGGATGGCGCGAAGGTTGTCCAAGGCATACAGGCGTGCTCCGACGGCTATGGGCTGGGGGTGTTCACTCATGATTGCCGCAGACGTTAGCAGGTTGAAACGGGTGCACGGTGGCCGACTGCCTCGGCTGCAGTTCGAGCGGAAACACAAAGTGCTTAAACGGCAGCGGCCGGGCCGCCCGGCAGCGTCATCCACGCCCTGCGCGTCACATTCGTCCCACGGCGACTGCCCACGTTTCGGGTCGATACGTGGCGCCATGAAAATAGGCAAAAAGCAGACAAGTCAATAGCAAAAAGTCAGCAGGTATCGCATCAACGCTGGCGACCGATGTACTGCAGTGAGGGCATGTCGCAAGTCATGTGGGCTTCGGTTTGCCGCTGCCTTAATGCTCTGTGGCGCGGGCTCAAAATGCTGAAACATGCTCAGGTTTTGAACCGAGAGTAAGCGTTGGAACATCGGCATTGCGGTTCCATTTTGGCACCGCAATCGGACCAATCCCTTTCCCCGTGGTTCCTTTTTGGTACCACGGAAGATTTCGCCTTTTGCCTTCGGTGCGACCGCCAGCATCTCGCCGACCCGCCGCGCACGAGGTCACGGGGCTCGACACGGCGGCAATGACGAACAGGCTGCCGGCCACTGCGCCTGTCACGGCTGGCGACCTGGATGCTGCGCATGTAGCGCAGGAGTCGTGTCGGACCGTCGGGACGCCGGGGTTCTATCTTGGGCGCAAGGTCGGCGCGGATTACGTGGGGCGGTTCACGCCGGTGATGGAGCAACAGTTGGAAGTGGCCGGCGCGCGCGTGGCGGCGATCTTGAATAGGGTATCCAGGTAGTAGGCAGGCGGGCTGCAATGCAGCGGGTGCAGTCATCCACTTATGACTGCTTGCTGGCAGTCGAAATCGACAATATCTACTGCCGACGATGAGTCGTTGACGTCGGACTCATTGCGGCTGTGCAGGCGCTCCCAAAAGTGCCTGCATCAGCGCATCGACCCGGATCGGCTTGGTCACATAGTCGTCCATGCCCGCGGCCAGGCACTCCTCGCGGTCACCCTGCATCGCGTTGGCGGTCATCGCGATGATGCGGGGGCGTTGTTGCACTGGGTATTTGGCCGTGATGCGCCTTGAGGCTTCGAGCCCGTCCATCTCGGGCATCTGCACGTCCATCAGCACCACGTCATAGGGCTGGCGCTCGATGCTCTCGATCGCCTCGATGCCATTGCTCGCCAGGTCGGCGCGGTAACCCATCTGCAGCAGGAGGCGCATGGCCAGCTTCTGGTTCACCACGTTGTCTTCGGCCAGCAGGATGCGCAAGGGGTGGCGCTGGGCCATCTCGGCGTCGATGCGCGGCTTGACTGGGGCGGCCGTTGCTCTAGGTGCTGCGTCTTTTGACAGCAGGCCCACCAGGGTGTCAAAGAGCTGGCTCTGGCGCAGCGGCTTGGCCAGCGTGGCGGCAAACAGGGTGTCGCTGGCCTCCTTGCGGCCCAGGCTGGTGAACAGCACCAGCGGCAGCTGGTGGCCGGTGTCCCGGATCTTGCTGGCCAGCATCGTGCCGTCCATGCCCGGCATGTGCATGTCGACGATGGCCAGGTCGTAGTGGTCGGCTTTGAGCATCTCCAGCGCGTTGGCCGGGAATTCAGTGTCCTGCACCACCATGCCCCATTTGGCAGCCTGCAAGGCCAGGATGCGCCGGTTGGTGGCGTTGTCGTCCACCACCATTATGCGTTTGCCCTTCAGGGCCGGTTGTTCACCGATGAAGTCGCGCCGCATGCCCAGCGGCACTTCGGTCGGCTTGTTGCCGATGGTGAAGTGCAAGGTGCTGCCCTGCGCCGGCCCGCCACTCTCGGCCCACATCGTGCCGCCCATGAGTTCGGCCAGCAGCTTGCTGATCGCCAGGCCCAGCCCGGTGCCGCCGTACTTGCGCGTGGTGGTGCTGTCGGCCTGGCTGAACTTCTGGAACAGGCGGGAGAGGCCGGTTTCACTCAGGCCGATGCCGGTGTCGCGCACGGTGAAGTGCAGATGGCTGCCTTGCTCGGTCTGCTCGTCGCCCTCGGCGCGCACCGTCAGCACGACTTCACCCTTTTCGGTGAACTTGACCGAGTTCGACAGGAGGTTGAGCAGGATCTGGCGCAGCCGGGTGACGTCACCCAGGATGGCCGTTGGCACGTCGCCTTCGAACTGGTAGGCGATGTCCAGGTGTTTCTCGGCCGCGCGACCACCGATCAGGTCCATGGCGGACTCCACGCATTCGCGCAGGTCGAACGGGTGC
>JANNUE010000076.1:0-8347 GCA_031394895.1 Betaproteobacteria bacterium
CGGACGCGCGGCGTTCCTGCTGGTCGGCGCAATGCTGGCGACGAGCATGAGCGCCAATGTTTTGTTCTGGATCATCCCGGGTCAAAGAAAAGTGGTGGCGCAGATCAAGGCCGGGCAAGCGGTCGATCCGCTGCACGGCCAGCGCGGCCAGCAGCGCAGCGTGCACAACACCTACTTCACCCTGCCGGTGCTGTTTGCAATGCTCAGCGGCCATTACAGCTTCACTTACAGCCATCCGCAAAACTGGCTGGTGCTGATTCTGATGATGCTGGCCGGCGCCGCGATCCGACAGTTCTTTGTGCTGCGCCACGGCTACAAACTGGGGCGCCACGGCAGTCCCCTGCCGTATGCGCTGGCCGGACTGGCGGCGCTTCTCGCGCTCATCGTCTGGCTCCGACCGGCCGACTCTGGCGGCGCCAGCGCCAGTGCCGCGCCGACCAACTACAAGGCGCTGCAAGCCGTGCTGGCGCAGCGTTGCTACATGTGCCACGGCGAACAGGTGCAGATGAAAGGCGTGCGGCTGGATTCAGCGTCGAACGTCAAGCATTACGCCCAGAATGTGTACCAGCAGGTGGTGCTGACGCGGGCCATGCCGATGAACAACGCCACCGGCATGACCGAAGCCGAGCGCGAGCTGATCAAGCAGTGGTTCGAGAGCGGCGCCAACGCCGACTGACGTCGTTCAATCGACGCGCGCGCCGGAGGCCTTGACCAGCCGCTGGTATTTGGCGCGCTCCTGTGCCATGAAGGCGCCAAATTCCTCCGGCGTGCCCGGCGCCGGCTCAGCCAGCAAGCTGGCAAAGCGGGTCCGGGTCTCGCTCGCGTTGAGCGCTGCGACAAAGGCCTGATTCAGACGCAGCAGCACGTCTTTCGGTGTGGCCGCCGGCGCCACCAGTCCCCACCAGGTGTCGATAGTGAAACCCTTCAATGTGTCGGCCACCGGCGGCACACCGGGCAAGGCAGCGACGCTCTTCGGACTGGTGACTGCCAGGGCGACCAGCTTGCCGGAACGAATATTGGACGCGGCGGTGGACAGGTTGTCAAAGTTGAAATCAACTTGCGCGCTGAGCAGTGCAAGTTGCGCCGGACTGCCGCCGTTGTACGGAATGTGCACGGCGAAGATGCCGGCCTCTCTCTTGAACATTTCACCGGCCAGATGACCGGCACTGCCGCTGCCGCCGCTGCCATAGTTAAGCATGGCCGGATTGGCTTTGGCATAGGCTATCAAATCCTGCAGCGTGTTGATCTTGAGGTTTTGCGCGACCACCGCGTTCATCACCAGCACATTGGGCACGCGCACCATCAGCGTGATGGGGGCGAAGTCGGTCGCTGCGTTGTACGGCATCTTGCTAAACAGCCACGGATTCACCGCATGCGTGGCGGTGGCCGCAATGCCAATGGTCAAGCCATCTGGCGCCGCTTTGGCCACCGCGTCGGCCCCGATGTTGCCACCGGCGCCGGGACGGTTTTCGACGATGACCGGCCCCAGCGTCTCGCGCACGTGCTCGGCCAGCACGCGCGCTGTGACGTCCAGCGGGCCGCCGGCCGCATACGGCACGATCAGGCGGATCGGTTTGCCCGGCGTTTGCGCTGTCGCTACTGTGGCGCCGGCGCAAAACACGAGAGCGGCAAGAATGAGTTTTTTCAATTGCATAAGGGTATGGGTAGAAGATCAAACGGCCAACAATTCAGGCACTTTGTCGGCTTCAGAGGTAAATGAATCGGCAAAGAATTCGTGCGCCGGCAAACCGGCCAGCGTAGTGTAGGCGGCGCGCGCCGAGTCCACCACGATCGGCGCACCGCAGGCATAAACCTGATGCGCCGACAGGTCGGCAAAGTCCTGCAGCACCGCTTGATGTACAAAGCCGGTGCGCCCGCTCCAGCGGTCTTCGGGCAAGGCGTCCGAGATCACCGGCACATAGCGCAGATTGGGCATCTCGGCCAGTTTGCTCTGCACCCACGCATCGAGGTACAGGTCCGCCGGGCGCCGCCCGCCCCAGTACAGCGTGGCCGCTCGCTTAACTCCCTGGCACTGCATATGTTCAAGCACCGCCTTGATCGGCGCAAAGCCGGTGCCCGACGCCAGCAGCACCAGCGGCTTGTCGCTGTCGTCGCGCAGGAAGAAGCTGCCATACGGGCCTTCGAGCCGCAGGATCTCGCGCGCCTTCATGCTGCCAAACACGGCGTCGGTGAACTTGCCCCCCGGCATGTGCCGGATATGCAGTTCCAGCGCCGCCGCCCCCGCCACCTGGGTCTCGGGTGCGTTGGCCATCGAGTAGCTGCGCCGCGCGCCGTCGCGCAGGATGATTTCGACATACTGGCCGGCGCGGTAGGCAAAATTGTCATTGGCCGGTAATTGCAGTTGCAGCAACATCACATCGTCCGACATTTTGCGCATGGAACTGATGCGCGCCGGCATCTTCCTGATCGGCAGCGCTCCTTCGAGCGTCACCTGGCGCGACTCCAGCACCACATCGCTATGCGCCACGCCGCAGCAGGGCAGCACCATGCCCTGCGCCTCTTCAAGCGCGCTCAACGCCTTGCTCTGGTGCGGTCCGTGCACCACGATGCCTTCGAGCTTCCTGCACTTGCAGGTGCCACAGGCGCCGTCCTTGCAACCGTAGGGCAAGCCCAAGCCCGAGCGGATGGCCGCCGACAGCATCGTTTCTCCGGCAACGGCGGTGAATGAGCGCGCGCTGGGCTGCACGGTAATCTGATAGCTTTCAGCGCCGGTTTCGCGAACGGTCATGTTTTCTGTATCCTTGACAGGCTTGTGCATTTAACAGACTTCGATTTTGCCTTCAAACCAAAGCCCCCATTCCATTCTGTATGCGACCCGTCCGGGCGCCTTGCCAGCGCGCTTTCGCCGCAGCCGTGTGTTGATTGTCGGCTGTGGCGACATCGGCTTGCGCGTGGCACAGGCCCTGCCGGCGCGCGTGCGTTTGCTGGCGCTGACCTCCAGCGCGGAGCGCGTGGCCGAGCTGCGCCGCCACGGCATCACGCCGCTAATGGGCAATCTGGATGCACCGCAGTCGCTGCGCCGGCTCTCCGGTCTGGCCAGCCGTGTGCTGCATCTGGCGCCGCCGCCGAGCGAGGGCTGGACTGATCCGCGCGCACTGGCGCTGACCCGCGCGTTGCGCCGGCGCAGCCACCCCGCCGCGCTGGTGTATGGCTCCACCAGCGGCGTCTATGGCGACTGCCAGGGCGAAGTCGTGGTTGAAACCCGAGCCGTCAGGGCGGACACGCCGCGCGCCAGACGACGCGTCGCCGCCGAGCAGGCGTTTCGTTTCTTCGGCCGTGCCAGCGGGGTCCCGACCAGCGTGTTGCGCATTCCGGGCATCTATGCGCCAGACCGGGTGGACGGCACGCCGCGCCAGCGCTTGCTCAAAGGCACGCCGGTGCTGCAGGCCAGCGACGATGTCTATACCAACCACATTCATGCCGACGATCTGGCACGCGCCTGCATTGCCGCACTGTGGCGCGGCAAACCGCAGCGCATCTACAACGTGAATGACGACAGCCAGCTCAAGATGGGCGACTATTTTGATCTGGCGGCCGACCTGTACGGCCTGCCGCACCCGCCGCGCGTGGCCAGAAACACGGCCAGCGAGCAGTTGCCGTTGCTGCTGCTGAGTTTCATGAGCGAATCGCGCCGCATGGACAATACCCGGCTCAAGCGCGAGTTGCGACTGCGCCTGCGCTATCCGACGATTTGTGACGGGTTGTAATCGATAGCCAGAAGAGTAAACTTTTGCTGATCTGGCGCGTTGATTAGATTAATTTTTAGCTTGGAGGCTGACATGAAGTATCTCGCAGTTGTTTTAAGTTCCGTGGCGCTGGTCGCCTGTGGCGGAGGTGGCGGTGGAAGTTATAACGGCGGCCCGGTCACAGCGACCGCCATGCTCAACAGCGCCAACCAGACTGTCGCGGCGCAGGACACGATCAGCACGTCGTTCATGCCCCTGCTCGGCACCCAGACCTTGACCGGTGCCAGAACACTCGACGAGAGCGCGCTGTTCGGACTTGCACGCGCGCAGCTCAGCAAGCTACCCGGCTACCTGGCCAGCGCCAGCAGCAACGCCAACCTGACCGGCGTCGTGCAGGGTCAAATAATGTATTGCACCTATGCCGGCACCCTGACCGTGAATGTCTATGACGCCGACAACAATGGACTGGTTTCGGCTGGCGATACCGTGGCCATCACCGGCAACAACTGCGTGGAACCCGAAGGCACGATCAACGGCACGCTCAATTTCGCCATCAACAGCGTCAACGGCAGCTTCGGCACGAACAGCTACAGCGCGGGCATGACCATGTCATTCTTCGATTTCAGTTTGACCAGTCCGCTGCTCAGTGCCACCGCCAACGGCAGCCTGACGCTGTCCATCACCGCCAATGGCGCGAACACCGCCAGCGCCGCCGTGTCAACCTCCAGTCTGTCGGTGTCTGGCCGCTACGGCGGCTTTGCCCGCTCGCGCACGCTGAGCAATTACAGCGCCGCCATGACGCAGGCACCGCACGCGTTCTATGGGCACGTCAACAGCTACACCTTCAATGGCTCGCTGACGAGCTCGGCCCTGTCATCGGGAACCGTTACGTTTGCGACGGCAACACCGTTTGTCAGCTATGGCGACGACTACTACCCGTCCAGCGGCGCGCTGGTGATTACCGGCGCCAACAACACCAAGTTGCAGTTGACGGTGGACTCGTCGAGCCCGCTCTGGGTCTGGCTCGATCTTGATGCCAACAGCGACGGCATTTACGAACTCGAAACCCTGGTGAACTGGAACACTCTGATGTGAAGCCGGTCACGCACTGGCGCAGCATCGCGACAACTGCCGTTTCATTTTGTCTGCTATCGGCGTTGGCCGGTGCCGCCGTCGCAGCCGGCTGCGTCCAACCCGAGCGGCTCTGGCAGGCCAGCCACGTCGTGAACCGCAGCAACTGGACCGAGCGCGACAGCGCGGGGCGCCAACTGGTGCACGAGAACGGCACGCTGCATGGGGCTGAAATTTCCGTCGCGCTGCGCTGCATGGACTGGAGCTTGCAGGCGACACTCGAACAACTGGACGGCTCACGCAGCTACGACGGCGAGACATCGAGCGGCGCGCCAGCCCTGTCGAGCTCCCGGATACGCCAGCAAAGCGGCCAACTGCAGGCCGGTTGGCAGTTCATGCCGCAGTGGCAGATCGGCGCTCGCCTGAGCCGGCTGGCGTTGTGGCGCGACATCGCCTCGACCGCCAGCGCCTCGGGTTTTCCGGAACGCTTTGACTGGACGGTGCTGTCGGTAGGAACGCAATGGACGAGAGTCCTGGGCCCCGGTCAATTGAACCTGTCGGCCTGGCTGGGCAAACCGCTGATGTCACGTATGCGCATCGATCTGCCCGGGCGCGACCCGACCGCGCTGCAGCCGGGCAGCACGCACAGCACCGAGCTCAGCGCCGGCTGGCGCGCACCGCTTGGGGCGAACTGGCATTGGCAGGCGCAACTGCGTTACCGCCGCACCGACATGAATCAGGGTGCGCCAGGTTTCATCACGCGCGACGGCACACCGGTGGGCGTCGCGTTTCAACCCGCCACCAGCATGGTGGACCGGGCGGCCTTGATCAGCATCAGCCGCGACTTCTGACACTGCGCTGCCAGACTCTGGTAAACCCTGATTTTCAGCAGATGGTCTATCATTCAAAACGGTAGTCACGATTTGCCAAAACACTTACTTGAAAAAGCGTTTTGCGAGCTGGATCAAAGCTGGAGATTGAAGATGGTTTTGGACGATTTCAACGAACGCGACAAGTTCTTCTATATGCTGGAGTGGATGCTGGCGCTGGAGTTGCGTCACTCCAACACGCTGCAACCCGGACTGGTTCGCGTGGCCTACGACCAGACCAGTGTCTTCTCTCTGACCTACGACGCGGCGGACACAGCGGAAAAACTCGGTGAGGTGCTGGCGTGCCTGCAGCAGGCCTTTCGCAACACCGACATCATTGCCCGCGACGGCCTCAACTTCTGGATCCTGACACCGTTCACGCAGGCCGATCCGGTGCTGGACAAAATCCGCCATGTGATCCAGACCGCGCCGCAAAACGGTCTGGCCATCGCGCAAAGCAACATCGATATCTTCTTGCTCAGAGATCACCAGAAACCCGGTGGCCCGAAATTCAGGAACGGGCAGGAGTTCCTGGACATGTTGTTGCAAACGCCATCGGTCGAGTTGCTGTCACCGCGTGTCAACCTGATGGCGACGCCGACACCTGGCCCGGCATGACGCGGTCTGAACACCGGCGCGCGCTACTGCGAGCGGATGTATTGGCCCAGTTTCACGTCCTGCGTCCCAATATGCGTCAGGAACCAATGCGCAATGAATTCCTCCAGGTCGGCCTTGACCAGGTTCTCGTTGGCAATCTTGACCGAAATCTCGTTCAGCCGTGAGATCAATTCCTGGTGCTGCTGCACATGGGTGTCGATGTCGGGGTATTGCAGGGCACGCATTATTTCTTCCTCGTGCGACAGGTGAACCCGCATATATTGGTACAGCCTCATCGCGCATAGCGCCTGTCCCTCGGGCGACGTTGCCGCAATGACGTAGGCCGCGCGCTTGAACAGTTCCTGATGCTGCTCGTCAATCGCCGGGTCGCCGACCTTGTAGCTGTCACTCCATTCAATGCGCGCCGAAAACTGACTGATACATGACTCGACCCAGTCCAGCGCGGCCGAGTGCTCCGCGAAAACGCAGCTCTCGATGCCGGCGTCTTGATAGAGCTTGAGAAATTTCGGCGCCAACAACTCGGCGCCTTCAAGGTCGGGCGCAAACACCAGCGCGGTGACCGGGTTGGTTTGCGGATCGACATACCTCGATTTCAGATATGCGCCAAGCTCTTCCAGTGCCGCAGGGGTTGCCAGCGCACTGTGCTGAACCGTGAGTATCTGGCCCCACTTGCCCTGCTTGGCCAGCCGCACTGTCAGCTCGCTGATGTTGGCCGGTATGGCAGCAACGAGTTGCTCAAACGGCCCGCGCGCCGTCGTGTGCAAAATCCGCCCCCTGACCCGGTACTCGATCTGACCGGGTGCCTTGGTGGAGCCAGCAGGTAGCGCGCCCAATGTACTTTTTGTAAAACCCATGCTGTCGTTTTGGATATCAATGCCAGGGTATGCATTGTGATATGATTGGTCGTCACGTACAGGACACCAAGGTCCATCAGAGTCGCCGCCAAATCCTGCTGGTAAACTAATTCCGCAGCGTCGTCGTGCATCAATTGCCGATATCCCTGGCACGCTTGTTCGTAAGCCGCCGCGGCTTCGTCATTCCGGCGAATCTCGGCATAGAGAATTCCCAGTTCCTGTTGAGCCGCCGCCAATGCCCAGGACGTGCGCGGAGCCGGTGGATGTTTTTCCGCCAACGCCCGACAGATCGAGATCGCAGCCAGAAAGGCCCGCTCTCCGTCGTCGGCCTTTCCCCGCGTACGGCGCAGTTTGCCAATCACGCGGTAAGTATTTGCCAGGTGCACCTGAATATCGATCCCGTCCGGATCAGTCTGGCTGAGTTTCTGGAAGATCACGAGGGCCTGCTGATAATTCTCGTCCGCACGATCGCCATGGCCCAACGCGAGGTTTAGTTCTCCGAGTCGCTGCAATGCCAATCCCTGTTCGATCCGGACGACAGCATCCTCCGCCTCTTCTTTGACAAATCGCTGATAGAAGTCGGCGGCGGAACTGAGCAATTCGCGGCGAAGCAATTCGAGTCCTCGAGATTTCAATTCAGCGCTCTGACTGACCCTGGTGTGAAAGGAATCCACGGCTTCGCGTGCGAGTTGAAAATTGGCGCGGGCCTTGTCTCGCTGAATCTGTGCCAAATCTCGCTGCCGTTCAACGTGACGATTGGCCTGTTCTGCTCTGATGAGACCAAAGATGGTGCCCGCCATACCTGCCACGAGCAGCACGGCGATCACTGTCGCGGTCGTCAGGGCGGCACGATGCTTCCGCGCAAACACGCCCAGGCGATAACGCGCACTGGGTGGTGCCGCAAGGACCGGCTCCCCGTTCAGGTACCGCTGCACGTCGGCCGCGAAACCGTTGGCCGTCTCGTAGCGCCGAGTCCGGTCTTTCTCCAGAGCCTTCATCACGATCCAATCCAGCTCACCGCGTACCAGCTTCGTCAGCCGTGCCGGTTCCGTATGCCGGCCGGCGGCCAATGACGGCAGCGTCGCGGCGGAACTCAGTCGCAGACTCGGTCGAGGTGGTTCTTCCTCCCGAATGATCCGACGGACTTCGTCCCAGGCAGCCTGCTTGAATCGTTGCTTCTCCAGGGGCGTCGATCCGGTCAGCAATTCATAGAGCAGCACACCCAGCG
>JANNUE010000118.1:0-1609 GCA_031394895.1 Betaproteobacteria bacterium
ATCCGGACCCGTCATGTCGAGGCCGAGGCCGTGGCCGTCGAGCAGGCTGCAGCAGCAGCCACGCCCGGGCAACCGGTTTTGTCGCCGACGCCGGGCACCGACGATGCAGCGCCAGGCACGCAGCCCGCCCCACAACCCGACCCCTGGGCCGCGATCCTCGAAGCCGGAGCCGCACTGCTGCAAGGGCTGGCGACGGCACGAGGCGCCAATGGTGCGACCGCGGCCGCGTCGCCGATCACGATCGAGCGCGACCCGGTCACCGGCCAGGCCAGCGTGCGCCTGCCGCTGCCCGACCCGGCCGTGCTGAGACGCCTGGCCCAGGCGCTGGAGCCCTGGCTGCGCTAGCACCCCTATCATCACCCGCCCCCAACCGGCACCCCCTTTGAAAGTCCCCGATGCCGCTGCCGCTCAGCGCAGCCGAGTTGTTCCGCCATGTCAGCGCCGAGAAGGCCGCGCTGTACCGCGACGTGCTCGAGGTTTTCGCCGCCGCCAAGCGCCAGTACCGCCTGCAGTTGCGGCCCGACGAGGTGCTGGCTGAAGCGATATGGCCGGGCGCACGCCCCACGGCCGACGAACTGGCGGCGGCGCTGGCCCAGCTGGTGGCCTGGGGCAACCTCGAGGCGCAGCCCGACATCGCGCGCGTCACCACGCTGGCTGACTACTACCGCGCACGCTACCTGTACCGCTTGTCGCAGGGCGGCGAGGCGGTGGAGGCGTCGCTGGCCACCTTCGCGCAGCTGCTGTCGCGGCGGGCTGAACTGCAGAGCGTGGCGCTGGAAGACATCACGCACCGGCTGCAGGCGCTGGCCGCCTTGCTCGACGCCGGCAGCGACGACGTGCCCAAGCTGCATGAAACGTTACGAGATCTGGTGCGCGTGTTCGAGTCGCTGGCCGACAACGCGCAGGCCTTCATGGCCGGCGTGGCGCGCTCGCTCGAACTGCAGCGCGCCGACGTCGAGGCGGTCGCGGCCTACAAGAAGCGGCTGATCGACTACCTCGACCGCTTCGTCGGCGACTTGGTGCGCCGCTCCGAGCCGATCGCACTGTTGCTGGCCGACCTGTCGCCGCGCATCGACCCGGTGCTGCTGGCGGTGGCCGAGCGCGAAGCCCGCGACGCCGCGCCGGGCGACGCGGCCGAACTGGCCGACGAGCAGGGAAGGCGCTGGCGGGCGTGGCGCGAGCGCTGGACCGGCCTGAGCGGTTGGTTCCTGCCTGGTGGGGCCGACGGGCACGAGCCGCCGCAGGCCGAGTTGCTGCGCGCGCGGGCGCGATCGGCCATCCCGCAACTGCTGGGTGCCATCGCCGCGATCAACGAACGCCGCAGCGGCCGCAGCGACCGTTCGGCCGACCTGCGCCTGCTGGCCGCCTGGTTTGCCGACTGCAACAGTGACGCCGATGCGCACCGGCTGGCGCGCGCGGCCTTCGCGCTCAACCCGGCGCGCCACCTGGCCGCGCTGCCGGCCTCCACGGTCGAGCCCGGCGCCAGCACGCCCTGGGCCGCGGCGCCGGCGCTGGCGGTGCAGCCGCGCTTGCGTGAACTGGGCGAAGCCGCCGCGCGCGGGCCGATGCCGCGCGTGCGGCTGCGCGACGCCGAACGCGCTGCGCTGGC
>JANNUE010000140.1:0-14577 GCA_031394895.1 Betaproteobacteria bacterium
GGCGACAAGTTCCGCAACCTGGCCGATCTGCAAATTTCAGACTACGTCGATGCCGGCGCTTTCTACGCCCTGTTCGCTCACGGCGCTTTCGGCCCGGTTGAAGCGGTATTTCATGAAGGCGCCTGCAGCGACACGATGGAAACCGACGGCAAGTACATGATGGAAAACAACTACGCGACGTCGGTCGCACTGTTCCAGGCCTGTCAATCGCGCGGCGCACGCTTGTTGTACGCATCCAGCGCGGCCACCTACGGCGGTTCTGACAAGTTCCGCGAAGACCCGGCCTGCGAGCGCCCGCTCAACGTCTATGGCTATTCGAAACTGCTATTTGACCAGCGCATGCGCCGCGAATGCGGCAACGATTTTCAGCGCTTGTTAGTCGGCGACAAGAGCCAGGTCGCTGGCTTTCGCTACTTCAACGTGTATGGCCCGCGCGAACAGCACAAGGGCCGCATGGCCAGCGTGGCGTTTCACCAGTTCCATCAATTTGCACTGGAAGGAAAAGTGAAACTGTTTGGTGACTACGGCGGCTACAGCGCTGGCGCCCAACAGCGTGATTTCGTTTTTATCGATGACGTGGTGGCGGTCAATCTGTGGTTCTTTGAGCACCCGCAAGTCAGCGGCATCTTCAATCTGGGCACGGGACGGGCACAACCGTTCAATGACATCGCCATGGCCGTCGTCAACAGCATGCACGGTCTGCAAAAAAAGCCCCCCATGCCACTGCAGGCGATGGTGTCGGCCGGGCTGATCGAGTACATTGCGTTCCCCGACGCGCTGCGCGGCAAGTACCAGTGCCATACCGAGGCCGACTTGACGGCTCTGCGTGGCGCTGGCTGCGACCACCCGTTTGCCGACGTGCAAACCGGCGTGACAAGCTACGTTCAATGGCTAGCCGACCAGGTCTGAAAAGCACTCTTTTCTAAGGGTATTCCCGCGCTTGATCAACCCGTGTCAACCGCAGTTGGGACGCTATCATTATGTTGACACGTCCCAACAACAAGGGGCGTTCAAAAACCCCAGTCCCTAACTTCAGGAGTTGATTCATGTTGAAGAAAATTCTGGCCCTGGTGGCCATGCTGTATGCCGCTGCCTGCTTTGCCGCCGTGGATGTGAACAAGGCCACTGCCGCAGAACTCGACAGCGTCAAAGGTATCGGCCCGGCCATCTCTGGCAAGATCATGGACGAACGCAAGAAGGGCAACTTCAAGGACTGGAACGACTTCATCACGCGCGTGAAGGGCATCGGTGAAGGCAATGCAGCCAAGCTCTCTACTGCGGGACTGACCGTCAATGGCTCTGCATTCGGTACCGCCAAGCCTGCGCCTGCGACACCAGCCGCGCCAGCGGCAAAAGCAGTTCCAGCCGTGCCGGCAACACCGGCCGCCAAAGCCGCCCCTGCGGCACCGGTGACGAAGGCAGCACCAGCGGCTCCTGCAGCCAAGGCAGCCGCCAGCGTTGCCAAGCCAGCAGACAAGGCGTCAGCGCCAAAAGCTGCAGCCAGCGCCGCCAAGAAGTAATTTGCCGGGGAGCCGCCCGGCTCCTAGGCGCGACCGATGATGCAGGCGGTCGCCATCAGTTCCTCAAGCAAGGCGAGCGAAACCTTGCCCGATACCGTGTACGGGTTTAACTCGGGCTTTTCGGCGTACTTGAGCAGAATCGACGAGTTGATCTTCGACATATTGACCTGCCCCATGGTCCAGCCGCCAAAACGGCGCTCCGGTATTTCTTCGTAGTGCAGCAACACCACTTCCTTGTGGCGCGGGTCTTGTTGAATGTGCCCATAGAGCTCGCTCACCGCCATGCGACCGCCTTCGATGGCCTGCAGAAAAATACCACCGCCATAGCAAAGAATGCCGGTAATGCCGCACTCCGGGTTGTGCTGGCGCGATTGCGCCAGGATCGCCTCTATCGCTTGCGGGCTGCAATCATTTGCGCGACTGGCATAAAGCAGGCGTACCAACATGTTCAGCCCTTCCTCGGTATCAGTGACAAAAATTCACGGCGCAAGTTCGGGTCTTTGAGAAAAGTGCCCCTCATGACTGAATTGATCATCTTGCTGTCAAGGTCCTTCACGCCGCGCCAACCCATGCAATAGTGGGTCGCCTCCATCACGATGGCCAGACCGTCGGGCTGCGTCTTCTGCTGAATCAGGTCGGCCAACTGAACCACCGCTTCTTCCTGGATCTGCGGTCGCCCCATCACCCACTCAGCCAGCCGAGCATACTTGGACAAACCGATGACGTTGGTATGCTCATTGGGCAACACACCAATCCAGACCTGCCCGATGACCGGACAGAAATGATGGCTACAGGCACTACGCACCGTAATCGGGCCGACGATCATCAACTCATTGAGATACTCCGCATTCGGAAACTCGGTGATCTCCGGCGCACCGACATAACGCCCGCGAAAGACCTCGTTGACGTACATTTTCGCAACCCGGCGCGCTGTGTTGTCGGTGTTGTGGTCTTTTTCGGTGTCGATCACCAGACTGCTGAGCACGCCCTTCATCTTCTCTTCGACTTCGTCCAGCAGCAGTTCAAGTTCGCCCGGCTCAATGAAATCGGCAATATTGTCGTTGGCATTGAAGCGTTTGCGCGAAGCGACCAGACGCTCACGGATCTTGACGGATACGGGCGTTCCCTCATCGGCACTGACTGGATTCATGGCACTGTGACTTTTCATAAGCATCAAGGAATGGTACCAGCGTTTAAGCAATATGGTTTTTCACCGTCACGCCGGTCGCTCCAGTCTCAGTCGAACGGGCTAATACTGTTTTCCATTGATGAACAGCCCGATGCGCACCAGGCCAAACGCCAGGCGGTCCAGCCAACGCTGATGCCACGGTCGGTTGGCATAGGCAGCCGGATCGATACGATCACTGTCGTCGTTCATCGCCTGTTCAAGCCGCACATGCAAGTCCTGCGCAAACGCGACATCGTCCACAATCACGTTGGCCTCACGCGCCAGCAGCAAGCTCAAGGGGTCGAGATTGGATGAGCCGACCGTTGCCCAGTGGCCGTCGATCACCGCCACCTTGGCATGGTGAAAACTCGGCCGGTACTCATAAATTTCCACGCCCGCGGCAAGCAGCGCGCCATACACCGGACGGGTCGCGTAATACTGCATGAAATACTCGTAGCGTCCCTGCAGCAGCAATCGCACGCGCACCCCGCGCTGCGCTGCATGTATCAGCCCTTTGCGCAGTTTGCGCCCAGGCAGAAAATAGGCGTTGGCGATCACAATGTCACGCCGCGCGCTGCCAATGGCCTTGCGATACGCCTGCTCGATGCGCGAGCGGTTGCGCAAGTTGTCGCGCAGCACCAGTTCTGCGTTGATGAAATGCCCCGCATTGCCAGGCTGCCTGCCGGTGTCCGCTGGCGCACCGGAACGCGCCTGCAATGCGTTTTTCACAGCTTCCTGCAGCGAGCGCCAACCGGCCTGGAAGTCGCTATTGCGAACCGTGCTGGCGGTCTGCAAACGCCACCAGAACTGCGCTATAGCCTCGTGTGCCTGCTGCACCAGCGGGCCCGTGACGCGCACCGCAAAGTCAAACCGGGGTATGTCCAAAGCGCCATAGTTGGGGTCGTACAAATCATCAAGCACGTTGATGCCACCGCAAAAAGCCACGCTGCCATCGACTACACACAATTTTCGGTGCAGACGCCGCCACAGACTCGGAACGAAGACGCCAGTGCGCCCCATTGGTGAAAAGATGCGCCACTTCACACCCGCTGCATCAAAGCGTTGCATCCACGGCGTTGGCAAGGTTGGCGTGCCAACGCCGTCGATTACCAGGTACACGGCGACCCCGCGCCGGGCCGCCCGCTCCAGGGCCTCGGCCACCAGCGCGCCGCCGGCTTCAACGCAGAAGATATAGGTCTCCATCCGGACTTCGTGCGCACTGCTGTCAATCGCCTGCAGCAACGCGGGGAAAAAGTCGCGTCCACCTTGCAACAGCTGTACCTGATGACCGGGGCGCAGGTGCAACATGTCGTTGGCGCTAATCGGTCAGGCTGAATTCAGCAATCAGCGGCAGATGATCCGACATGCGCCACCAGTTGCGCCCACGTGGCACCTCAACCCCCAGGGGCGTCAAGCCTCTGGCATACACGTAGTCCAGCTGCACCAGGGGCAAGCGGGCCGGAAACGTCGGCTCACGCTGCACGCCAAACGTCTTGAGACCGGTTGCGTCCAGCGCGTGTTGCACCGTCGCACCCCAGTCATTGAAGTCGCCCGCCACCAGCAGCGGTGCGCCAGCCGGTATTTCGCGTGCAATGAAACGCTGCAACTGGACCACCTGACGCACCCGGCTGGAGCGAACCAGGCCCAGATGGACCACCACCACGTGCACCGAACGCCCAAACAGCATCACCTCCACATGCAGCAGCCCGCGCTGCTCAAAGCGGTGATCAGAAATATCTTCATGCTGGTGCGCCAGCACCGGCCAGCGCGACAGCACGGCGTTGCCGTGCTCGCCATGGCGCGTCAGCGCGTTGCTGCGATACACCGCAACGTAGCCTTCCGGCGCCAGAAAATCGGCCTGCGGCACATCCGGCCAACTCTTGAAGTGCAGTTCCTCGCGCCGATGCACTTTGCGCACTTCCTGCAGGCACACGATGTCGGCGTCGAGTTGCTCGACAGCGTGCCCCAGATTGTGGATTTCCAGCCGGCGTCGCATACCGACACCCTGCACTCCCTTGTGGATGTTGTAGGTGGCGACACGGACAATGTTCATACGCGCGCGCTCAAACCGGCAAACCTTGGCAGCATCAGTATCGCCTCGGCATTGGACGGCGAAAAGCATTGCGCCGCCGCCTGCTGCCACGGCAGCCACTGGTAGGCAGTGTGCTCGACCGGGTTCAAACAAATGGGCGTGTCGGCCGGCACCGCCAGCCCCAACAGATGCTCTGTATTGCGCGTCACGCCGGGCGCGTAACGATGGCGCCAGCGCGGGTAGATGTCATAAACGTTTTCCAGGTTCCAGTCCACCAGGCTTGTGACCAGCGCCGACGCCGCTCCGCAATCAATGCCGGTTTCCTCCAGCACCTCGCGCCCCGCCGTGTCGCGCCAGGACTCTGTCATTGTGTCCTTGCTACCGGTCACCGACTGCCAGAAATCGGCGGCATCGGCGCGTTTGATCAACAGCACGTCCAGCCCCGGCGTGTAGATCACGACCAGCACAGACTGCGGTATTTTGTAACTCATAGGCATCAAGTGGGCGCACTCTTCCGGCGCCCTTTCATTCTGCCTGACGCGCCGGTCAGAACCAGATCAAACTGGTTTTGCCAGTTCGCTGGAGCGCAGCCGGATGTGCAACTCGCGCAACTGCTTCTCATCGACCGAGGACGGAGCCTGGGTCAGCAGGCACTGGGCACGCTGGGTTTTGGGGAAGGCAATCACATCGCGAATCGACTCGGCGCCGGTCATCAGCGTGATGATGCGGTCCAGGCCGAACGCCAGGCCGCCATGCGGTGGCGCCCCGTATTGCAGCGCATCAAGCAGGAAACCAAACTTGTCCTGCGCCTCCTCGGGCGTAATCTTCAATGCGTCAAACACCTTTTGCTGAACGTCGGCGCGGTGAATACGCACCGAGCCGCCGCCCATCTCCCAGCCATTGAGCACCATGTCGTAGCCCTGCGATATGCACTTCTCGGGCGCCGTCACCATCCAGTCTTCGTGCCCGGGCTTGGGCGCGGTAAACGGGTGATGCACTGCGCCAAAGCGCTGTGCTTCCTCGTCGTACTCAAACATCGGGAAGTCAACCACCCACAGCGGACGCCAGGCCTTCTCAAACAGGCCGCTGTTCTTGCCGAACTCGCTGTGACCGATCTTGATGCGCAGGGCGCCAACGGCGTCGTTGACGATCTTGGCCTTGTCGGCGCCGAAAAAGATCAGGTCGCCGTTTTGCGCGCCGGTGCGAGCCAGTATTTCCAGCAACGCCTTGTCATGAAGATTCTTGACAATCGGCGACTGCAGGCCGGGCCAGCGTTGCGCTTTGTCGCCGGGGCCGCCAGCCGCGTCGTTGACCTTGATATAGGCCAGTCCCTTGGCGCCGTAAATCTTGACGAATTCGCTATAAGCGTCGATCTCGCTGCGCGTCATGCCACCGCTCTCGCGCGCGCCGCCGGGAACGCGCAGACCCACCACCCGGCCGTCCTTCATGGTCGCGGCGCTGGAGAAGACCTTGAAGTCCACATCCGCCATCACATCGGTCAGTTCGGTCAGCTCGAGCTTGACGCGCAAGTCTGGCTTGTCGGAGCCGTAGCGATGCATCGCTTCGCTGTAGGCCATGACCGGAAACTCGCCCAGATCGACGTTCAGGGTGTTCTTGAACACCGTGGTAATCATGCCCTGCACCAGGTCCCGAATATCCTGCTCGGTCAGAAATGAGGTTTCGATATCGATCTGCGTGAATTCAGGCTGGCGGTCGGCACGCAGATCCTCATCGCGGAAGCACTTGGTGATCTGGTAGTAGCGGTCATAGCCGGCCACCATCAACAACTGCTTGAACAACTGCGGGCTTTGCGGCAAGGCGAAAAAGTGACCGGCGTGGACCCGGCTGGGCACCAGGTAGTCGCGCGCGCCTTCCGGCGTCGATTTACCCAGCATCGGCGTCTCGATGTCGATGAAGCCGTTGGCGTCGAGATACTTGCGCACTTCCATCGCCACCCGATAGCGCAGCATCAGGTTGTTTTGCATATAGGGGCGGCGCAGATCGAGCACACGATGCGTCAACCGCGTGGTCTCGCTGAGGTTTTCGTCGTCGAGCTGGAACGGCGGTGTCACCGAAGGATTGAGCACCGTCAGTTCGTGACACAAGACCTCGACCTTGCCGCTCTTGAGGCTGTCGTTGACGGTGCCGTCGGGGCGACCGCGCACCAGGCCGGTGACCTGAATGCAGAATTCATTGCGCAACCCCTCGGCGGTCTTGAACATCTGTGCCCGATCCGGATCGCAGACAACCTGCACGTAGCCCTCGCGGTCCCGTATATCAACAAAGATCACGCCACCATGGTCGCGACGGCGATTGACCCAACCGCACAGGGTCACAGTTTGGCCCAACAGGGCTTCGGTCACAAGACCGCAATAATGGGAGCGCATTGCCATAAACAGCTTTCCAGATCCGCCTTGAACGGCGGTAAAGTTTTCAAATCAATTATTTGCCAGAATAGCCAGCCACAGAAGGCGGCACCGAACCCATGGAGATGACGTAAGTCAGCGCTTCGTCAACACTCATGTGCAATTCAATGACCTCGCTTCGCGGCAGCATCAGGAAGAATCCACTGGTCGGGTTCGGTGTCGTGGGCACATACACACTGACGTAATCCGGACCCAGATGTTGGGCGACTTCGCCGCCCGGTGTGCCAGTCTGAAACGCAATGGTCCAGGCGCCGGCACGTGGATACTGGACCAGCATCGCTTTGCGAAAGGCGTTGCCGTTGCTGGAAAAAAGCGTGTCTGACACTTTCTTCACGCTGTTGTAAATGGACCTGAAAACCGGAATGTGGGTAAACAGCCTGTCCCATTGAGCCAGCCACCAGCGCCCGGCCACATTGGTGACCAGCGCACCAGTGACCAACAAGGCGGTGAAGACCAGCACCACACCCAGCCCGGGAATACGGCGCAGCCGCTCCAGCAGCACGCCCGCGGAATCCGGCAGCAACGCCGACAGGCCGGTCAAAAGACCACCCAGAATCCCGTCAAGCAAACCGACCAGCCAAAGCAACACCCACAGCGTGATGGCCAGCGGGAGCCAGACCAGCAAACCGGTAAGCAGGTACTTCTTGATTGGCACGGCAGTAGTGGAATCAGCTCAGCACAAATTCAATGGCAGGCGCAAGCGCCGCCACAACCACCGGACGCGGGGGCGGGGGCCGCAACCGCTTCCGTCTTGGCGACCGGGCTGGCGGCCGGCTTGGCAGCGTCAGCGGGACTGGCGTCGGCACTCGCTGGCGCGGCAGGTGTTGCGGCCGCCCCGCCCTTGAAATCGGTGGCATACCAACCGGAGCCTTTGAGCTGAAACCCGGCTGCCGTGAGCTGCTTTTTAAACGCTGCGGCGGCGCAGGCCGGACAGTCGGTCAGCGGTGCATCCGACATTTTCTGCAGCACATCCTTGGCAAACCCACAGGATTCGCATTTATAGGCATAGATTGGCATGGCAGTATGGCTCGGATTTCAGGTTGCAAAGCGTTCGATTATAAGGCGTCAGCCTTCTCGACGCGGGCTGCTTTGCCACCACAATTAGAACAGCCGGACCCGGACAATGATCTGCATCGCCAGCAAACCCAGCACAAAACCGCCAATACCATACAAAAAATACTGCAGCAGCCGGTTGGTGCGTTTTTGCTCGAGCAGCAGTTCATCGAGCGCCCGGTTGTTGGCATTCGAGCCGCGATGCTTCAAGAAATCCACCAGCAGCCGGGGCAGCTCCGGCAGCAGTTTGGCGTACAGCGGGGCCTCGTAGCGCAGTTGTTCCATCAACTTCTTCGGTCCGACCTGGTCGATCATCCATTGCTCAAGAAACGGCTTTGCGGTGTTCCAGAGGTCGAGGTCCGGGTCGAGCTGGCGCCCCAGCCCTTCGATGTTGAGCAGAGTCTTCTGCAACAGCACCAGTTGCGGCTGGATCTCCACGTGAAAGCGCCGCGAGGTCTGAAACAGCCGCATCAGAACCAGGCCCAGCGAAAAGTCCTTCAGCGGGCGGTCAAAGTAAGGTTCGCAAACCGTGCGAATGGCAGACTCCAGTTCATCGACCCGGGTCGCCGCCGGCACCCAGCCAGACTCGATGTGCAACTCTGCCACGCGCTTGTAGTCACGCCGGAAGAAGGCCGTGAAGTTTTGCGCCAGGTATTCCTTGTCGGAGCCGGTCAGCGTGCCCATAATGCCGAAATCAAGCGATATGTAGCGGCCAAACGTGGCGGGCTCGATACTGACCTGAATATTGCCGGGGTGCATGTCGGCATGGAAGAAGCCGTCGCGAAACACCTGGGTGAAGAAGATGGTGACGCCATTGCGCGCCAGCGTTGGAATATCCACGCCGGCCGCTCGCAAACGATCCACCTGGCTGACCGGAACGCCGTTCATGCGTTCCATCACGATGACGTTGGACACGCAGTAATCCCAGAACATCTCCGGTATCAAGACCAGATCCAGCCCGGCCATATTGCGACGCAGTTGCGCCGCGTTGGCGGCCTCGCGCACCAGATCGAGCTCGTCATGCAAATATTTGTCAAATTCGGCCACCACCTCGCGTGGTTTGAGGCGCCGTCCCGGGGCTGACAGGCTTTCCACCCAGGCCGCCATCGTGCGCAGCAAGCCCAGATCTTTTTCGATAGCCGCCAGCATGCCGGGCCTAAGCACCTTCACGGCGACCTGGCGGACCGCGCCGTTGCGGTCTTTCAGCTCGGCAAAATGGACTTGCGCAATCGACGCGCTGGCGACCGGGACCCGTTCAAACGAGACAAAGATGTCGGCCACCTTCTTCTGGAACGCGGCCTCGATGATTGTGATCGCGACCTCGCTCTCAAACGGCGGCACCTGATCCTGCAGCCGCGCCAACTCGTCGGCCACGTCGAGCGGCAGCAGATCACGCCGGGTTGACAGCACCTGTCCAAACTTGACGAAGATCGGCCCGAGCCGCTCCAGCGCCTCACGCATGCGCTGGCCACGTGGTGCGTCGAGCTTGCGCCCAATGGTCAAGACGCGCGCCAGCGCAGTCAGCCAGGGCTTTTGAAAGCTGGTCAGGAACAACTCATCCAGGCCGAAGCGAAACAGCACCCAGAAGATAAAAGCACCGCGGTGCAGACGTCTCATGGCGCTGCCTTGTTCTGCGCGTCGCTGGCTGCGACACCAAGGAACTCGCGCAGCGCCTGCAGCATGGCCCGAACTGCCTGCCCCAAAGTGTGGGCCGGCGCATCGCCCAGCACTTGGGACAAGTCCTCTTCGATGTCCCAGCGAACATGCTCGACCAGCCAATTGACCTCGGCCGCCAGTTGCACGTCTCCCTCGATGCGCACCGCCGGCTTGTCACCGCGCAGCGACGCGTAGGCCAAGGTCGCCGCAGACTCCTCGGACAGCGCCAAAACCAGATCTGGCTTCGCTTCACAGGGTGCCAGGTCCAGCAGCCCGGCCGGCGTTGCGATCAACTCCATCGAAAACGAACGCCACTGCACATGAACCACACGACCTTTTTGCCGCGCCAGCCGGGTCATGGCCTCGTCTTCGCGCGACAGAATGTGGTTAAGCAGCAGCACGATACGGCGCTGTGCTTCGTCAATGACCCAGGGTGGTGGTGAAAACTTCGGAAAAGGAAGGTTTTGCAAGAAACTTTCCAGCAAAGAAAAAGGGGACTGTGTTGCCATAGCCCCCTATTATTCCCTGAATTGCGCTTTGCCCTGGAGCCCGGCCCGCCAACAAGCCCTATTGCAAGGCCTGAACACCCGCCACCAGCCAGCCGCCACCGTTTTTTGGCTTGGTCATGTTCCAGACTTCGCGGAACGGATTGGGTCCGGCCGAAGAGTCTTCCCGGATCATGCCGGAGAACTCGACGCTGGCCAGGTAGTCAGTGCCGTTATCTTCGATACCAAGCAGTTGCGCCTCGATCATCACCACATCGGTCAGGTTGACTGGCCTGCCGGCACCACCTTCGCGCTCGGCCAGTTGCGCCTGAATCTCCTTGAGCATGTCGTCCGTCATCATCACACGCAAGGCGTTGATGTCGGACCTGTCCCAGGCTGCCTGCAGCGAAACAAAATTGGCTTTGGCCGACCGCAGGAACCCCTCGGTATCAAAACCGGCCGGGATGCCCCAGCTCTGTTGTCCGGCCAGGCCGGAACCAATCATCGAACGGCCGGCGTCGGGTGTGGTCTTGAGGCTATCAAACACGGAACTGCTGCGCTCCCACGGTCTGGCCGACGCATCGTTACCAACATTTTCCTGGCGATAAGCAGCCGGCGCTGACGCCACGCCAGCCGACCCTGCCGTTTGAAATGCCAGCGGTGCGCCGGCTGCGCTGCCTGAACTGCCCTGCCTGCGCCAGCGCATGAACCAGCCGACCGCCAGCATGACCCCTAGCGCCAGCAAAGCAAACATCAGGACCTGGCCAAACCCCTCGCCCATGCCAAGCGAGTTCGCCAGCCACGCCAGACCAAGGCCGGCCGCCAGGCCGCCCAGCATGGCGCCCCATGGCCGCTTCGGCGCGACAGCGGCCGGTGCTCCCGGCGCCGGGGCAGCGGGCTTCACCGCCGGTTGTGCCGGCGCCACCTGGCGCTGCGTCACATTGCCTGACTGTCTGCCGACAGACCGGCCGCCGCCAAGGCGGGCAGCCTCTGAATTGACGCTTGCCAGCGCCAGGAAAACGGCCATCGCCAAGGTCCAAAATTTCATATAGTCTCCAAAGATAATCTCAGATGCGGCTTGTTTTCAAATAAACAAGTTTCAGCACTTGATTCCAACGTGCAAAGCCACCAGACCACCGGTCAAATTGTGATAGTCAACATGGCCAAAACCACTCTTTTGCATCATCAGCTTGAGTTCCTGCTGGCCCGGATGCATGCGGATCGACTCGGCCAGATAGCGATAACTCGCGTCATCGCCAGCAACCAGTTTGCCCAGCCTCGGCAGCACCTTGAAAGAGTACCAATCGTAAACCTTCTCCAGCGGCGGCGCTACCTTGGAGAATTCCAGCACCAGTAGTTTGCCGCCCGGCTTGAGCACGCGGTTCATCTCGCTCAGCGCGGCGTCCTTGTGCGTCATGTTGCGCAGACCAAAGGCGACGCTCACAAGGTCGAAGTGATTGTCGGGAAAAGGCAGCTTCTCGGCGTCGCAGACCAGCGTTGGCAAGGCCACGCCGGCATCGAGCAGCCGGTCGCGCCCGGTGCGCAGCATGGCTTCATTGATGTCGGTATGCACCACGCGCCCGCTCTTGCCCACTTGTCTGGCAAAGGCCAGCGCCAGATCGCCGGTACCGCCGGCAATGTCGAGCACCTGAGAGCCTTCCGAAATATTCGCCACCAGTACCGTATATGCCTTCCAGGCACGGTGCAGGCCCATCGACATCAGATCGTTCATCAAGTCGTATTTGGGCGCCACGGAATCAAACACGCCGCGCACGTGCTTTGCTTTTTCGGTTTCTTCAACCGACTTGAAACCAAAATGTGTCGTTGTCATGGCAGCGATTTTAGTGACTGGCGCAGCTTGACCCGGCTTTCTCGGGCATCGGGCGATCGCGCTCGACCCCGGCAGCAGCCACTCGCGCCAGATAGTCGGCCCACAGTTGCTCCTGTTGGGAACCCAGAAAATACAGGTAATCCCAGGAAAAAATGCCGGTGTCATGCCCGTCCGAAAAAGTCGGCTGCACCGCGTAGTTGCCGACCGGCTCCAGCACCGTCACCTCCACCAGCCGCTTGCCGGTTTGCAGCACCTCCTGCCCCGGGCCATGGCCCTGCACGTCGGCCGACGGCGAATACACGCGCATCAACTCAAACGGAATGCGGAACTCGGAACCATCCGAGAAACTGACCTCCAGCACACGGGACTGGCTGTGCACCGTAATCGACTGCGGCGTCGGAGCGCCGGCTTGCAAACCTGCCATTTTGAAAGTACCTCAAACAACCCGCCAATACGAGCCGGAACAAATGAAATGAAACCAGAGCCTGGCTCAGCCAAGCATGCCTGCTATTGTGCAATCATTTCGTGAAGAGGGTGTTGCAGCCGTCCGGATTGCACTTGACGCCGATACGGTGTTTCCCAACGCGGTGCCCGCGCAAAACAAAACGGGAGCCAGGCTCCCGTCGGATCGTGGTGCACCAGCGTATCAGTCCGGCTGGCCCTTGCGCCGCAAAACGATGGCACCCATCAGGCCCAGGCCGGCGAGTAGCATGGAAACGGTCTCAGCCTCCGGCACAGCAGTGACCGAGACATTGTCCAGCGCAGCGCCGTACGCTCCATTGCTTGAGCTACCAGCAAAAAACAGCGTGCTGCTGGCGCCTGTCGCCACGAAGGAAAAGTTTTTTCCTTCCCAGCCCATCGCGGAAGAGGAGTTTCCTGTCACATCAAACGTATAGGTGTGGTTGCCAGCGACACCCGTGGTAAGGCTCTTTATCACTCCCCCTTGCCCTGTATTGTCGGTGTTGCCGGCCATGCTGAACGACACGTTGTACGTTTGGCCCGCTGCAGTGGCAAACGATTGGGAAATGCGACCGGCTTCGGTGCCGTTGAGGTCTATGCTGTATGACCCTGCGGCAGGCTGCCAATAAGTGTTAATTAGGTCCACACTACCAGATTCAACCGTCCACGCGGATAAACCAGAGCCGGCGGAAATCGTAGTGAACCACCCGGTGAACGCGTTGTCTTCAAAGCCACCGTTATTGATCAAATTAGCATGGGCCACCGGTGTCAACAGCACCAACGCTGCAGCGGCGCAAAGGGTCTTCAGCATGGGCATGGCTTTCTCCCGTTAAATCTAAGAATCGTCAGACTGCCTGCGGCGCCAAACAATGGCACCCATCAGGCCCAGGCCGGCCAGCAGCATGGCGTAGGATTCCGGTTCGGGGACGGCGGATACTGCCGTGTATTCTGCGCTGCTATCCTTGCCGTTGAAGCTGTAGCCTTGCACCTTCAAAGCCAGTCCGGGGATCGCGAGCAATGGCTGCTGCACAGCCGCGAATGTTGTTGTCCACTTCACCTCTTCTTCCGCAACTAAACGAGCCCCTGGGTTGTCAGGGTTATTGCAGCTATTGCCTTTCTCTTTCAGTAAACAGAATTTCTCTGTAAAGTCCCAAAGGATGTCGCCTGTATTCACATTTTTAGTGTCTTGGATAACATTGGCCACTCCCCAGGGCCCGGTCAAAATGCTGGATGAAAGTGGACCGCTATTAGCGTAAGTGTTAACCAGCATGCTACTAACGAACGCCCCCGTACCGAAGACTGAGCTGAGATTGGTCCCAAGCTTAAGGTCAAAAGTAAAGGTAAGGTAATCTGTAGTCGCGATTGAAAGCGTCGCAAACGTTGAAACTGTTGTTGGGCCGTTGCCAGACAAATAGGTGTTGAAGCTGTAATTTGACGTGTCTGCAGAAACAGGCATGGCTGCGATAGACAGCACCGCTGCAAGCGCCTGAGCGAGTACCGTTGTTTTCATCGAAGCCTTTTGGAAAGTCGCATGGTTGCATTGATGTTTGCACTCTACCGTCGTGACTTCTGCGGAGCAATAGTCCGTTCAGACTAACCCTTTACCCTCAACACGCTGCCGCTATTGACGGCAGCAGTGGCGTCATTGCGAGCGCAGCGCGGCAATCCACCCGCTATCGTCATTGCGAGCGCAGCGCGGCAATCCATGTCCCCAGACTTCCTGGATTGCCACGTCGCTTCGCTCCTCGCAATGACGGCAGTCTGTCCCGTCATTGCGAGCGCAGCGCGGCAATCCATGCCCCCGGACTTCCTGGGTTGCCACGTCGCTCCGCTCCTCGCAATGACACCATGTCACCCTTTTTGCAATTGCTGAACCTTTAACAAACAACCCATGACCAAAGTAGCACTCATCACCGGCATCACCGGCCAAGACGGCGCCTATCTTGC
>JANNUE010000179.1:0-5623 GCA_031394895.1 Betaproteobacteria bacterium
TGTCTTCGCCCAACTCCACCATGCCGGGCATGATGCAGCTGCCACCGGTGAGCACAATGCCGCTGGAGAGCATTTCTTCAAACCCGGACTCGCGCATGACCTGGTGCACCAGGGAAAAAATCTCTTCCACGCGCGGCTCGATGACACCGGCCAGCGCCTGGCGACTGAGCATGCGCGGGCCGCGGTCGCCCAGGCCGGGGACCTCAACCTGGGATTCCGGGTCGGCCAGCATCTGCTTGGCGTAGCCGCTCTCGACCTTGATCTCTTCGGCGTCCTTGGTCGGCGTGCGCAGCGCCATGGCAATGTCGCTGGTGATCAGGTCGCCGGCAATCGGAATGACGGCGGTGTGGCGAATGGCGCCGTTGGTGAAGATCGCCACGTCGGTGGTGCCGGCGCCGATGTCCACCAGCGCCACGCCCAGTTCACGCTCGTCTTCGGTCAGCACCGCCAGGCTGCTGACCAGCGGATTGAGCATCAGCTGCTCGACTTCGAGGCCGCAGCGGCGCACGCACTTGATGATGTTCTCGGCCGCGCTCTGGGCGCCGGTCACGATATGCACCTTGGCTTCGAGCCGGATGCCGCTCATGCCGATCGGCTCTTTCACGTCCTGCCCATCGATGATGAACTCCTGCGGCTCGACCAGCAGCAGCCGCTGGTCGGTCGAGATGTTGATCGCCTTGGCGGTTTCCACCACGCGCGCTACATCGGCGGCGCTGACTTCGCGGTCCTTGATCGCCACCATGCCGCTCGAATTGAAGCCGCGGATGTGGCTGCCGGTGATGCCGGTATAGACACGGGTGATCTTGCAGTCGGCCATCAACTCGGCTTCCTTGAGCGCCTGCTGGATGCTTTGCACGGTGGCGTCAATGTTGACCACGACACCGCGCTTGATGCCGTTGCTGGGCGCCACGCCCAGGCCGGCGAGCTTGAGTTCGCCGCCAGCCAGCACTTCGGCCACGACCACGATCACCTTCGCAGTGCCGATGTCCAGGCCCACCACCAGATCCTTGTACTCTTTTGCCATATATTCACCTGTTACTACTGTTACCGCTATTTCTTTGCGCCACTTGCTGCCAACGTGGTGACACCACGCAAACGGATCGCGTACGCGTCCTGATGGCGCAGATCTGCCGTCTCCAGCGCGTCGGGTTTGCGCCCGTAGCGCGATGTCACTTGCGTCAGCGTCTTGAGAAAGCGCTGCGTGCGCGCCAGCACGTCGCTGACCGAGCCGGCGCCGAGTTCGAGCACCGCACCGCCGTCGAGCCGCGCGCGCCAGCCACCGTGCGCCGTCAATTCGATCTGCTCCAGACCCATGTCCATCGCTTCCAGCACCGGCTGCAGTGTCTGGTACATCGCCAGCACCTGCGGTGCCTGGCCGTCGGGTCCATTCAGGCGCGGCAAGTCCTCCTGCTCGACCTCACCCAGATTGGCTTCAAACACCTCGCCAAAGCTGTTCAGCAATTTGCTGTCTCCTTCACTGCCCCAGTAGGCCGCTGCCTTGTGTTCTTGCAACTGCACGCTCAGGCGGTTCGGAAATTCGCGCCGCACCACTGCCTGGCGGATCCAGGGCACGGACTCAAATGCCAGCCTGGCACGGGCCAGATCGACTGTGAAGAAGGTGCCGCTCAAACGCGACGCCACATTGGCGCGCAAGGTCACTGCGTTGCTGTGCGCCACGTCGCCGTTGACGACGATGCGGGCAATCGCAAACGGCGGCTGACGTGAAACCCATCCCGCCAGCGCAGCAGCGACCAGCAGCGCAAACAGCACGAACAGGACCATGGCAGTCGCATTCATGAGCTTGACGTCGAGTGGTGCGGCTACCGACTGTGTCATGGCAAGACCTTGCTCCCCGGCACCGCATAGTCGAGCGAGGCCTGCTGCAACACCCGGACACACAGCTCGGGGTAACTGATGCCGGCCGCCTTGGCCGCCATCGGCACCAGCGAGTGCCCGGTCATGCCAGGCGAGGTGTTGATTTCGAGCAGATACGGCAGACGGCTGCGCGCATCAATCATCACGTCGGCGCGGGCCCAGCCACGGCAACCCAGACTGCGATAGGCCTTGAGCACCAGCGCCTGAATGTGTTCTTCTTCGCCGGCGGGCAGGCCGCAAGGCACCAGATACTGCGTGCTGTCGGTGAAGTACTTGTTCTGGTAGTCATAGTTGCCGTCCGGCGCGACGATGCGAATCACCGGCAGCGCGCGCGCCGCAGCGCCGGTCCCCAGTACCGCAATCGTCACTTCGTCACCGCTGATGAACTGTTCGCACAGCACATCGCTGTCATGCCGTGCCGCCAGTGCATAAGCCTGCGCGCACTGCTCAAGCGCGCTAACCTTGGTCAGCCCAATGGTCGAGCCTTCACGCGCCGGCTTGACAATCATCGGGCTGCTCAGTTCGGTCAGGGCACTGGCGGTCGCCGCTGCGCTGTCGACCATGCGCCAGGCCGGCGTCGGCAAGCCGTCGGCAAGCCACAGACGCTTGGTCATGACCTTGTCGATCGCGATGCTGGAAGCCATCACGCCGGAGCCGGTATAGGCAATGCCGAGCAACTCGAGCGCGCCCTGCACCGTGCCGTCTTCGCCAAAGCGGCCGTGCAAGGCAATGAAGCAGACGTCAAAGCCATCGCGCTTAAGTTCCACCAGATCGCGCTCCGCCGGATCGAACGCATGCGCATCCACGCCCTGCGAACGCAACGCCTGCAACACGCCGTTGCCCGACATCAGCGAGATCTCGCGCTCGGCCGACGCGCCGCCCATCAGAACGGCCACTTTGCCTGGATCGGAATGACTCATCACCGTGGTACCTCCATTGTCAAGAGTCTTGTGTTTTCAAGCAACGCCAGCACCCTGGCTGGCACTGCGCCGATCGAGCCGGCGCCCATGCACAGCACCACATCGCCGGCGCGGGCGTTGTCAATAATGGCCTGCGCCATGCCCGCGATGTCGTCGACGAAGACCGGCTCGATGTGACCCGCAACCCGCAGCGCGCGCGCCAGAGTGCGCCCGTCGGCGGCGACGATCGGCGCCTCGCCGGCAGCGTAAACCTCGGCCAGCAGGACGGCGTCGGCCTGCCCAATGACCTTGACGAAATCTTCAAAGCAGTCGCGCGTCCTGGTGAAGCGATGCGGCTGAAACGCCAGCAGCAGGCGCCGTCCGGGGAAAGCACCGCGGGCGGCGGCCAGCGTCGCCGCCATTTCGACCGGGTGATGACCGTAGTCGTCCACCAGCGTGAACGCGCCACCGTCGCTGGCCATGACTTCTCCCCAGCGCTGAAAGCGCCGATCTACACCCTTGAACTCGGCCAGTGCCTTGAGCACTGCCTCATCGGGCACATTCAGTTCCACCGCTACGGCAATCGCTGACAGCGCATTCAGTACGTTGTGGCGCCCCGGCAGGTTCAGCACGACCGCCAGATCCGGCAGCACAACGCCGTTGCGGCGCTGCACGGTGAAGTGCATCTGACCCTCGACCGCGCGCACATCGACCGCCCGGACTTGCGAGTCCTCGTCAAAACCGTAGCTGGTAATCGGGCAGGTCACCTGCGGCACGATGTCGCGCACGGCGGCGTCGTCGGTACACAAAATGGCGGTGCCGTAGAACGGCATGCGGTGCAGAAAGTCAACAAACGCACGCTTCAAGCGTTCGAAATCATGGCCATAGGTCTCCATATGGTCGGCGTCGATATTGGTCACCACCGCCATCACCGGCAGCAGGTTCAGAAACGACGCGTCCGACTCGTCGGCCTCGACCACGATGTAGTCGCCCTGCCCCAGCCTGGCGTTGACACCGGCGCTGTTCAGGCGCCCGCCGATCACAAACGTCGGATCCAGCCCGGCCTGCGCCAGCACGCTGGCAACCAGGCTGGTGGTGGTGGTCTTGCCATGCGTGCCGGCAATCGCGATGCCCTGCTTGAGACGCATCAGCTCGGCCAGCATCAGTGCACGCGGCACCACCGGAATGCGCTTCTCGCGCGCCACCAGCACTTCGGGGTTGTCGGCCTGAACAGCGGTCGAAGTCACCACGGCATCCGCCGCCGACACGTTGTTGGCTGCGTGTCCGATATAGGTCTGGATGCCCAGATCAGCAAGGCGCTTGAGGGTGACGCTGTCGGCCAGGTCGGAGCCCGAGACGGTGTAGCCCAGGTTGAACAGCACTTCGGCGATGCCGGACATGCCGACGCCGCCGATGCCGACAAAATGAATGTGACGAATAGCGTGTTTCATTGGCTTATCTCCTCGCACGCGGCAACAATTTTGGCGGTCGCATCCAGTTTTTCCAGCGTCTTGGCGGCCTGCGCGCAGGCCAGCAGTTGGGCGCGGTCGGTGCTGCGCAGGAACTCCGCCAGGCGTTGCGGAGTCAAATCCGGTTGCGCCACCAGCCAACCAGCTGACTGATCCACCAGGAAGCTGGCATTGCGCGTCTGGTGGTCATCCACCGCAAACGGGAACGGCACAAACAGCGCGGCCGCACCGACCGCTGCAATCTCGGTGACGGTGCTGGCGCCGGCGCGGCAGATCACCAGATCGGCCTCGGCAAAGGCCTGCGCGGTGTCGTCAATAAAGGGCGTGAGTTCAGCCTGCACACCGGCCTGCGAGTAGTTGGCGCGCAGCGCGTCGATCTGGGTCGCTCCGCTCTGGTGCAGCACCAGCGGACGCTCATGCGGCGCCAGCAGTGCCAGTGCGCGCGGCACGATGTCGTTGAGCGCGCGCGCGCCCAGGCTGCCCCCGAGAACCAGCAGGCGCAACGCTCCGCTGCGCCCGGCAAAGCGGCTGGCCGGGTCGGAGCACGCGGTAAACGCCCGACGCAGCGGATTGCCGACCCACTGCCCGTTGCGCAGCACGTCGGGAAAGGCGGTGAAGACACGTCTGGCAAAGCGGGCCAGCATCCTGTTGGCCATGCCGGCGACCGAATTCTGTTCGTGCAAAACCAGCGGGGTGCCCAGCACGATACTCATCATCCCGGCCGGGACCGTGATGTAGCCACCCAGACCGAGCACAACGTCGGGCCGCAACCGGCGCAACACCGCAACGCTTTGCGCGCAGGCCCGCAACAAGCGCCACGGCAGCTTGACAGTGGCGCCCCAGCCTTTGCCGCGCACACCGGAGAAATCCAGCGCCTCAAACGGCAACCCTTGCGCCGGCACCAGCCGGCTTTCCATGCTCGGCTGCGCCGCGCTGCCGGCACCGCCGAGCCAATGCACGCGCCAGCCGCGCTCGCGCAAAGCCAGTGCCACGGCCAGCCCCGGGAAGATATGCCCTCCCGTCCCGCCGGCCATGATTAGTACTACCCCCACGCTTGTCGCTCCGCGTACTGCGCGAGGCCTTGCAGGCCGCGGCTCTCGAGACGCTTCGCCTCTGTCGCCTGTCCAACCCTGCTCAAGCAGGTTTGGAGCCGCAGGCTCCAGCCCCAAGGGGGCCGTGCCTTGCTTGGGGCGGCCCGGCGCGGCGGCAAGCACATTGATCGGGCTCATACCCTCCCTCCCCGCATGAGCACCCGGTTCTCGTGATCGATGCGCAGCACCACCGCCAGCGAGACGAGGTTGGCCAGGATCGCGGAGCCGCCATAACTCATCAGCGGCAGCGTCAAGCCCTTGGTCGGCAGGGCGCCCAGATTGACACCCA
>JANNUE010000192.1:0-12310 GCA_031394895.1 Betaproteobacteria bacterium
CGATGCTCCAGCCTCAGTGCAGCTTGACGCCGGTCTTGGACTGCAGCGTTTGCATCGACACCCCGGGCGCCAGTTCCACCACCTTGAGGCCCTGCGGCGTCACGTCCAGCACCGCCAGGTCGGTCACGATGCGGTCCACCACGCCGACGCCGGTGAGTGGCAGATTGCATTGCGGCAGGATTTTCAGATCCTCAGTGCCGTCTTTCTTGCGTGCCACATGCTCCATCAGCACGATCACGCGCTTCACGCCCGCTACCAAGTCCATAGCGCCGCCCATGCCCTTGACCATCTTGCCGGGAATCATCCAGTTCGCCAGGTCGCCCTTCTCACTGACCTGCATGGCGCCCAGAATGCTGAGGTTGATCTTGCCGCCGCGAATCATGGCAAAGCTGTCATGGCTGCCAAAGATGGACGAGCCGGCAATGGTGGTGACGGTCTGCTTGCCGGCGTTGATCAGGTCGGCGTCAACCTCGTCTGCGGTCGGAAACGGACCGATGCCGAGCATGCCGTTTTCGCTCTGCAGCCAGACCTCGATATCGGGATTCACAAAATTGGCCACCAGTGTCGGCAAACCGATGCCCAGATTGACGTAGTAACCATCATGCAATTCTTCGGCCGCCTTGGCAGCCATTTGGTCGTGTGTCCAGGCCATGATCAAACTCCTGCTTTCTCGGTGAGGGTGCGCTTTTCGATGCGCTTTTCAGGGGTGGCATTGAGCACAATGCGGTGCACATAAATGCCCGGCAAATGCACTGCGTCCGGATCAAAGGTGCCGGTCTCGACAATCTCTTCCACTTCGACCACGGTAATCTTGCCGGCCATCGCCACCGCCGGGTTGAAGTTGCGCGCCGTGCGCCTGAACAGCAGGTTGCCGCTCTTGTCCGCCTTCCAGGCCTTGACCAGCGACACCTCGGGTATCAGCGCGAGTTCCATCACATAGTCGTGACCGTCGAACTTGCGCGTTTCCTTGCCTTCGGCCACCAGCGTGCCAAAACCCGTTCGCGTGTAAAAGGCCGGAATCCCGGCACCACCGGCGCGCAGCTTTTCCGCCAGCGTGCCTTGCGGCGTGAATTCCAGCTGCAGTTCGCCGGCCAGGTACTGGCGCTCGAACTCCTTGTTCTCTCCAACGTAGCTGGAAATCATCTTGGTGATCTGGCGCGTCTCCAGCAGTTTGCCTAGACCGAAGCCATCGACCCCGGCGTTATTGGAGATGACTGTCAGGTCTTTGACGCCGGTGGCGCACAGCGCGTCGATCAGCGCCTCGGGAATGCCGCATAAGCCAAAGCCGCCGACTGCCAGCAACTGGCCGTCATGGACAATCCCTTCCAGCGCTTTGGCAGCGCTTGGGTAAATCTTGTTCACTTGCTAATCTCCTTGTAAGAAACAATTGCCGTACCATACTACCTAGCCACATACGTAGTACTTCGTAAAGTACAAACCCTAACTTTCATTGCACCGACCCGATGGACATCGATTACCGCCTTGCCTTTGAACTCGCGCCGGTCGGACTGGCACTTTCCAGCCACCGGACCATTGTGAACTGCAATCGCCACCTGTGCGAGATGTTTGGCGCTTCCCACGAACTGCTGGTCGGCCAGTCATTTCAGGTACTGTACCCGAGTGCGCTTGAGTTCGAACGCACCGGCTCACGCATCGCTCCGATACTCAACCGCAATGGCACGTACGCCGATGACCGCATCATGAAGCGCTCCAGCGGCGAGACCTTCTGGTGCCACGTGACCGGACGCGCGCTCAACCCTGAGACGCCGCACGAGGCCGGCATCTGGACCTTTGAAGACCTGAGTTCGCGCCGCCCGGTCAAAGCCGAACTGACTGCGCGCGAACGCGAGGTTGCGGCGCACCTGATGGACGGTCTGACGTCAAAGGAGATTGGCAAGGCGCTGCTGATCAGTCACCGCACCGTCGAGATCTACCGCGCCCGCCTGATGCGCAAGTACAAGGCCTCCAACACCGGTGATCTGGTGCACCGCCTGATGGCGGGCTGAACCGCCAAGCCGGCGCCGGCGCGGGGTCACTGAAACAGCTTGTCAATCCTGAACAGCGTAAGCAGCCCCATCACGGAGAAAACTCCCGCGGCAATGCTGTGCACCAGTTTCATCGGGAGTTTTTCGGCGAAGCGGTTGCCGACAAAAACGGCCGGCACATCGGCCAGCAGCATCCCGAGCGTCGTGCCGGCAATCACCATCACCGGCGCGCCGTAGTGGGCCGCCAGAGCGACGGTAGCAAGCTGGGTCTTGTCGCCCATTTCAGCCAGGAAGAACGTGATCAGCGTGGCGCCGAACACTCCGAGCCGGCCGGCGACCCTGGTTTCCTCTTCCTCGATCTTGTCTGGAATCAGCGTCCAGATCGCCATGCCGATAAACGACAGGCCGAGCAGCCAGCGCATCCACTCGGGGCTGACGACGGTCGTGATCCAGGCGCCCAAGGCGCCTGCTAGGCCGTGATTAACGAGCGTGGCGCACAGGATGCCGGCAATGATGGGCAGCGGCTTTTTGAAACGCGCCGCAAGTATGAACGCCAGCAACTGGGTTTTGTCACCAATTTCAGCCAGGGCGACCACACCGGTCGAGATGAAGAGAGCTTCCATGCAGGGTTCCAGAGCCGGACAAAAGCAATGACTGCACAGTTCCCCGGCCAATTCCGAAACTGCGCAGTCAAAGGTCTTGCCAAGTTAGAAACCGCTTGCACCATGATCGACCGATCAAGTATGTTGACGCAAGCCCTTTCGCTACGTATCGAGCGAGAGGCGACTACTCCCCAATGACCGCCATAGTTTAGCAGCGCGGCCGCCGGCCCCGCTCAGCTTGGCGCAGCTCTTTCACTCAGCTTGGTGCGGCTCTTTCATTTACCGGCGACTGACCGGATAATGGCCCGGTCAAAACCCGGAGACACCCCATGACCCGCTATCCCGCCCCCGAGCTCAAGGACCTGCCCGACGACATTCGCACCAAGATTCTGGAAGTGCAGGAAAAAGCCGGCTTCGTTCCTAATGTCTTTTTGTCGCTGGCGCGCCGGCCGGCCGAGTGGCGCGCCTTCTTTGCCTATCACGACGCGCTGATGCTCATGGAGGATTCGGGCCTCACCAAGGGCGTCAGCGAGATGATAGTCACCACCACCAGCGCGGCCAACAAGTGCCTGTATTGCGTGGTGGCGCACGGTGCGATTTTGCGCATCTACGAGAAAAAACCGCTGGTGGCGGACCAGGTGGCGGTGAACTACCGCAAGGCCGACATCACGCCGCGCCAGCGCGCGATGCTGGACTTTGCGATGAAGGTCTGCCTGCATTCGGACGAACTCGAAGACTTCGACTTTGACACGCTATACATCCACGGCTTCAGCGACGAAGACGCCTGGGACATTGCCGCCATCACCGCCTTTTTCGGCCTGTCCAACCGCATGGCTTCCTTCAGCGGCATGCAACCAAACCCCGAGTTCTATTTGATGGGACGCGTGCCCAAGCAGAAGGCATAACCACGGCTGCGACGCCGCTCAGCTGACCAGTTGTCGCATCCAGTCCGGCAGCGTCTTCGCCTTCTGGGTAGGGAAATCAACCCAGATCGTGGTGGCGCCGCCAGCCGCGCAAACAACGCCGGGCTGATCGCCGCGTTCCATCGTTCCCCAACTCTCGAACGTGGTGCGACCCGGGTCGCTGACGTACAGCTTCATCAGCACATTGCCGGGGTATTCGAGCTGTTTGTAGAAGTTGCAGAACGCATTCACAATTACTGGCCCTTCGCCCGCCGGATCGGGCTGGCAACCGATCAAATACATCCACTCAATGCGGCAGGTTTCAAGGTAACGGAAGTAGCTCGCGTTGTTGACGTGGTTCATCGCATCCATGTCGCCCCAGCGAATGGGTATCTGCATTTGATGAACCAGTTTCTTGCGCTCCGGAATTTCGATTTTCATGATTTCCTGTCAGTCAAAACGTCAGCGGATGTGCAGTGTCTGCCGCTGGGCCAGCGCCACGGGACGTGCGCTGCAGCGAACACTTCCATCACCAGCAGCGCCGCACCGTAACGGGTAAATACCGAGCGTCGCGCCGGCACCGACTTGATGGTCAGCGGGTTGGTCGTGGCCAGCCGCCAAGCATGGGCCACGTCGCGTTGCCAACGACTGGCCGGCTTGAAACGCGCAAACTCCAGCGGCATGCGCTCCAGGCCCAGGCGCTGAAACAGCACGTCGGCCAGCGGCCGTGTGCCCAGGCCACGCAGCGAACGCCACGGCCCATTGGAGCTGGCATGCCACGTCACGCTGCGGGCAAACACGACGGGAATATCGTCCACGCGCAGCAGCACTTCGCGCACGTAGGCAGGGCCGAGGCGCGTGCGCCCCAGCGCTCTGGCTTCATCGGCGCGCATGCGCTGGCGCCCCTGACGCAGCACCTGCACGCCAAAGCTCTGGCCAGCGCCGGCCAGGCGCGCGCTGAGCGAACCGCGCGCGCCAAGCCAGCCGCGCCGGGTGCCATGCTGGCTGTTTCGCCGGCTCCACAGAGTCATCGATGAGCCCTGATGGAGGCCAGGATGCCGAGCGTAAACAGCGCGGCGGCCAGCAGTTGCAAGGCACCGGGCCAGGCCCGGTCCCAGGCAAACGAATACAGCAAGGCAAACAGGGTCTCGCTGACGATCAGTTGACCGCACAGGCTGACGCTCAGATTCTGGCTGGCGATGTTCCACAAAATGCTGGCCAGCCAGGCCGAGCCAATGCCTGTCGCCACGCAAATGAAGGCGACAAACCCGATATCGTCGAGTGCCAGCAACTCGCTTGAACTTGACCCGGCCAGCAGCCAAAGACCCAGGGCCCCGATGCCGGTAGCGATGCCGAGCCAGTTGGTCCATTCGGTGGCGCTGACGTCGTGGTGGCGTTTCAGCCACGCCGCGTTCAACAGCGCAAAGGCGGTCCAGCACAGCATGGCGGCTGTCGCCAGCACGACGCCCCACCAGAAATTGCCGGTGCCTGCTTCACTCGGACCATGAAGAAGCGGGTTGACGGCGTTCATCATAAGCACCAGACCGGCGGTGGTGAGCGCCAGTCCAGGCAGCAGCGACTTCCACTTCAGCGCTGCCGGCTTGCCCAGCAACATGACCCACAACGGAATGGTTCCAATGATCAGCGTCGGCACTTCGCTGCCCGAGTTTTGAATTGCCAGCACGATCAGCACGTAATAAGCGGTGGCGCCGAGCAGACTCATTCCCAAAGCGCTCAATGCCTGACGCACGGTCGGCCACTTGTGCGATCGCCAGTTGAAGGTCATCACCAGTGCCGACATCGCGCCGTAGCTCAAGAAACGCCCGGCCGTCAAATCGACCGACGTCAGGCCCGGCGCCATGCGCGGAACGACAAACACCAACCCCCACAGGGCGCCGGCACCGAGACCGGCCAGAATCCCCTTTAGCATTCAGGTGCCGCCGCGCCGGGCCGCCCCAAGCAAGGCATGGCCCCCTTGGGGGGAAGCGCAGCACACGCAGTGGCAAGCGTGGGGGCCATATTCACACACCAAAGCCATCGTCCGCCGAAATGACGGCGCCGTTGATGAAGTGGCTCTCGTTGGAGCACAGCATGACCAGCACGGCATCCAGATCCTTGGCTTGCCCGACGCGTTTGCGCGGCAGCATCTGCACCAGCTTTTTGCCCTGCTCGGTCTGCCAGTGCTGATGATTGATTTCAGTGTCGATGTAGCCCGGGCAAATGGCATTGACATTGATGCCGAATTTGCCCCACTCCAGCGCCATCGCCTTGGTCATCTGCACCACCGCCGCCTTGCTCATGCAATAGACGCCGATCTGCGGCAACACGCGCAAGCCGGCCATCGACGCGATGTTGACAATGCGTCCGCCGGTGTAGCTGCCCGGCGCCGAGCCACGGGCCCGCGCCAGCATGCGTTTGCCAACCTCCTGCGCGACGAAGAAAGCGCCTTTGACGTTGGTGTTGAACATGAAGTCAAAGTCTGTTTCCGACACGTCCTGAAGGCGCTGCGTCGTGCTGACGCCCGAGTTGTTCACCAGGATATCAATCGAGCCAACCTCGGTTTCGACATGCGCCACCGCCGACTTGATTGAGTCGTGGTTGTTGACGTCGAGTTCCATCACGTGCGCGTCACCGCCGTCGCCTTCAATCTGGGCCCGCAACTCCTTGAGCTTGTCAAGTCGGCGACTGGCCAGCACCACGGCGGCGCCCGCGCCGGCCAGCGTTCTGGCAAACTGCGCACCCAGGCCGCTGGAGGCGCCAGTGATGAGCGCCACCCGGCCGGAAAGATCCATGCTGTAAGCCATTTTGTAATTCCCCACTAATAAAAAGAACGGTCGTTCTATTATGACAATTCAACGCCTAAAATCGGCTTCGCGTTCGACAATCCCCGGTCGCGGCTCTGTTCCAGACCGCGCGCTCATTATCAAGCGAGTTTAGCCATGACAAACCAGGAAATTTTGACCAAATTCGGTCCGCGTGAAGCTATGGAGTACGACGTTGTCGTCGTCGGTGGCGGCCCGGGCGGCCTGGCCAGCGCGATTCGCCTGAAGCAACTGGCCGCCGAAAAAGGCAAGGATGTTTCGGTCGTGGTACTGGAGAAGGGTTCCGAGCCGGGCGCCCACATTCTGTCGGGCGCCGTGATGGACCCGATCGCGATGAACGAGCTGTTCCCCGACTGGAAGGCGATGGGCGCTCCGTTGAACCAGTTGGTCACTGACGAAGCAATGATGTTTCTCAGTGAAAAAGGCGCTTACCGCACGCCCAACTTCATGCTGCCAGAGTGCAGCCAGAACCATGGCAATTACGTGATCAGCCTGGGCGCCCTGACGCGCTGGCTCAGCACACAGGCGGAGAATTTGGGCGTTGAAATTTTTCCCGGCTTCGCCGCCGCTGAAGTGCTCTACAACGACGACGGCTCGGTCAAAGGCGTGGCGACCGGCAACATGGGTGTTGGCAAGGATGGCGAGCCCGGTGAAAACTTCCAAATCGGCATGGAACTGCTGGCCAAGTACACGATTTTTGCGGAAGGCTCGCGCGGCCATCTGGGGCGCCAGTTAATTGCCAAGTACAAGCTTGACGAGGGTCGCGACCCGCAGAGCTATGGCCTGGGCATCAAGGAACTGTGGGAGATCGACCCGAAACGCCATCAGCCCGGCTTCGTCATGCACACCGCCGGCTGGCCGATGGACAACAGCACCTATGGTGGCTCGTTCATGTATCACATGGAAGACAACAAGGTTGCGCTGGGCTTCATCACCGGGCTGAACTACGCCAACCCGTACCTGAGCCCGTTTGAAGAATTCCAGCGCTGGAAAACGCACCCAAACGTGCGCTACTACCTCGAAGGCGAAGAGCAGGGCCTCAAACCCGCCAAGCGTCTTGCCTACGGCGCGCGCGCCATCACCGCCGGTGGCCTGATGTCGTTGCCCAAGACCGTGCTCCCGGGCGGCGCGCTGGTCGGCTGCGAGGCCGGCTTTCTGACGGTGAGCCGCATCAAGGGCAGCCACACCGCGATCAAGACCGGCATGCTGGCGGCAGAAGCCGCCTATGACGCGATCACTGCCGGACGCCAGCACGACGAACTGAGCGCTTACCCGGAGGCGTTTGAGCATAGCTGGGTGCATGCCGAGCTGAACAAATCGCGCAACTTCAAGGCCTGGTTCAAATACGGACTGACGGTCGGCACACTGATGAACGGGCTGGAACAGTTTGCGCTGCGCGGCCATATGCCGTGGACGATACACCGCGACAAACCAGACTACGCCTACCTCAAACCCGCAGCCGAATGCAAGCCGATAGACTATCCCAAGCCCGACGGCAAACTGACCTTTGACCGGCTCAGCAGCGTGTTCATCAGCAATGTCAACCACGAAGAGAACCAACCAGCGCATCTGACGCTGAAAGACGCGTCAATTCCGGTTGCCACCAACCTGGCCGAGTTTGCCGGTCCGGAGGCACGCTACTGCCCGGCCGGCGTTTACGAGTTCGTCAAGGACGACGACGGCAGCGACCGCCTGCAGATCAACGCCGCGAACTGCGTCCACTGCAAGACCTGCGACATCAAGGACCCCACCCAGAACATCGTCTGGATCACACCCGAGGGTGGTGGCGGACCGAACTACGCCGGGATGTAGTTTCTGCAGCGCCTGGCGTGCGCATGAGCGGGAGGTCGGCCGGGGTGCTGCCAGACACCGGCCAGACAACCGGCCTGGCTTGGTCACGCAAGCAGCTAGAATATCCAGGTCAGGAGAGAGCACTTGCTGCAAGTGCCGCCGAAGGCGCAGAGTTGCTGACAACAGCAGTTTGAACGCTCAGGCAAAAGGACTGACCAACGTTGCGAAGTTGAAGAACTTTTTGACGATCCCCACTGGAGAGAGATTGCACCAGATGCAATCCACCGAAGGAGCAAACCTGCATCGCCAGGCGAATCTCTCAGGTAAAGCGGACAGCGGGGGCAAGCCATGATTTCGGTCATGGGATTTCATTTGCCCCTTTTGAAACTCTGATCGGAGTCCGCTGATGGCCACCTCGCCCGACAATCTATTGCTCACACCGCTGAACGACCTGCACATCGCGCTGGGCGCCCGCATGGTGGCGTTTGCCGGCTATTCGATGCCGGTGCAATACCCGGCCGGCCTGATGGCCGAACATCGCCACACGCGCGGCGCCGCCGGCCTGTTTGACGTCTCCCACATGGGCCAGTTGCGTCTCGTCGGGCCGGACGCGGCTGCCGCGCTGGAGAGCCTGCTGCCGGTCGATGTGATCGACCTGGCGGTCGGCAAACAGCGCTACGGACTGTTGCTCAATGACGCGGGCGGCATCATCGACGACCTGATGTTCTTCAAGCGCGAAGAAGACATCTTTGTGATCGTCAACGGCGCCTGCAAAGTCGGCGACATCGCACACATCCAGACCAGAGTCGGAAGCCGCTGCCAGGTCATCCCGATGCCCGAGATGGCGCTGCTAGCGTTGCAGGGTCCGCAAGCCGTCAACGCCCTGTCAAGGCTGGCGCCAGGCGTCGAAAAGCTGGTGTTCATGACCGGCGGACGGTTCACCGTGCAGGCCGGCGCGCAAGGCATCGACGTGTTCCTGACGCGCAGCGGCTACACCGGCGAAGATGGCTTTGAGATTTCGGTGCACGCCAGTCAGGCGCAAGCGCTGGCCAAGGCGCTGCTCGCACAGCCCGAAGTGCAGCCTATCGGCCTGGGCGCACGCAACTCGCTGCGACTCGAAGCCGGGTTGCCGCTGTACGGCAACGACATCGACACCAGCACGACGCCGGTCGAAGCGAATCTAAACTGGGCCATGCAAAAGGTGCGCCGCACAGACGGCGCACGCGCAGGCGGCTTTCCCGGCGCAGACAAAATTCTGGCGCAACTTGCTGGCGGCTCAGAAGCACCAGCGCGCAAGCGGGTTGGTTTGATCGCGCTGGAACGCATACCAGTGCGGGACCACACCGAGCTGCAAAACCAGGCCGGCGAACGCATTGGTGAAGTCACCAGCGGGCTGCTCGGGCCGACCATCGACAGGCCGGTGGCGATGGCGTATGTCACACCAGAGTTCGCTGTGCTGGGCACGCGGGTCAATGCCGTAGTGCGCGGCAAACCGGTGCTCATGGAAGTGGTTGCCATGCCGTTTGTGCCGACCCGCTACTTTCGCGGTTGATTTTCTATTCACTCATTTTTTGGAGACCCTCATGACGATCAAATACACCCCCGACCACGAATGGCTCAAAGTCGATGGCGCCAGCGCCACCGTCGGCATCACGCAGCACGCGCAGGAAGCGCTCGGCGATATCGTTTTTGTCGATCTGCCCGAGATCGGCAAGACCTTTGCGGCTACAGAGATCGCCGGTGTCGTCGAATCGGTCAAGGCTGCGGCCGACGTTTTGATGCCGGTCAGCGGCGAAGTCACCGAGGTCAACGAAGCGCTGCGTGCCGACCCCTCGCTGGCCAATAGCGACCCAATGGGCGCCGGCTGGTTTTTCAAGGTCAAGCTGGCCAATCCAGCGGAGCTTGACGCCTTGATGGACGAGACCAGTTACGGCACATTTTCTGCCAGTGCATGATTGCAGCGGCCGGGGTTGCACCCGCCATGGCACATTGGTCATTGCGATCCGTAGGTCGGGTTAGCCTGAAGGGCGTAACCCGACAATTGCCAGCCGGGTGTCGGCTTACGCTGCGCTAACCCGACCTACAAGAATCAAATTCAGTCTGCCAAATTCTCCATTTTGTTGCATTCCCATCATGTCAAACATCACCCTGCCCATGCCCACTCTCGCCGAACTCGAAAACCCTTGCGAATTCATTGCCCGCCACATTGGCATCAGCGCTGCCGACGAGGCGCTAATGCTCAAGGCCGTCAGCGCCAGCTCGCGCCGTGAGTTGATCGACGGCATCGTGCCGCGCTCGATTGCGCGCAGCCGCCGCATGGCGATCCCCGACGCGATCACCGAGGCCGCGGCGCTGGCCGAGCTGAAGGCGATTGCGGCCAAGAACCGTGTCTTCAAGAGCTATATCGGCCAGGGCTATTACGACACGCACACGCCCGGCGTGATCCTGCGCAACATCCTGGAAAACCCGGCCTGGTACACCGCGTACACGCCGTACCAGGCCGAGATCAGCCAGGGCCGCATGGAAGCGCTGGTCAACTTCCAAACCATGGTCACCGACCTGACCGCGCTGCCGATGGCCAACGCCTCGATGCTCGACGAGGCCACCGCCGCCGCCGAAGCCATGACGCTGGCGCTGCGCGTTGGCAAATCCAAGTCGATCACCTTCTTTGTGGATGATCAGGTGTTACCTCAGACGCTGGAGGTGATTCAAACTCGCGCCAGGCCGCTGGGCATCACCGTCAAGGTCTGCAGCGGCGACCAGGCTTTGGCCGAAGACAGCTTTGCCGTGTTGTTGCAATACCCCGGTCTGAGCGGCGTGGTGCGCGATGAGCGCGAGCGCATTGCGGCGTACAAAAAGCGTGGCGGCGTCGTCATCATGGCGGCCGATCTGCTTGCGCTGACGCTGCTGACTCCTCCGGGCGAAATGGGGGCCGACATCGCCATCGGCAACACGCAGCGCTTTGGCATGCCGATGGGCAACGGCGGCCCGCACGCGGCCTACCTGGCGTGTCGCGACGAGTTCAAACGATCCATGCCAGGGCGTCTCGTCGGCGTCAGCGTCGATGTGCACGGCAACCCGGCCTACCGGCTCGCGCTGCAGACGCGCGAACAACACATTCGGCGCGAAAAAGCCACATCCAACATCTGCACCGCGCAGGTGCTGCCGGCGGTGATTGCCAGCATGTACGCGGTCTATCACGGCCCGGCCGGGCTCGTGCGCATTGCGCAGCGCGTCGCCGCCTACACCGCCGTGCTGGCACGTGGTCTGCAAGAGATGGGCTATCGGATCAGCAACGCCAGCGCGTTTGACACGCTGACGATTGACAGCGCAGGCGCCACCCAACAGATCGCTGCGCGCGCCGTCGCCGCTGGCGCCAATCTGCGCTGGGCTTCGGATAGCAGCCTGAGCATTTCGCTGGACGAAACAACGACGCGCGACAACATCGAGCAGCTCTGGAGTTTCTTCGCCAAAGACGCACAGGCGCTGCCCAAGATCTCCAGCTACGAGCGAGACGCGGCAACGCTGCTGCCAGCCGAGCTGCGCCGCGCCAGCGCGTTCCTGACGCACCCGGTGTTCAACACGCACCATAGCGAGACCGGCATGCTGCGCTATATCCGCCGACTCTCCGACAAGGACCTGGCGCTGGACCGCAGCATGATCCCGTTGGGCAGTTGCACGATGAAGCTCAACGCCACGAGCGAGATGATTCCGATCACCTGGCCCGAGTTTGCCGGCCTGCATCCGTTTGCACCGCGTGACCAGTTGCAGGGCTATCACGAACTCGACCAGCAGCTCTGCGACTGGCTGTGCCAGGCCACCGGCTACGCCGGCGTGAGCCTGCAACCGAACGCCGGCTCGCAGGGCGAATACGCCGGGTTGCTGACGATCCGCGCCTACCACGAAGCGCACGGCCAGGGCCAGCGCAACGTCTGCCTGATCCCGAGCAGCGCGCACGGCACTAACCCGGCCAGCGCCCAGATGGCCGGGCTGCAAGTGGTGGTGACGGCCTGCGACGCGAACGGCAATGTCGATCTGAACGATCTCAAGGCCAAATGCGAACAGCACAGCGCCAATCTGGCGGCGGTGATGATCACCTACCCGAGCACGCACGGTGTGTTCGAGACCAACGTCAAGGAATTGTGCGCACTCGTGCACTCACACGGCGGCCGCGTTTATGTGGATGGCGCCAACATGAACGCACTGGT
>JANNUE010000201.1:0-3263 GCA_031394895.1 Betaproteobacteria bacterium
GTCGGGCATGGCGGTGGCCAACGCGCTGGGCGTGAAAGCGCCGTGGCAACGCAGCGAGATGGCGGCATGATGGCGCAGATATTCTTCGGCGGCGTCATGCATAAACGACTGCGGCCGAAACGCAATTCATTTCGTTACCGCGTCTTCTTTCTGCAGTTTCCGTTGAGCGCGATCGGCACACTCGAGAACCGGTTGTTCTCGGTGAACCGCTGGAACCTTTTCAGTTTCCATTTCCGCGACCACGGCGCCCGCGACGGATCGGCGCCGGAGCCGTGGATCCGCCGGCAGCTCGCGTGCGCGGGCGTATCCGAAGCCGATGGCGAGATCTACCTGCAGGTGTTTCCGCGCATGCTTGGCTATGTATTCAATCCGGTGAGCTTCTGGATGTGCCATGACCGCGCCGACGCCTTGCGGGCCGTACTCTGCGAAGTCAACAACACCTTCGGCGAGCACCACAGCTATCTGATTGCCCATCCGGACCGCAGGCCGATCGAAGCCGGCGATGCGCTGTCCGTGCGCAAGGCGTTCCACGTATCGCCGTTCTGCGAAGTCGAGGGCGGCTACGCCTTCCAGTTCCGCGTCGCTGCGCAGGCGAGCCACATCCGCATCGACTACGACGACCCGCAGGGGCCCATGTTGCTGACCTCGGTGTGGGGCAGGGCAGTGCCGTTCGGCCCCGGCAGCCTGGCGCGGGCGTTTTTCCTCTACCCATGGATGACGCTTGCGGTGATCGCGCGTATCCATTATCAGGCCGTGAAGCTTTGGCTGAAAGGCGTGCCATGGTTTGCCAAGCCGGCGCCGCCGAAACACGAGGTAAGCCGATGAACCCCGGCGACATCGCAGCCGGGCATGTTTCCCTGCATGTACCCCGCTCCAGCCGCGTACTGCTGTCGCTGCTTGCGCGGTTGCAGCATGGCACGCTGAAACTTGTTTCACCGGGCGGCCAGACCTTCAGTTTCCCGGGCGAATTGCCGGGGCCGGATGCCGAGTTGCGGCTATTCGACTGGGGCGTATTCGCCGAGGTGATGCGTTCGGGCGACATCGGTTTTGCCGAAGCGTATATCGATGGACGCTGGGATACGCCCGACCTGGCGGCGCTGCTGTTGCTGGCGGCGATGAACCGCGCCGTACTGGAAAAGGCGCTGTACGGCAAGTGGTGGGGCGGGGTGATCTACCGTCTGCGCCACATGCTGAACGCCAACTCCCGCAGCGGCGCGAAAAGAAACATTCACGCGCATTACGACCTGGGCAACGATTTTTACCGCTCCTGGCTGGACAGCACGATGACCTATTCATCAGCGCTGTTCGAGGGCCAGGAAGGACGCACCCTCGACGAGGCACAGATCGCCAAGTACGAGCGCATCCTGGCCACGCTGAACATAGGCGCAGACGATCACGTGCTGGAGATCGGTTGCGGCTGGGGCGGATTCGCCGGGTACGCCGCACGCACCCGTGGCTGCCGCGTACTCGGGATCACGCTGTCGGCCGAGCAACTGCGCTTCGCCGAGGAGCGCGCAGACGGTGCCGGCCTTGGTGACAGGGTCAGATTCGCCCTGACCGACTATCGCGACCTCTCCGGCACCTTCGATCACGTGGTCTCGGTGGAAATGTTCGAGGCGGTGGGGGAACGCTACTGGCCGGCTTACTTTTCCACCGTGCGCGACCGGCTCAGGCCCGGGGGTGGCGCGGTGGTACAGACCATTGTCATCGCCGACGAACTGTACGAACAGTATCGTCGCGGCACCGACTTCATCCAGCAGTACGTATTCCCCGGGGGCATGCTGCCTTCGCCGGGCATTTTTCGCGAGCAGGCGCAGCGCGCCGGACTGCGGGTGGGCGGGGAACACGCGTTCGGGCTCGACTATGCTCAGACGCTCAAGTGCTGGCGCACACGCTACGCACATGCGGCCGGCAATCTGCGCCGGTTTGGCTTCGACGCGCGCTTTGAGCGTTTGTGGAATTTCTATCTTGCATATTGCGAAGCCGGCTTCCGTGCCGGAAGCACTGAAGTGATGCAGGTGGAGTTGCGACGTGACTAGAGTCAACCTGCCGGCGTTGCTCTTGCTGTGCTTCTCCCTGTCTTGTGCGGCTTCCTCCTTGCCCGGGCAGGTGGCCAGTGATTTCCCCGACCTGCGCCTTGCCGGCGAAGGGCGCCTGCGCTGGCTGGGGCTGCACATCTACGACGCGTCCCTGTGGGTCAATGGCGGACGGTGGAACGTGGACGCTGAGTTTGCGCTCGACCTTCGCTACGCGCGCAATATCAGGAGCCAGCGCCTGGTCCAGACCAGTCTCGACGAGATGAGGCGGCTGGGCTACCGCGACGAAGCAAAACTCGCCCGGTGGGGCGATGAGCTGTCACGGGTGTTCCCCGACGTGCGCAAGGGCGAGCGCATCACCGGTGTGAACCGACCCGGAGTGGGCGCCGGCTTCTATCACCAGGGCCGCCCCACGGGATTGATCAGGGATCCCGAGTTTGCCCGCGCGTTCTTCGCCATCTGGCTGGATGCGCGCACCCGCGAACCGGGCCTGCGCAAGTCGCTGTTCGGCGCAAATTGAAAACCGGAACCCTTACGCGCGGGCAACTTGCTGCCTACGCTGCCTTTTCGCTGCCGTTGGCGATGGCGGCCGTGCCGATCTACGTGCATGTTCCCAAGCTCTACGGCGGCACATTGGGCATGCCGCTGTCGCTGGTTGGCGTGATCCTGCTCGCGGCGCGGCTTTTCGATGCCTTTCAGGATCCGATCTTCGGGTTTCTGAGCGACCGCGCGACACAGTCGCGCCATGGCCGCCGCTTGCTGGTCATGCTGGGGCTGCCGTTGCTCGCAGCCGGCTTCGTTGCAATTTTTCATCCGCCGGAGCCGGGGCATGCGGGGCTCGCCGCTTGGCTGATTCTGAGCGTACTGACCGTCTATGTCGGTTTCAGCATGGCGAGCATCAGCTATTTCGCCATAGGCGCCGAGCTGTCCACCGATTACCACGAGCGCACCCGGGTGACGGCCACCCGCGGCGCGTTCGGCGTGGCTGGCGTTCTGATAGCCGCCGCGCTGCCGCAGGAGCTCTCCGCCGGAGATGAACCGCAGGGATTGGCAGTGTTCAGCCTCTTGTTCCTGCCGGTACTGTTCATTTGCGGGTTGGTGACGTTGCGCTATTCTCCGCGCCCTGTGAGCGCCGCCGCGGCAAAGCCGCGGTCGGCATGGGCGGCAATGTACGCGCCGTTGCGCAACGCGCACTTCCGCTGGCTGATGGCCATATTCGTGCTGAGC
>JANNUE010000299.1:0-9681 GCA_031394895.1 Betaproteobacteria bacterium
ACTTCATGGAGCCGTCGAGCATCGTGCTGATCTTCGCGCCGATCCTGTTCCCGGTGGCGATGAAGCTGGGCATCGACCCGGTGCACTTCGGCATCATCATGGTCGTCAACATGGAAGTCGGCATGTGCCACCCGCCGGTCGGCCTGAATCTGTATGTCGCCTCCGGCATCACCAAGATGGGCATTACCGAACTGACCGTGGCGGTCTGGCCGTGGCTGCTGGCGATGCTCGGCTTCCTGATGGTCGTGACCTACTGGCCGGGCCTGTCGCTGTGGTTCCCGAAGATGCTGGGGATGATGTAGCGTTGCCGCTTGATGCCTTAAACCTCCAGCGCCGCCAGCCAGGGCGCTGCATCCCGAATTTGCAGACGACCCAGGTCGGCTTCGACCTTGCACTCGCGCACTAGTTGAACCGCTTGCGCCTGCGGCCACTGCTCGGCAAAGCGGACCAGGGCGCGGTGCGGTTTGGCGTCGGACAGCTTGCACTCCACCAGATGCGTCAGCGTGTTGCCTTCGCTCAGGCAAAAGTCCACTTCGGCCTCATCCTTGGTTCGGATGTAGTGCAAATCGACGGCCACGCCGCGCGTGTCCTGTTGCCACTGGACAAGCTTGAGCAGGTGGCAGGCCACCAGATTTTCAAAGCGCAACCCGGCATCGCCCAGTACCAACGCAGTATCGTAAAAATAGACCTTGGGCGCTTGCAGGGTGGCGCGGGCAATGTTGCGGTGCCACGGGCGCACCACAAACACAACGAACAACGCTTCCAGAATATCAAGGTACCTGGCAAGGGTTGCAGGTGCAAGGTTCAAATCACGGGCGATGGATGCCAACGAGAGCGGTGACCCGACGCGCGAGCGCAGCATTTTGGCAAACATGCGCATGGCGTTGACTTCTTGCAGGCGTGAAAACTCCAGCACGTCCTCGCGCACCAGACCGGCAAAATAGTCTGTGCGCCAGCGCTGGGCATCGATATCGCTGACCGCCAAAGCAGGCTCGGGGAAACCGCCGCGCTCCAGCAGGTGCGTGAGCGCGGCATGCGGCGTGACTTGCGCTTGCTCCGACCATTCGCGCGCCGACAGAGGGTTGAGGCGCAATCTGAAATAGCGGCCCGCAAGAGAGTCGCCACTTTGGCGAAAAGTGTCCATGCGGGCACTGCCCATCACCAGGATTTGCTGCCCAGGCGCGCGACCGTCATAGACGCCTTTGAGCCAGGCTTTCCAGTCGCGCATTTTGTGGATTTCATCCAGCACCAGCAAGGGCGCACTTTGCCGCCAACTTTGCGCCTGAATCACGGAGCGGTGCGCGGCCACGTCAAAATTCAGATACTGACTGCCAGGCAGTTCCTCCACCAGTTGCTGGCTCAGGGTGGTTTTGCCGACCTGACGGGGCCCGGTAAGCAGCACCATTTTGCTTTGCAGATCTTGGCGTATGCGGTCGTCTAGGTAGCGTTTCATGCGACTATTTTAATGTAAACATGAATAACGTCGCGACTTTATTGAAATACGCAATCAATAAGTCTATAAAATAACGGGTGATCAGCCTCGCCCCGCCAGCAGCGCCGCATTGCCCCCGGCCGCCGTGGTATTGACGGTGATGGTCTGTTCGGCGCAGAACCTGTACAGGTAGTGCGGGCCACCGGCTTTCGGGCCTGGGTGCGACTGTCGATGCGTGTCCCGCTGCCCAGTGTCGGCTTCGGCTTGCGATCACAAAAATTTGTTTGATAATCCGCCTATGCACGATTCGCTGGAGCGCCAACTGCCCTACATAGCCGCCCTGTGCGAGCGGTACGGTGTAGCACACTTGGAGGCGTTTGGCTCGGCGACGGGGTCTGAGTTCAATCCCGAATCCAGCGACTTTGACTTCCTGGTGGAGTTGGACCATCAAACCGCAGGTTCGCGTGCTCGCCGCTGGACTGAACTGGCGGACGCGCTTGAATCACTGCTGGGCCGCCCTGTCGATCTGGTGAACCCTCGCTATATTCGCAATCCGTATTTTTTGCGAGCCGTCAATGGCAGCCGCACCGTCATCTATGACCGACAAGACACCAAAGCTTCTGGTTGATGCACTGACGGCTATAGATTCGGCGCAGGAATTCGTTGCGAGATGTTCGCTTGACAGCTACGCTCAAGACAAGATGCGCCGATCTGCAGTGGAGCGACAGCTTGAAATCCTGGGTGAAGCGTGTGCACGGCTCGCAAGGCTGGAGCCCGCCTTGATTGAGTCAGTGACAAACCTGAAACTGGCAATAGACCTGCGAAACCGGATCATCCACGGCTACGACTCTGTGGACGATGAAATTGTTTACCTGACGGTAGTCGATGATCTCGGTCCATTGAAGCTTGATCTGAATCGGCTGTTGGCAGCGCGCGGCTGACGGTCTGTTCGGCGCAAAAACGGTTCATTGAGGACCGCGGCTTTCGGGCTACACCAAGTGTTTGTTGTGCAAGCTCGTCTGCGAGCCACTACCTGCCAGACTTTACCCCCCAACGCGCGCAGGTCGTTTTTGCTCTGCCTTCAAGAGCACCGTAATCATTTCCCGAATCACGAATTGATTTGATTCGCTGAGGCGCTGATAGTCACCAAGGATTGACCTCACCACAACGTTCATAGGCGCCGGTGTTTTGCCACCGACATGCTGACCGTTTCCGGAGTCCTCAACTCCAAACCGGAGCCACTGGGCCGACACCGCGAGCCAGTCCGCCAAGACCCGAACCTTGTCCTGCGTCGGTATCGCCTCCCCCATCAGCCATTTACGGCTCGCAAATATTGACACGGATTTGTCCGGGGTTCGCAGATTGAATTCTCGCGTGACTACGGTTGGGCTCGGCCCATACCCCGCCAAGGCAAGCGCACTCCGCAGTCTTTCGCTGAAGTCGGAGCGCTCGGTTTTGGAGGTCATCTTTCAAAGTTACCAAACCTCACCTTGATTGACAGTCAGTTTTTAATATTGACTATTAGTCATCTATTTGTGAGAATCAAATCAAACAAGTACCTCAGCGTGAGGTGCATTTACTAAGGACAGGGACACCATGCGCATCCGACATATCCTTCTGCTGACGCTAATTGCTATTTCTGGATGCGGTGGAGGCGGAGGCACCACATCACCAGTTTCGCCGACACCCAATCCGACGCCAACAACCGGCCAATCGCAGGGTACTGCTGCTGGCGGTATCGCAATGAGTTCTGCAACTATTTCTGTCAAGTGCCAGGATGGAAGCACCTTCACCACGAGTGCTTCTGTCAGCGGTGCGTTTGCGGTCACCGTCTCAACCGCCGCATACCCATGCCTGCTGCAAGCAACCAAGGGTGTCACCGCCCTGCGTTCAGTAACTTTGGGAGCTGGCGTGGTCAACATCACACCGCTTACGGAAATGGTTGTGGCCCGACTCGGTGGAATGCCAGCGGGCGACTATTTCGCTGCTTTCCCTTCGGGAACCACGGGCGCCGCGCTGAAAGAGGCAAATGTCGCATCAGCGCAAACTGCTGTAAAAACAGCCTTGAGCGGCGTGGCCGATCTCTCTGTCATTCCCGACCTGATCAAAACGCCATTCACGGCAGCCACCGCGAGCAGTGCGGGTGATACCCTCGACAAGGCGCTCGACGCTGTCAATACGGGGCTGAGCGCCAAGGGCCTATCGGTCAGCAACGTAGCAACTGCATTTGCCCGCGGATCGGACGCCACAACGATCAAGGCCCTGGTGAGTTCAGGCAACGCCGACGCTCTTGCCAACGTCCCTTTCACAAAGGCGTGGACACAGGGCCGACAACGAAGCGGCGGCGGTGGTCGTCTTCTCACGCGAATAGACGGGACTCTTCATTCATATGGGTCTGAATGGTTGGTAAGCACTGACAATGGCGCCTCCTGGAAGCAGCGGTTCGCACCCATTTCTCCGATTCGGATGACTTCGTTCAATGGTCGTTTAATCTTTGCCGGAGGCTTGTATTCTTACAGATCCAGTGCGGACGCTGGTCAAACTTGGGAGCCTGTCAGACGACTCCCTGGTGCTCCCAATTCCGCAAACAACATCGATTGCTTTGTGCAATCGGCTGGAAGATTGTTTGCTACAACTACCCTTGTCGGCGCTCCCGTTTGGGTTAGCACAGACGGGCTTACCTTTGAGGTTGCCACCGCCGCCGACATTGCCACAGTGACTGCATTGCTTCCAACAACCGACAAGTGCCCCGGGGGGATACTGCCAAACGACGGTCCCCGAGATTTACTGTCGGATGACGGCTATGTGCATGATCCATTGGCAACCGGGTCAAAATACTTCAGGCAGATCTCTACGCCGATCCCAGGATTAACCCCCAATACGTTATATCCACGCAATTACAACTACCGTTTAGAAATTAGTTCCGACAAGGCTGCATGGGCACCCATCACGGTGGCCACCTACTTCCGTGCCAACTTGATCGCTGAGCTTTCACCGGGTCGATTTGTCACGATTGGGGAACGGGAAAATGACAAAAATGGCCGTCGCATCCCGGCCACCTATTTAAGCACTGACGGCGGCATTACTTGGGCCGACGTTGGCGGGGGGCCTGCAATCACGTCCAACATCAATGATGTGGCATCCATTGGTAACAACGTCGTTGCGGTCGGCTGGGACACCTTGATTACCCGTAGCGCGGACGGTGGAATGACGTGGTCTGATGTCGTACCTGCCAACACATCCAGCGCCAACCTGGCTGCTGTAGAGGCTGGAAATAGCGTGTTTGTTGCCGTCGGTGAGGGGGGAACGATTCTTCGATCAAGCGATGGTGGCGCGACATGGACGCAGCAATCAAGTGGTATCACGGAGGACTTCAGAGACATTGCATTCGGGGGTGGAAAATTTGTCGCTGTCTCATCCAGCGGGAAGGTTTTGACAAGCGTTGACGGCACCACCTGGACATTAACCGGCACCGGATTAACAGCCTATGGGCCTTTGCAGGTCCGGGTGCAGCTTGCTTACGGCAACGGCTCTTTTGTCGCGACAGTGGCAACTGGGGTTTGCATTGGCAGTGCTTGTTCGTCGGGAAATGCCGGCGTCTTTTCCAGTCAAGATGGTGGTGCAACTTGGTCGCGTAGCAATCTGAGTGACGCTTTTGGTGTCGCTTATGGCAACGGGTACTTCATAGCTCAAAGTACTGGCGACTCATCCAATATATGGATCAGTACCGATCTCGGACGAACCTGGTTAAGCAAAGGCAGTGCACCAACCACTTATATGCGGTTAAGTTACGGTGGTGGGATTTTCGCAACCGCCGCGTCGCAACAGGACCCCATTACTGGGTACTACAGCTTGGGGGTTTCTTCCAGTCTCGACGGCGGAATCACCTGGAAGTTTTATCCAGTTCCTGGTGGTGTTGGTGAAAACCTCTTTTTTACCGGCACCCGCTGGATCGGCGTTGGACAGAGCAATACTGTGGTGATCTCATCGCCTTGACATTCTTCCCACATGTTCAAAGGGATCAACGACTGGATCAGCATGCTGTTCGACGGAATGGACACTCCGGACGGCGCTTTGTTCGGCAGTCTTTCGCTGACGACAACCTTCTTCCCGTTTTTCAACAGCTTCCTGCACATCTTTCCGCCACCCAAGGGTTGGTCATGGCTATTCGACATTTGGCCGCGCATTCGGCCAGGACTTACATTGGGTGTGCCAAACCTGCAATAAGACTTGCAGAGCGGCGTAGCGTATCTACTACAGGCAAGGCATACCTCACCCCGCCAGCAACGCCGCATTGCCCCCGGCCGCCGTGGTATTGACGGTGATGGTCTGTTCGGCGCAGAACCTGTACAGGTAGTGCGGGCCACCGGCTTTCGGGCCGGTGCCACTCAAACCCTCGCCGCCAAACGGCTGCACGCCGACCACGGCACCGATCTGGTTGCGGTTGATATAGACGTTGCCGACGTGGCTGGCTCTGGCCAGCGCCTGGGCACGGCTGTCGATGCGGGTCTGGATGCCTATCGTCAGACCGTAACCCAGCGCATTGATCTGCGCGATCACGGCTTGCGGGTCACCACTCCAGCGCACGATGTGCAGCACCGGACCAAAGATTTCCGTCTTCATGTCGGCAATGGACTGCACTTCAAAGGCTTGCGGCGTCATCAGGTTAGCCAGGGATGGATTGCCGCGCTGCGCTCGCAATGACGGATCAAGAGACAGTGACGGCTCACGAGGCAACGACGAGGCGGCGGGCGCCAACAGTGGCTTGGCCTGCTGGTGCAGGCGTTGCAGTTGTTGCTGAATGCCATTGAATGCTTCGCTGTCAATCACCGGGCCCAGATCGGTCGCCAGATCAGACGGATCACCGGTGACCAGCTCTTTGGCGGCGCCCTGGATCATCTCGATCACATGATCCGCAATCTCGGCGTGCACGCACAGCAGGCGCAGTGCCGAGCAGCGCTGGCCGGCACTGCGGAAGGCTGACTGCATGACCGCGTCGCTCACCTGCTCGGGCAAGGCGGTGCTGTCAACCAGCATGGCGTTGATGCCACCGGTCTCGGCAATCAGCGGCACGATGGGGCCGTCTTTCGCGGCCAGCGCGCGGTTGATGATTTTGGCAACCTGCGTCGAGCCAGTGAACACAACACCGGCCACTCCCGGTGCAGCCACCAGCGCGGCACCGACAGTTTCGCCCGGGCCGTGCAGCAGTTGCAGCACGCCGGAAGGAACGCCGGCTTGCAGCAGCAATTCGACGGCGGCTTGCGCTACGCCCGGGGTTTGCTCGGCCGGCTTGGCCAGCACGGTATTGCCGGTCGCCAGCGCAGCGCCTACCTGCCCCAGAAAAATCGCAAGCGGAAAATTCCACGGGCTGATGCAGACCCAGGGACCGCGCGCAATCAGGCGCAACTCGTTGCTTTCGCCCGTGACGCCATGCGTCACACCGTGGCTCTGGCCCGGCAATGCCATCGGCGCCATGATGCGCTCCGCCTCGCCTGCGTAATAGCGCAGGAAGTCAACCGCTTCGCGCACCTCGGACACGGCGTCGCCCCAGGTCTTGAATGCTTCCTTGACCAGCAGCGCGCAAAATCTTGGCAACTGGTCCTGCAGCGCGTCAGCGGCGCGGCGCAGCATGACGGCGCGCTCGGCGACGTCGGTCTTGCTCCAGCTCTGAAAACTCTGCTGGCTCACAGCCACGCGCTCGGCGGTCAGTATTTCATCGAAGACCGGCACCGTCGGCACAACCACCGTTTGGTAAGCCGCCAGCAACGGATCGCGCATGGTCTGCACCGTCAAGTCGAGCCCGGCGCTGTTTTTGCGCTCATTGCCAAACAGATCCAGCGGCATTGGCAGCGACGACTCGGGCTCGAGACGTAGCGGCGAGATCAGCAACTCGTTCAGACTCACCGACTCGTCCGCCAACTGGTGCACAAACGACGAGTTGGCGCCGTTTTCCAGCAGGCGGCGCACCAGGTAGGCCAGCAGGTCTTTGTGCGCCCCGACCGGCGCATAGACACGGCACGCTATCAGCGGGTTCTTCAGGACTTCGCGGTAAATGCCTTCGGCCATGCCGTGCAGGCGCTGCAATTCAAACGGTGCGCCGCTCTTCGCGCCCATTTGCACAATGGCGGCGATGGTGCCGGCGTTGTGCGTGGCAAATTGCGGGTACACCGCATCGGGTGCGGCCAGCAGCGCGCGCGCGCAGGCCAGATACGAGACATCGGTATGGTGCTTGTGCGTGAACACCGGGTAGGCGCCGAGACCCATCTCTTGCGCGCGCTTGATCTCGGCGTCCCAATAAGCACCCTTGACCAGGCGGCACATCAGGCGGATTTTGTGTTGGCGTGCCAGCGCGGTGACGTAGGCTATCAACTCCAGCGAGCGCGTCTGATAGGTTTGCAAGGCCAGACCAAAGCCGCCCCAGTGCGGGAAATGCAGCGCCACCTTTTCCACCAACGCCTCGAACACGGCCAATGACAGTTCCAGCCGGTCAACCTCTTCCGAGTCCATCGTCAGGTTGATATTGGCGCGCGCCGCCTGTTCGCACAGGCCCCAGACGCGCGGCACCAGTTCGGCCAGCACGCGCTCCAGTTGCGCGTCTTCGTAGCGCGGATGCAGCGCGCTGAGCTTGATCGAGATGCCGTCGTTGGGGGCGCAATCGCCGCTCTTGTCGCTGGTGGCGGCAATCGACTCGATGGCGTTTTGATAGCTGGCCAGATACTGCAGCGCATCGGCGTCGGTGCGCGCGCCCTCGCCCAGCATGTCATAGCTGTAGCGCAGATTCTTCATCTTGCGTTTGGCTGTGTCCGCCTCATGCCTCGCCTCAACGATGTTCTGCCCAAGCACAAACTGGCGCCCCAGCAACTGCACGGCGCGCAAGGTGGCGGCAACCACCGAGCGCGCACCGAGCTTGGCAAAGATGCCGGTCGGCGCCTCGCTGTCGGGCAGGAACTTCTTGCTCATCGCAATCGCGGTGCTCGACAGGCGCGCCAGCGTCTTGTCGCCGCTGCCGTGAAAGTCGGCCCGACCGAGCTGGTCGGCGGTCAGCGCAATCGCGGTCTCGGCGTCCGGCACGCGCAGCAGCGCTTCGGCCAGGCGCATCAAGGCCAGCCCCTCGGCGCTGGAAATCGGGTATTCCTGCAGCAGGCTTTCCAGCGCCCAAAACGGCGGCGGGTGGCGCCGCACCGCCAGCACCCAGGGCGCGGCAACGCGGGCCGCATCAGCCCAATCCAGCGCCCCGTCAAAAGAACCCAGACACTGGGCGACGATTTCAGCTTCGGGGCGATAGGGGAACGGTAAGCGCACGGCAATCTCCAACTAATTTATGTTGGTCGCTATGGTTACCGGTTTTTTGGTCAATTACTCACTAAATAAATGCTAAGTGATAGATGTATTCACTATGAACGCCTATGCCGCTAACTTGTAGCTGCAAGTTTTGCGCTCGCCAAACGGTTCAGACTCACCCCTTGCTCGGCCGCTTGCGTAGCTAGCGCGCGATGGACTTCGGGCGGTATGCGAATGCGGAACTCGCCGCTGTAGTGTTTTTCAGCCAACGGGGACGGTACCGTTTCGCCCGCCGCGCTCATATCCTTCACAACTTGTGCCACGGTTTTACGAATGCCTTTTAACGCGTCTTCTGGTGTCTTTGCCAACCAGGACAAGGACGGGAATTCAACGCACAAACCCACGTGTTCGTCGTCCCCTGAAGACCAGGTTACCCGGTAGGTGTAGTGATCAACTCGCATCATTTAAGTCCTCCAATTTCTGTATGGCCAAAAGAACTTGCCTCACCTGGTGAGGTCTGCGAACCGGATATTGGCCGGTTGGTGGCGCATCGTCTCCAGAATTCCCTTGGTGCCCGCCATGCGTGAAATGGCACCAATAGTGGCACCACGAGTCAATCACTCCAATGGCATCACTCCAATGGCATCACTTCAATGGCATCCCCATTGTCCTTTCATCAAGCCATTTTGACTGCCATTTTGACTTGAGTTTTATAAAATCTTACTTTATAGTAAGGCGTAGGAGAAACCGACATGACTACAGCGACCGTTACGAGCAAGGGCCAGATCACCATTCCAGCCAGCGTCAGGCAGTCCCTCAACGTCGATACCGGCGACCGGGTGGAGTTTGTTCAGCTTGAAACCGGGCAGTATCTGTTTATTGCGGCCAACCGCTCTGTCACCGAACTCAAGGGCATGTTCGGTAAAGCCAGCAAGGTTGCTTCCATCGCCGAAATGAACAACGCGATT
>JANNUE010000302.1:0-5212 GCA_031394895.1 Betaproteobacteria bacterium
GCGCCTGCAGCATGAACGACGAGAAGTCGCTCGCCGACAGCGGGTGCTTGACGGTGCCCACGACCGTACCGCCGGCTTCCTTGACCACCTTGGACACGTCGGCCTGCAACGCGGCGCCGAAGGCGTAGTCGGCCTGCAGGAAGAACCACGACTTGCCGCCCTGTTTGACGACCGCATTGCCGGTGCCCTTGGCCAGGGCGACGGTGTCGTAGGCCCAATGGACGGTGTAGGGGTTGCATTGGTCGTTGGTCAGCGCCGAGCTGGCTGCGCCGACCACGAGGAAGGGTTTCTTCTTCTCCAACGCGACCTTGGCCATGGCCAGCGCGGTGGCCGAGTTGGTGCCGCCGATGAGCATGTCCAGGCCCTGGGTGTCGAACCACTCACGCGCCTTGGCCGCTGCCAGGTCGGCCTTGTTTTGGTGCTCTGCGTACAGCACCTCGACCTTCTTGCCGTTGATCATGCCGCCCATGTCGGCAACCGCCATGCGCATCGCCTCGACTCCGCCCATGCCGTCGATGTCGCCGTACACCCCGGCCATGTCGGTGATGATGCCGATCTTGATCACATCACCCGAGAGCTGCGCCTGCGCGCCGGTGCTGAGCATGGCCATGCCGGCGACGGCCAAGGCGGCGGATATTTTCTTCAGTTTCATCAGAGTCTCCTGTGGAATAAATGGTTTGTTGGGTTGGGTGAAAAATCAGACGCCGAGGTACTCGTGCAGACTGTCCCGGCGTGCCGGCAATTCGGCCTGGCTGAACTCCTGGATCACCTGGCCATGCTCCATGACCAGGAAGCGGTCGGCCAGCGGTGCGGCGAAAACGAAATTCTGCTCGACCATGATGATGGTGTAGCCCTGCTGGCGCAGCGCGATCACCATCGCGGCGAGCTTTTGTACGATGACTGGCGCCAACCCTTCGGACATTTCGTCCAGCAGCAGCAGCTTGGCGCCGGTGCGCAGGATGCGCGCCACCGCCAGCATCTGCTGCTCGCCGCCGGACAGCCGCGTGCCCTGGCTGGCGGAACGCTCGCGCAGATTGGGGAACATGGCGTAGATTTGCTCCAGGCTCATGCCGCCGGGCGCCAGTGTGGGTGGCAGCAACAGGTTTTCCTCCGCCGTCAGGCTGGAGAAAATGCCGCGTTCCTCGGGGCAATAGCCGATGCCCATACGGGCAATGGTGTGGGTCGCCAGCGCCACGGTCTCGGTGCCTTGCACCTTGATCGATCCTTTGCGCGAGCCGATCAGGCCCATGATGGCGCGCAACGTGCTGGTGCGCCCGGCGCCGTTGCGCCCGAGCAGGGTCACCACTTCACCCTCATTGACGTGCAGATTGACGCCGTGCAGCACATGCGACTCGCCGTACCAGCCGTGCAAGTCCTTGACTTCGAGGAAGGCTGCCATGTCAGTGCGCACCCTTGAGTTCGACTTGGGCGCTGCCCATATAGGCCTCGATCACGGCCGGGTTTTTTGAGACCTCGGCATAGGTGCCTTCGGCCAGCGTGGCGCCGCGCTGCAACACGGTGATCGTGTCGGCAATGCTGGCCACCACGCTCATATTGTGTTCGACCATCAGCACGGTGCGACTGGCCGCCACTTTCTTGATCAACTGGCGGATGCGGTCCACGTCTTCCAGGCCCATGCCCTGGGTCGGCTCGTCGAGCAACATCAGTTTGGGGTCCATTGCCAGCGTGGTGGCAATCTCGAGCGCGCGCTTGCGCCCATAGCTGAGCTCAACCGCCGGCAGCGCTGAAAACTGCTGCAGATCGACGGCGTCCAGCAGTTCCAGCGCACGTTCGTCAAGTTGCTGCAAGGAGCGCTCCGCCTTCCAGAAATGAAACGAGGTGCCGAGCTTGCGCTGCAGCGCGATGCGCACGTTTTCCAGCACGCTCAGGTGCGGGAATACCGCCGAGATCTGGAACGACCGCACCACGCCACGGCGCGCAATTTGGGCCGACTGCTCGCCGGTGATGTCCTCGCCTTCGAACAGTATCTGGCCCGCAGTAGGCGTCAAAAACTTGGTCAGCAGGTTGAAGCAGGTGGTCTTGCCGGCACCGTTGGGGCCAATCAGTGCGTGGATCGTTCCGCGCATGACGCGAAGGTTAACCTTGTCAACGGCGACGAAGCCTTTGAACTCCTTGCTCAGTTGCCGGGTCTCAAGAATGCAATCCACCACGTATTAGTTTCTTTCCTGTTTGAAGGGCTCTATCCTACGGCATAGCCCGCAGTTGCCGCAATGCGGATAACTACGTTAGTGTTTACCCGGCATCTTTCACGATAATCGGGCCATTCCATCGAGTTGTTGATTGTTGCATTGTCATGTTGTTTCTACTGTCCCCTGCCAAAGCGCTTGATTACACCACCGCGGCTGAAGGTGTTTCGCATACGCAACCGCTGTTCGTCAAGCAGTCTGCCGAACTGATTGCGTTGCTGCGCCAGCGCTCGCCGCGCCAGATTGCCGAGCTGATGAGTCTGAGCGATTCCCTGGCCGCGTTGAATGCGGCGCGCTATGCGGCATGGTCGCCCGCCGCCAGTGCCAACAACGCGCGCGCGGCAGTGCTGGCGTTCAACGGTGACGTTTATCGAGGGCTGGACGCGCGCGGCTTGAACGCCGAGGAACTGGCCTGGGCGCAAGACCACGTCTGCATTCTGAGCGGCCTGTACGGCGTGTTGCGCCCGCTCGACCTGATGCAGCCATACCGGCTGGAAATGGGCACGCGGCTGGCTAATCGTCAGGGCAAGGACTTGTACAGCTTCTGGGCGGCGCCGATTGCAAACTACCTCAACACCCGGCTCAAGGCCGACATCAGCCCGGTGGTCGTCAATCTGGCATCGCAGGAATATTTCAATGCGGTCGATATCAAAACGCTCCAGGCGCGGGTGGTCGAGTGCGTGTTTGAAGAAGCCAAAGGGGACGGCTTCAAGGTCGTCGGCTTCTGTGCCAAACGGGCGCGCGGGCTGATGGCGCGCTATGCCGTCACGCATCGCCTGCTTACGCCCAGGCAACTGGAAGGTTTCCGCGAGGAAGGCTATGCGTTTGCGGCCGGCGTGTCGCGACCGGACCGGCTGGTATTTCGCCGCGCCGCGCCATGAGAATCAACGCCAACGGCGTGGACATTGAAGTCGAAGACAGCGCGACGACGCAGCCCGGCGCTGACAGTGCAGCAGCGCGACCGGCCGTATTGCTGATCATGGGCCTGGGCATGCAACTGATCGCCTGGCCGGCGCAACTGGTGCAGGCGCTGGTCCAGGCGGGTTATCGGGTGCTGCGTTGCGACAACCGCGACGCCGGGTTGAGCCAGCGCTTTGACGGCCTTGGGAATCCCAATCTGTGGTGGCAAGGATTGCGCTACCGGTTGGGTCTGGCACCGTGGGCGCCGTACAGCCTGAGCGATATGGCGGCTGACGCGCTGGGCGTGCTCGACGCGGTCGGCATAGCGCGGGCGCATGTCGTGGGTGCCAGTATGGGCGGCATGATCGCTCAGCGCATGGCGCTGGCCGCGCCGCAGCGGGTGACAAGCCTGACCAGCATCATGAGCAGCAGTGGCGCCAGGGGCCTGCCACGACCCCAGCCGCAGGTGCTGCGAGCCCTGCTGACCAGCCCGCGCGACAGCAGCGTGCAGGCGATCGAAGACCACTACGTGAAGCTGTTCGGGGTGATCGGCAGCCCGGCCTTTGCGACGCCTCAGGCGCAGTTGCGCGCGCAGGTGCGCCAGGGCGTTGAGCGCGGCTACTACCGCGTCGGCACGCTGCGCCAGATGCTGGCCATCATGGCCGATGTCGGTCGCGCCGCGCAACTGGCCCAAATCGCGCTGCCGACGCTGGTGCTGCACGGCAGGGCCGACCCGCTGGTGCCATACGCCCACGGTGTGGACACGGCGCGGCGCATCCCTGGCGCCCAACTGCTTGGCATTGAAGGCATGGGCCATGATCTGGCACCCGGCGTTGTCGAGCGCTTGCTGCCACCGCTGCTGTCCCATCTGCAAGCGGCCGAAGCGCGACTATCCACAGCAGTCACTACCGTATGAACACCCCGCTCCAATCCCAACTCGGCAAGCCCACCGCTTATGTTGACCAGTACGACGCGTCGCTGCTGTTTCCGATTCCCCGTGCCGCCAAGCGCGCCGAGATCGGCATCGCCGGCGCAGCCCCGTTTTTTGGCGCTGATATGTGGACCGCGTTCGAGCTGAGCTGGCTCAATCTGCGCGGCAAGCCGCAGGTTGCGCTGGCGCATTTCACGGTGCCGTGCGAGTCGCGCAACATCATCGAGAGCAAGTCGTTCAAGCTCTATCTCAACAGCTTCAATAACACCCGCTTTGCTGATGTGCAAGACGTGAAGAACCGGCTGCGCGCTGACCTGGCCGAAGCGTTGTGGCGCGACCCGGCAGCCAGTTCGTCAGAAGCCGGCGCGCCTGTGCAGTCGATTGGCGTCAAGATGTTGCCGCCCGATCTGTTTGAGCGCGAGGCGGTGCATGAGCTCGACGGCCTGTGCCTGGACCGGCTCGATGTGGAGTGCAGCCGCTTCACGCCGGCGCCCGATCTGCTGCGCGTGCTGCCCGACGAAGCGCCAGTGTCCGAGGTGCTGACCAGCAAGCTGCTCAAGAGCAACTGCCTGGTGACCGGTCAACCCGACTGGGGCAGCGTGCAGATCAGCTACGCCGGGGCGCCGATTGAACAGGAAGGCTTGCTGCAGTACCTGGTGAGCTTTCGCAACCACAACGAGTTTCATGAGCAGTGCGTGGAGCGCATCTTCATGGATATCTGGACGCGCTGCCAGCCGACCAGACTGGCAGTCTATGCGCGCTACACCCGGCGCGGCGGGCTCGACATCAACCCGTTTCGCACCAGTTATCCGCAGGCTCTGCCGGCCAACATCCGCACGGCGCGTCAGTGATGGCGTTCAGCAGTTCAGTGACGTGACCCGAGACTTTCTGGATTGCCACGTCGCTGCGCTCCTCGCAATGACGGCGCTATCGTCGCTGCGTTCCCCGCGATGGTGACGGTATCGTCATTGCGAGCGCAGCGAAGCAATCCATGACCCCGGGATTTCCTGGATTGCCGCGTCGCTGCGCTCCTCGCAATGACGGCCGAAGTGTCGTCGTTGCGATTGCCGCGTCGCTGCGCTCCTCGCAATGACGGCAGAAGCATCTTCATTGCGATTGCCGCGTCGCTACGCTCCTCGCAATGACGGCCGAAGTATCGTCATTGCGAGGAGCG
>JANNUE010000307.1:0-1553 GCA_031394895.1 Betaproteobacteria bacterium
CACGGCCGAGCCTGGCACGGTACCCAATGCGATGTTGCACAACCTCAAACACAACAAGGTGCTGCACCAGAACAATCTGTTTGTCACGGTGCGCAACCACGAGGTGCCGTGGATCGGGATGGACAAGCGCCTGGCAATCGAATCGCTGGGCCACGACTGCTGGCAGGTGGTGATTCACTACGGATTCAAGAATGACCCCAACGTGCCCAAAGCCTTGCAGCACATCAAGGGCCGTGGCTGCGAACTGGACAACATGACCACCAGTTATTTCCTGTCGCGCGACACCGTCGTTCCGACCATTGGCAGCGGCATGTCGCACTGGCGCGAGAAGCTGTTTGCGCAGATGCACCACAATGCCAGCGGCGCCGCTGATTTTCTTAAACTACCCAATAACGCGGTGGTGGAGCTGGGCTCGAAGATTGAAATATGAGACCTTGCTGACCAAGATGATGAATATTCTTTTTGTTGCCGATCCACTGGATTCATTCAAGATCTACAAAGACACTACGTTCGCCATGATGCGCGAGGCCGATGCCCGCCATCACACGGTTTCAGTGTGTGAGCCGCAGCATATTTCCTGGACCTGCGGCGCTGCGGTGCAGGCCGACATCTGCGCCATCACCCTTACCGGCGAGGTGCCGGTCTGGTACAAAATTGACAGCAGAAGGCGCCGGTCGCTGAAGGACTTTGACGTCATCGTGATGCGCAAAGACCCGCCCTTCGATTCCGAGTTTTTCTATGCCACGCACTTGCTGGAGCAAGCCGAGCGCGAAGGGGCCCGGGTTTTCAACAGGCCACGCGCTTTGCGCGACCATCCGGAGAAGCTGGCCATCCTGGAGTTCCCCCAGTTCATTGGTCCGACACTGGTGACACGCGCCGCGCAGGATATCCGGCAATTTCATGCCGAGCACCAGGACATCATCCTCAAGCCACTCGATGGCATGGGCGGCATGGGTATTTTCCGGGTCAAGGAAGATGGCCTCAATCTGGGTAGCATTATTGAGACGCTCAACCAGGACGGCGCGCAGACGGTGATGGTGCAGAAGTTCCTGAGCGCCATTGCCCAGGGCGACAAGCGGGTGCTGGTCATTGGGGGCAAACCCGTACCCTACAGCCTGGCGCGTATCCCCCAGGGGGGCGAAGTGCGCGGCAATCTGGCCGCGGGTGGCAAAGGGGTGGCGCAGCCCTTGAGCGTGCGCGACCGCTTCATTGCCGAGTCATTGGGTCCGATTCTGAGCGACCGCGGTTTGCTGCTGGTGGGCCTGGACGTGATTGGCGACAGCCTGACCGAGATCAATGTCACCAGCCCGACCTGCTTCCAGGAGATTTTTGATCAGACCGGCTTTGATGTGGCCGCCATGTTTGTGGATGCGCTGGAGCAAGCCCTCAAGGTCTGACGCGCGCCCTCGGTGATCGTGCCGTCGACAAACACCTGCAGTTCGCCGGGCGCCATGGCAACCCAGTCTTCGTTGTGGGTCAGGGGTTCGGTCACGACAATCGCCAGACGGTCTTGCGGTCCGTTGAGATCGGCCAGATCAACGCGCACATCGTCG
>JANNUE010000334.1:0-28613 GCA_031394895.1 Betaproteobacteria bacterium
AACAGCATGCGGTAGTACTCGCGCTGGTTCGGCGCCTGCAGCATCAGTATCGCAAACAGGTCTTCGACCGGATCGACAAAAAACGTGGTGCCCGCCATGCCGCCCCAGAAATAGCTGCCGACCGAGCCCGGCACCGAGGCCTCGCCAACCGCCGTGCGCACCGCAAAGCCCAGGCCAAAACCATGTCCTGCGGGCAGCAGGTCGCGCGAGGCGCCGTGGTTGACCGGCATCTGGCCCAGATGATCAGCCGTCATGAAGGCCACCGTACGCGAGCCCAGCAGGCGCACACCATCCAACTCACCCTTGTTCAGCATGAACTGCAGGAAGCGTGCGTAGTCGGCTGCAGTCGATGCAAGGCCACCGCCGCCCGACTCCATCAGCGCGTCTTCCCGCACATCAATCAGGCGCATCTGGACGCCGCCGTCCGGGTCGCTGGCAAATGCCTCAGCAATGCGACCGTGTTGTTGCACTGGCACGCTGAACCCGGTGTCCGTCATGCCCAGCGGCTGGAAGATGTGCTGATGCAAAAACGCACCCAGCGTCTGGCCACTGACGACTTCGACAAGACGGCCCAATACGTCGGTGGCGCGGCCATATTCCCATGCCGTGCCAGGCTCCAGCAACAAGGGCAAACCTGCCAGTTCGCGCGAAAACTCGGCATTGCTGCGCTGGCGCGATCCGATGCGGGCCTGCGCGTATTGGCGCTGCACTGGCGCGCTTCCCATGAATTCATAGGTAAAGCCGGCCGTGTGGCGCAACAGATCCTGAATCGTCGCCGGCTGGCGAACGCCTTGCAGTTGCACGGCGCCGTCAACCAGTCGGGCAACTTTCTGCTTGCCGTATTCCGGCAGGTATTTGGCTACCGGGTCACCGAGCAGCAGCTTGCCCTGTTCCACCAGCATCATCACCGCCACCGAAACAATCGGCTTGGTCATGGAGTAAATGCGAAAGATCGCGTCGCTACGCATTGCCGCACCGCTGGCCGGGTCGAGTGCGCCCAGACTCTCGAACAGCGCGATTTTGCCGTGGCGCGCAACGAGCACCACGGCACCGGGCAGGCGCTGGCGGTCAACTTCCACTTGCAACACGCGCAACAGCTGCTGGATGCGCTGGGGGCATAGCCCCACAGCCGCCGGCAAGGCAGCCGGCAGAGTCAATCCGAGACCATTTGCTGGAGCTTGCCTGCGACTCATGCCAACCCGCCATTCCCGCTGGAACGCAATTCTTGCGTCTCTGACAACCAGGCCGGTTTTGGCAAACTGCCTGCAATACAGGTTTGAAACACATCGTTCTCCATCAAGGCAGCGAGCTGCGGCGGTGTTACTTGGGTTCGGCTTCCTGCAGGATGCGCCACATGACCTTGCCCGCACCACTCTTGGGCAAGGCATCGGCAAACTGCACCACGCGCGGCACTTTGTAAACCGCCATATTGTCGCGGCACCAGTCAATGATGTCCTGTGCGCTGGTATTGGCCTTGAACGCCGGGCGCAGCACAATCACCGCCTTCACCGACTCGCCGCGATAACTGTCCCGGGTGGCAATGATGCAAGCCTCCTGCACCGCTGGATGGCGAAACATTAGCGCCTCAACCTCGGCCGGCCAGACCTTGAAGCCGGACGCGTTGATCATGCGCTTGAGCCGGTCAGTCAGGAAGAAATAGCCGTCCGCGTCCACATGGCCCAGGTCGCCCGAGCGGAAGAACCGTTTGCCGTCCAGTTCGATAAATGCCGCCGCGGTCGCGTCGGGTCGCTTCCAGTAACCCTGAAAAACCTCCGGCCCACTGATGATGATTTCGCCCTGCTCGCCCTGGGGCAGCTCTATCAACGTGTCGGGGTCGATGATGCGCGCCTCGGTACTCATGAACGGAATGCCCAGGCACTGCTGCTTCGGTGCGTCGGGCGGGTTGCTGTGCGACGGCGCCGCCGTTTCGGTCAGGCCGTAGCCCTCCACATAACGCAGCCCGTACTGCTCATACAGGCGCTGCGCGACTGCCTGTGGCATCGCCGCACCGCCGCCGCCGATATACACCAGGCTGGACAGGTCAAAACTCGCAAAGTTGGGGCTGCCCAGCAAGTCAATCACCATCGTCGGAATATTGGTCCAGTGCGTCACGCGCCAATCGGATATCAGGCGCCCGGCCAGCTCGCGGTCCCAGCGCGGCATCAGCACCAGCGTGGCGGCACCTCGAATCGCTGTGTGCATGATGCTGACCATGCCGGTGATGTGAAACATCGGCACCACCGTGAGCACCACGTTTTCGGCCGAGCCGTTGCCCCACAAACCACTGGCCACTGCGTTGTGCATGATGCTGGCGTGCGTGTGCATGCAGCCCTTGGGCAAGCCGGTGGTTCCGCTGGTGTAGGGCAGGATCGCCAGATCGGTCGGGCCGACGGTCAACTCGGGTGCTGAAGAATTGGCGCTCAGCGCGTCGTCCCAGGTGTGCGCCTGCGCGTCCTGCAGCACTGGCAACGGGTGGCGCGTCAGCAACCAGTCGGTCCAGGCCGCAGGCGGCGCTGCGTCAGCGGTAGCGCCGGCATCAAAGGCATCGGTGAAATGCGTCACCAGCAGGTGCGCCAGCCGCTGCGCCGGCGCCAGTGCGTCGCTGGCGCGCCCCAGTTCTGCGGCGAGGTCTGCGGTGGTGATCGCCACTTTGGTGTCCGGGTCCAGCAGGTAATGCTTAAGTTCCTCGGCACGATTCATCGGATTGACCGGCACCACCACAGCGTTGGCCCGCAGGATGGCGAAATGCGCAATCACGAGTTGCGGGCAGTTCTGCATATTGAGCACCACGCGGTCACCTCTTTTTACACCGATCTGGTGCAACCAGGCGGCGAGACGCTCGGCTTTATCCAGCATTTCGGCATAGCTGAAGACGCGTCCGAAAAACACCAACGCCGCTTTGTCCGGATAGCGCCGCGCACTGGTCTCCAGGTTGTCCCACAGCGACGTCGCCGGCAAGGTGATGGCGTGCGGCAAGCGTGCCGGCCAAAAGCGGTAATGCGCGGCAGGGCGGGCCTGGGCACGGGAGTCAGAGATAGTGGCGGTCTGGTTCATGGAGCAGGACTTTCTTGAACTGGATCGGACCCGACGTTATAACCCCGGGATCGCGAAAGAAGACGCGAGATTACCTGCGCTGTTACAAGCCGGATGTCCCCGCCGGGACCGGAATTCAACGAACAAGAGGTGCGCAAAACAAGGAAATTGCCGGGCCATTGGCACAGCGGATACCGGCACCATTGGCATGGTTTCTGCTAGCCTACTGCATGTCATTCTCTCGAACATGCTTATAGTGTTCTGCCAGCCTTGCAAGAGTAAACCCGGATACCTGCACCACGGTGGTACTGCTAAAGTCCGCATGCGCAATGGCCCTGAGCGGCATCGTCCGAGTCTGTTTTTGAACCGTTTTTTAACTGGAGTAACCCAATGAAATCTTATAAGTTGAAAGCCCTGCTCGCCATCGTCGGCGCCATCGGCGCCTTGCTGGCCGCACCCGCCCATGCCGGCAAGACGCTGGACGGCGTCAAGGCACGCGGTCAGCTTGTGTGCGGTGTGAACACCGGTCTGGCCGGCTTTGCGGCGGCCGATTCTGCCGGCAAATGGTCCGGTCTGGACGTCGATGTTTGCCGTGCACTGGCAGCAGCCGTGCTGAGCGACCCGGAAAAAGTCAAGTACGTCCCGCTCAATGCACAGCAGCGCTTTACCGCGTTGCAGTCTGGTGAAATAGATGTGCTGCCGCGCAACACGACATTCACGCTCACCCGCGACGCCTCGCTCGGCCTGAGCATCACGGTACCCAACTACTATGACGGCCAGGGCTTCATGGTGCCGCTCAAGAGCAAGATCAAGAGTGCCAAGCAGCTCAAGGGGCAAACGGTTTGCGTGCAGTCCGGCACCACAACCGAAAAGAACCTGACCGATTACTCCAAAGCCAATGGCCTGGGCATCAAGCCGGTGGTGTTTGAGAAACTCGAAGCCGCCGAGAACGCCTACTTCACCGGCCGCTGCATTTCCTACACGACCGACGCGTCCGGCCTGGCATCGACCCGCAACAAGGTCGCCAAAGACCCGAAAGAGCACGTCATTCTGGCTGACCTGATCTCCAAGGAACCCCTCGGCCCGATGGTGCGCCGTGGCGATGATGAGTGGTTTGCGATCGTCAAATGGGTCATGTACGGCATGCTGGAAGCCGAAGAGTACGGCGTCATGCAATCCAACGTGGACCAGATGAAGTCGAGCACCGACCCGGTCGTGCAGCGCCTGCTCGGCGGCGGCAATGAAGACACCGGAAAACTGCTCGGCCTGGACAAGGATTGGATGGCCCGCGTCATCAAGGCAGTCGGCAACTACGGCGAGAGTTTCGAGCGCAATGTGGGTCCCAAGTCGCCACTGGGCCTGCCGCGTGGTGTGAACAATTTGTGGAACAAGGGCGGACTGATGTACGCCTACCCGGTGCGCTGATCGCTTCTTCATAGGAGCTTGCCGCAGAAACTGCTGCCAGTACGAATCTTTTGTACTGGCAGCAGTTCTTTATGCCTTTGCCTGCAACCACTTATCTCTGACACTGCCCGACACGATGTCTGCCAAATCTCCTCCCAAAAAGAAGTCCTGGTCCTGGCGCAGCCAGGCGTTCAGGGGCTTGCTCTATCAGTTGGTCGCCATCGCGGCGATCACTGCCGTGGTCTGGTTTCTGGCGCACAACACGCTGTACAACATGAAGGTCCGCGGCATCCAGAGCGGCTTTGATTTCCTGAGCGGGCCGGCCGGTTTTGACATCGGTGAGAGCCTTTATCCATTTGACTCGGCACAGCCCTACTGGCAGGCCTTTGTGGTGGGCCTGACCAACACGTTGCGCGTCGCCATTGTCGGCATCATTTTGACCACAATCCTGGGCACGCTGCTCGGTATCGGCCGGTTTTCACGCAACGCCCTGGTGCGCGGACTGTGCTACGCCTATGTCGAGTTCTTTCGCAACGTGCCGGTGTTGCTGCAGTTGCTGATGTGGTATCTGTTTTTTACCGAGGCCCTTCCGGCTGCCGCCGAAGCCTGGAAGGTCGGCCCGTTTTTCCTGAGCAAGGGCGGCCTGGCGTTTCCGGTTCCGGTCTGGGCCAGTGGCCAGTTCTGGGCCGCCGTCGGCCTGCTGGCCGGGGCGGTGCTCGCTTTGGTTTACCGCAAATGGGCGCTGCGGCGATTTGAAGCGACCGGCCAGATCAGAAGCATGTTCTGGGTGCCGCTGGCTATTTGCCTCGGCGTCAGCCTGCTGGGCTGGGCGGCAGGTGGCGCGCCAACCGCATTCGATTACCCGATGATGGGCGAGTTTGCGATTGAAAAAGGTGGCTCGCTGACACCCGAGTTCCTGTCGGTTCTGCTCGGACTGACAGTTTATACGGCAGCCTTTGTCGCCGAAGTGGTTCGCTCCGGCATCGCCTCGGTCGCACAGGGTCAGGGCGAAGCGGCGGCGGCGCTGGGCTTGAACCCCGGCCAGTCAATGCGGCTGGTGCAATTGCCGCAGGCGCTGCGCGTGATCATTCCGCCGATGACGAACCAGTTCCTGAACCTGACCAAGAACTCGTCGCTGGCGGTGGCCATTGGCTATCCGGATGTGGTGTCGATTGCCAACACTGCTTTAAACCAGACCGGGCGTGCCGTCGAATGCATTGCAATTGTCATGCTGGTGTATCTGGTCACTTCGCTGTCAACATCGCTGTTGATGAACTGGTACAACAGCCGTGCCGCCATCAAGGAGCGCTGAGCCATGACTACAGCCACCTTTGAACCGATCAAGCCGCGCCCTGCGCCGGTTCGCACCGAGGGCGTTGTTGCCTGGATCCGCTTTAACCTGTTTGGCGACCTGGTCACCGGCCTGATGACGCTTGTGATTGGCGCGGCACTGCTGTATGTGCTGCCCCAGTTCCTGAGTTGGGCGATTCTTCGCGCCTCCTGGCTGCCCAACTTCAACGCCTGCCGCGTCGAAGGAGTCGGCGCCTGCTGGGGCGTGGTGGCGGAAAAATACCGCATCATCCTGTTTGGCAGATATCCGTTTGAAGAGCAGTGGCGCCCGCTGGTGGCAACGCTGCTGCTGCTCGGCCTGCTGATCGCGAGTTGCACGCGCGCGTTCTGGAAGTCGTGGCTGGTGCTGCTGTGGGTGGTTGTTCTTTCGCTGTTTTTCACACTGATGCTGGGCAACGTATTCGGGTTGAGCAAGGTTGAAACCGATCGCTGGGGCGGCCTGCCGCTGACCATTTTGCTGGCCTCGATGTCGATGGTGATGGCTTTTCCGATTGCGCTCGTGGTAGCGCTGGGGCGGCGCTCGAACCTTCCGGCGATCCGGACCTTCTGCACCATTTATGTCGAATTGATTCGCGGCGTGCCGCTGATTTCGGTGCTGTTCATGGCGTCGTTCATGTTCCCGCTGTTCATGCCGCAGGGCTTCACGATTGACGTGCTGATTCGCGTGCTGGTCGGCATCACACTGTTTGCCGCAGCCTATATGGCGGAAGTGATTCGCGGCGGCCTGCAGGCCATTCCCAAAGGGCAGATTGAAGCCGCCGCCACTCTCGGGCTGTCGTACTGGCAGACGCAGCGCAAGATCGTGCTGCCACAGGCGCTGGCGATGGTGGTGCCCAGCATCATGAACAACTTCATCTCGACTTTCAAAGACACATCGCTGGTAACCATCGTCAGCCTGTACGAACTCACCGGCGCCCTGTCAATGGCGCTCAATTCAGATTCCGACTGGCGCCCCTTCAAGATCGAGGGCTATCTGTTCATCGCGCTGATTTATTTCGTCTTTTGTTTCTCCATGTCACGCTACAGCATCTGGGTTGAAAAACAGGTCAACCGCGGCAAGCAACGCTAACTCCACTGCTCATCATGTCAGAACCCATCATCAAATTCGACAAACTCAACAAGTGGTACGGCAACAACTTCCATGTGCTGCGCGATATTGATCTGAGCGTCAACCCGGGCGAACGCATTGTCATTTGCGGCCCCTCCGGTTCCGGCAAATCAACGTTGATCCGCTGCATCAACCGGCTCGAAGAACATCAGGAAGGACATCTGTACGTCGATGGCGTCGAGGTGGCCGACGACGTCAAGGTGATTGACGACGTGCGCAAAAAAGTCGGCATGGTGTTTCAGCAGTTCAACCTGTTTCCACACCTGACCGTGCTGGAAAACCTGACCTTGTCACCGATGTGGGTCGGCCGCATGCCCAAGAAGGAAGCGGAAGAAAAGGCGATGATCCAGCTCAAGCGCGTGCGCATCGCCGAACAGGCCGGCAAGTACCCGTTGCAGCTCTCGGGCGGCCAGCAACAGCGGGTGGCGATTGCGCGCGCGCTCTGCCTCAAACCCAAAATCATGCTGTTTGACGAACCCACGTCAGCGCTCGACCCGGAGATGATCAAGGAAGTGCTCGACGTGATGATCGAGTTGGCCAGCGGCGGCATCACGATGCTGTGCGTGACGCATGAAATGGGTTTCGCCAAGGCCGTTGCGGACCGCGTGATCTTCATGGACGAGGGCCAGATCGTCGAGCAAAACAACCCGCACGACTTCTTTAACAACCCCCAAAACGAGCGCAGCAAAGACTTCCTGTCGAAAATTCTGGGGCACTGAATCGGCGCACAATTGGCCAGATGAACTCGTCACAGACAGCCGCCGGATCCATCACCAACGTGCTCGGCATCGAGGCCGGTCACTTTACCGATAGCCGCCGCCCGACCGGCTGCACGGTGCTCATCACGCGTGCCGGCGCGGTCGCCGGCGTTGATGTGCGCGGCGGCGCACCCGGCACGCGCGAGACCGAACTGCTGCACCCGAGCAACCTGGTGGAGCGGGTGCACGCCGTGCTGCTCTCCGGCGGCAGCGCCTGGGGGCTGGACGCTGCCAGCGGCGTGATGCAGTGGCTGGAACAAAATCGCATCGGGTTGGAGGTGGGTTTCGGCCTGGTGCCCATCGTGCCGGCCGCCGTGCTGTTCGACCTGCCGGTAGGCGACGCCAGCATTCGGCCTGATGCGAAGGCCGGCTACCAGGCCTGTGTTGCCGCCAGCCGGACACCACCCGGCGAGGGCAACGTCGGCGCCGGTGCCGGCGCGCTGGTCGGCAAAATATTTGGCCTTGATCGCGCCATGCGCGGCGGCATCGGCAGCGCGTCGGTGACGGTCGATGGCATCACGGTCGGTGCCATCATCGCGTGCAACGCCGTGGGCGACGTGATCCACCCCGGCACGGGCCAGGTGCTGGCTGGTGCCCGTACGCAGGACGGCACAGCGCTGCTCAATTGCCGCGACGCGATGCTCGGCGGCAGCATTCCGAAGTCGCCGTTGGCGGGCACCAACACGACGATTGGCGTGATCGCCACCGACGCGATACTGACCAAGGCGCAGGCACACCGGTTGGCGCAGGTGTCGCACGATGGACTGGCGCGCGCCATCAATCCGGTGCACACGCTGCTCGACGGCGACACGCTGTTTGCGCTGGGCACTGGCCAGACCGGCAGGAGCGCCAGCATGTTGCTGCTGAGCACGCTGGCGGCCGAGGTCACGGCACGCGCCGTCGTGCGAGCCTTGTTGGCGGCCACCAGCCTGCGCTGCGGCGTCATGCACTGGCCGGCGGCGCGCGATTTGAACCCGGCGGCAGCTTGCTAACTCACGCAAAGCCGCACGGTATGCCCAAGACCATCCGCTACACCCTGCTGTCGCTGCGCGACCTGCTGACATCGGTCGCGCCGTTTGTGCTGCTGACCATCGCCTTGCTGGCGCTGGCCTACTGGTGGCTCGACCCCGAGCCACCCAAGCGCGTGACACTGGCCACCGGACCGGCCCAGAGTGCCTATGCCGAATTCGGCCAGCGTTACGCCAAAGCAATGGCCGCTTACGGCATCGAGGTGCAGTTGTTACCGAGCGAGGGCTCGTCGCAGAACCTGGCCTGGCTGGCCGCCGGTAAAGCGGATCTGGGCTTCGTGCAAGGCGGCAGCAACGCCTTGACGGACAACACCGGGGCCGGACTGACCTCGCTCGGAAGCCTGTTTGTCGAACCGGTGTGGCTGTTCTATCGCCAGCAGGCTGCGCAGAAGGTGAGCGCGGACGCGACGTTGAACTCGCTGACGCAGCTGCAGGGTTTGCGCGTGAATGTAGGCACGGTTGGCAGCGGCGTGCCCGCCCTGATGAACAAGTTGTTCGACGCCAACCGCATCGACCCCAACACGATGACGCTGTCGCAACTGGAGCAAACACCGGCGACGGCGGCTTTCTTGGGCGGTGAGCTCGATGCGCTGGTGTTTGCGTCGGCGCCCGAATCGCTGATGGTGCAAATGCTGCTGCAGACACCCGGTGTGAAACTGCTTGACTTTGCCCAGAGCGAAGCCTATTCGCGCCGTTTTGCGTTCCTGACAGCGGTGACGCTGCCGCGTGGCGTCGTTGATCTGGCCAACGACACACCGGCGCAGGACGTGCGCCTGGTGGCTCCCACTACCACGCTCGTTGTCCGCTCGGGCCTGCATCCGGCGGTGACCCAGCTGTTTTCCCAACTATCGGTGGAGTTGCACAGCCGAGCCGGCTGGTTCAACCATGCACACCAATTCCCGAACGCCGCCAATACCGAGTTTGCGCTATCAAGCGAAGCCCGGCGCATGCTGCACGACGGCGTTCCGCTGCTGCAGCGCTACCTGCCCTTTTCCTGGGCCAACCTGATGGAGCGCATGTGGCTGGCGCTGGGCATCATCGTTGCCGTGCTGCTGCCGCTAAGCCGCATTGTGCCGCCGCTGTACGAGTTCAGAATTCGCTCGCGTGTGTTTCGCTGGTATGGCCAGTTGCGCGACATCGAAGACCGCGCGCGCGACGCCAGCGCGCCGACGCAGACACTGGTCGAAGAGCTCCAGCAACTGGAGACGCGGGTGCGCCGAATCAGCGTGCCGCTGTCGTACGCGGACGAGCTCTATGCGCTGCGCAATCACATCGAACTGGTGCGCACGCGGCTGCTCAGCGCGTGACCCTGAGCCAGGCGCGGCGTTCTACTTAAGTGCCTTGAAACGCACACGCTTGGGCTTGGCACCTTCTTCGCCCAGCCGCTTGCGCTTGTCGGCTTCATATTCCTGGTAATTGCCGTCAAAGAAGGTCCACTGGCTGTCGCCCTCGCAGGCCAGAATGTGGGTCGCGATGCGGTCCAGGAACCAGCGGTCATGGCTGATCACCATGATCGATCCGGCAAACTCCAGCAAGGCATCTTCCATGGCACGCAAAGTCTCCACATCCAGATCGTTGGATGGCTCGTCGAGCATCAGCACGTTGCCGCCGGCAATCAGCGTTTTGGCCAGGTGCAAGCGCCCGCGCTCGCCACCGGACAGCGTGCCGACCCGTTTTTGCTGATCGGCGCCGTTGAAATTGAAACGGCCGCAGTAGGCGCGACTGGCCATCTGGAACTTGCCGACGTTCAGGATGTCGAGCCCACCCGAGACGTCTTCCCATACCGTCTTTTCGTTGGAGAGGTCGTCGCGGCTCTGGTCAACAAACGCCATCTTCACGGTGGAGCCGACCTTGACTTCGCCACTGTCGGGCTTTTCTTTCCCTGAGATCATGCGAAACAGCGTCGTCTTGCCGGCGCCGTTGGGGCCAATGATGCCGACGATGGCACCGGCGGGCACCTTGAAACTCAGGTTGTCGATCAACAAGCGGTCACCAAAAGACTTGCTGACGTTGACGAACTCAATGACTTCGTTACCGAGGCGCTCGGCCACCGTAATAAATATCTCGTTGGTCTCGTTGCGCTTCTGGTATTCGAAATCCGACAGCTCTTCAAAGCGGGCCAGCCGTGCCTTGCTCTTGGCCTGGCGCGCCTTCGGGTTCTGGCGTGACCATTCAAGTTCTTTCTTGAGTGCCTTGGCGCGTGACTCTTCGCCTTTTTGTTCCTGCACCAGGCGCTCCTGCTTTTGCTCCAGCCAGGCACTGTAGTTGCCTTTGTACGGCATACCGGCGCCACGGTCGAGCTCCAGAATCCACTCGGCCGCGTTGTCCAGAAAGTAGCGGTCGTGGGTGATGGCAACCACGGTGCCCGGATAGCGCTGCAGGAACTGCTCCAGCCAGTCCACCGATTCAGCGTCCAGGTGGTTGGTTGGCTCGTCGAGCAGCAACATGTCGGGTTTGGACAGTAGCAGGCGGCATAGCGCAACGCGGCGCTTCTCGCCACCCGACAACAGGCCGACCCTGGCCTCCCACGGCGGCAGGCGCAGCGCATCGGCAGCAATTTCAAGCTGGTGCTCGGAGTCGGCACCGGCGCTGCCAATGATGGCCTCCATCTTGGCCTGCTCCTCGGCCAGCGCGTCGAAGTCCGCGTCTTCCTCGCCGTACGCGGTATAGATTTCTTCCAGCCGCGCTTTCGCTTTGAGAAGATCGCCCATCCCGGCTTCGACGCTTTCGCGCACCGTTTGATCCGGGTCGAGTTTCGGTTCCTGCGGCAGGTAGCCAATATTCAGGCCGGCCATCGGTGCCGCCTCGCCTTCGAACTCCTTGTCAACACCGGCCATGATCTTGAGCAACGTCGATTTGCCGGAGCCGTTGGTGCCGAGCACGCCGATCTTGGCGCCGGGGAAGAAACTCAGAGAGATGTCTTTGAGAATGAAGCGCTTTGGCGGCACAATCTTGCCGAGGCGATTCATGGAAAATACGTATTGAGCCATGGGTCTTGCGAGGTTTTGCGGGATGTAAACCTGACATTATCGGTGCTTCACCCGGTCGGCCCTTTGTTTGACTTTGGCTGGCCGCAACACTGCACGGCAGAACGTGCGACAATAGCGCCTGTTGTGGAGCTTCAGTTGCCCGCAATACCAGCACCTTGCTGGGAACAGTGTCTAGCACTTCTGTTCCACCTTTGTATCCCATCTGCCTTTGACTGATTTGGTGTTTCCAACACCGAGACAGGCCGATGCCATAGCGCCCAGGATTGGCGCCAAACTATGAAATTTGAAGAACTAAATCTGGCTCCGGCCATTGTCAAAGCTGTGCTTGAGCAGGGCTATGAGACCCCTACTGCCATTCAGGCGCAGGCAATTCCGGCCGTGCTAAATGGGCACGACCTGCTGGGCGGCGCGCAGACCGGCACCGGCAAGACAGCAGCCTTTGTGCTGCCGATGCTGCACAAGCTCGGCCTGAGCGAAGCGCCACGCAACAAATTCGGCGGAGTCGGCATTCGCGCACTGGTGTTGACACCGACGCGCGAACTCGCGGCGCAGGTCGAAGAAGCGGTGCAAACCTACGGCAAATACGTGGAACTGACATCGACCACGGTATTTGGCGGCGTCGGCATGAACCCGCAAATCAGCCGCGTCAAGAAAGGTGTGGACATTCTGGTGGCGACGCCGGGCCGTCTGCTTGATTTGCTGCAGCAAGGCGAGCTCGACCTCGGTCAGGTGCAGATACTGGTGCTCGACGAAGCCGACCGCATGCTCGACATGGGCTTCATCCATGACGTGAAAAAAGTGCTGGCGGTGGTGCCGAAACAAAAGCAGAGCCTGCTGTTCTCGGCCACGTTCAGCGATGAGATCCGGGAACTCGCCGCCACGCTGCTGAAGAACCCGCAAAGCATTCAGGTGACGCCGGGCAACACGACGGTTCAGCGCATCACGCAGATCATTCACCCGGTCGGTCGCGGCAAGAAGAAAGCGCTGCTGGCGCACATCATTGGGCAACACAACTGGAGCCAGGTGCTGGTGTTCACGCGCACCAAGTTCGGCGCCAACAACGTTGCCGAATATTTGACCAAGAACGGCATCCAGGCGCTGGCCATGCACGGCAACAAGAGCCAGGCAGCGCGCACCCAGGCGCTTGGCGGCTTCAAGAGCGGAGACATCCGTGCTTTGGTGGCGACCGACATTGCGGCACGTGGCATCGACATCGATGACCTGCCGCACGTCGTGAACTACGACATACCGAACGTCAGCGAAGACTATGTGCACCGCATTGGCCGCACCGGCCGCGCCGGCGCCGACGGTACCGCCGTCAATCTGGTGTGCCTGGACGAAGAAGGCTTCATGCAGGCGATCGAGCGCTTCACCAAACAGGATATTCCGGTGCAGGTTGTCGAAGGCTTTATGCCCGAGCCCGGAGAGAAAGCCGAGCCCATCGCGATGGGCCGCCAGACCATCTGGGGCGGCGCCGGCAAACCGCCGAGTCGCGACGTCATGCAGGCTGCGGCCAGAACGGCACGCACCGAGATGATGCAGCGCGTGCGCGAAAACAAAGGTGCGACCGGTGGCCGGGGCGGCAGCGCAGGCGGTGCACGCAGCGGCAATGGCGGGGGCAATGGCAGCGGACAACGCAGTGCACCACGCAGCCCCAATCCGTTGGGCGATCAGGGTGCCAGAGGCCAGACCCAACGTCCGGCACAAGGCCGCGGTGGTTACGGCGGTGGCAACGCCCCGGCGCCGTCCAGGAATGCCCCGAGCCAGCCCGATCCGATGCGCACCAGTGTCGATATGATGGCGGAGCGCGGCGCGCGCCGTGGCGGTGGCGGTTATGGCGGTGCAAACCGCAATGGAGGTTCCTATGCGGGATCAGGTGGACGCTCCGGCGGCGCAGCGGGTGGCTTTGGTGGCGGGAGCAACGGGCCTCGTGGGCCGGGCGGTCCTCGCGGCTCTTTTAACCGATAAGCAGTATTCGGCGGTTCACTGTGTGAGCCGGCGCGCGTTTGCGCTGACACATCCGAAGCTCATCAATCATGTGGTGGATTTCAATGCGCCACTGACGCTGCCTGGCGGTCTCCGTGTTGACGATGTGTTCATTGCGCTGGGCACCACGATCAAAGTGGCTGGCAGCCAGCAGGCATTTCGTGCCGTCGATTTCGACGCGGTGTTGGCGGTGGCCAGGGCCGCCAAGGCGGTCGGTGCCAGCAGGCTCGGCGTCGTCAGCGCGCTGGGCGCCAGCGTCAGATCCAAGGTGTTCTACAACCGCGTCAAGGGCGAAATGGAAGACGCCCTGCGACAACTGGGTTTTGCGACGCTGATCATCGCAAGACCGTCGTTGCTGGCAGGCGACCGCAAGGCACTGGCCCAGCCAGAGCGCACGGGCGAAAAAGTTGGACTGCTGGCGATGAGCCTGGTGAAAGCCATGATCCCTGCCAATTACCGCCCCATCAAGGCAGAGCAGGTGGCGCAGGCATTGATTGACGCGATGCCAAGCCATGCCGGACAAACGCGCGTTGTGCTTTCCGGCGAGATGCAGCAGTTCGCACGCTGACAGCTCAGAGCCGGTCGGCTTGCGGGTCACTGTCGAAGTCTGCGTCCTGCGAAATCAGTGCCGGCACTTGCGCGTCGGGCAGCGCCTCGACTTTTTTCAGCGCGCGACCCATCGCGCGGCTGCGCGTTTCGGCGCTGTCGATGGTCTTGAGCACGGTCTCGGTCTGTGCCTTGACTTTGGCCAGCACGTCGCCAAACTTGCCAAACTCGGTTTTGACGGCGCCCAGCACTTGCCAGACCTCGCTCGATCGTTGCTCAAGTGCCAGTGTGCGAAAGCCCATTTGCAGCGAACTGAGCATGGCCAGCAGCGTGGTCGGGCCAGCCAGTGTGATGCGGTGCTCGCGCTGCAGCGCCTGCATAAGTCCCGGGCGACGCAACACTTCGGCATACAGACCTTCGGTCGGCAAGAACAGAATGGCAAAGTCGGTGGTGTACGGCGGCTCCACATATTTGTCGGCGATCGATCTGGCTTCCAGCCGGATACGCAGTTCCAGCGCCTTGCCGGCCGCCTCTGCCGCCGCAACGTCGGCGCGACCCTGCGCCTCCAGCAGCCGTTCGTAATCTTCGTTCGGAAACTTGGCATCAATCGGCAGCCACAGCGGCTCACCATCGACCGACTTGCCAGGCAGCTTGATGGCGAAGTCAACAACGTTCTTGCTGCCCGGGCGCGTTGCCACCTGGGCCGCATACTGGTCGGCCACGAGCACCTGCTCCAGCAGAGACGCCAACTGCGCTTCGCCGAATATGCCTCTGGTTTTGACGTTGGTCAGCAGGTGTTTGAGGTCACCAACGCCCTGCGCCAGCGTCTGCATCTCACCCAAACCTTTATGCACCTGCTCAAGCCGGTCCGCCACCTGTTTGAAGCTCTCCCCCAGGCGCGTCTGCAACGTGGTTTGCAGTTTTTCATCCACGGTTGCGCGCATCTCGTCGAGCTTGGCCGCGTTACTGGTCTGCAGTTGCGCCAGCTGCGCCTCCAGCGTCTGGCGCACCTCGGCCAGGCGGCGCGCGTTCGATTCGCTGAGCGCCTGCAATTGAAGCGTCAAAGTATCCGACAACGTTTTTTGCAGCAGCGCCAGTTGCTGGCCAAAGGCATCGATCTGGGTGTTTTGCGTGCGCGTCGCTTCGGCTCCCTGTTGCATCAGCGATTGGCCGAAGGTGGCCAGGTTCTGCGCCAGTTCCTGCCGCGCGGCGCGCGCCGAATCCGCGATTTCGCGGCGCAGTTCGCGCTCGAGTTGCTCGTTGCTGCCCAGGACTGCTGCCACCACGCGGTCGCTGTCCGGACGACGCCCGACGAGCCACAGCAGCCCCAAGCCGTTCAAAACAGCGAGCGCCAAAAGCAACCAGACAACAATCTCACTCAAAGCAATTTCTCCCGATGGCGCCATTGTTGTTGAACCGCGCAAGTTGGCGCAAATTGAAGTCAACCGCCAAGCGGTTCAGGCCACCACTTTGAGCGCTACGTAGTCGGGCTTGAGCAAGGCAGAAAAGCGCCTGGCCACTGCGGCTTCAATACCCGGCGCATCCAGGCCTTGCAACGCCAGCAATTTGGCTGGATCGCCATGCTCGATGAACTCATCGGGCAAGCCCAGTTGCAGCAGTGGCTTGAGCATTCCGGCCGCCTGTAGCGCCTCGCTGACGGCGCTACCGGCGCCACCCATGATGGCCCCTTCTTCCAGCGTCACCAGGGCCTCGTGCTCGGCCGCAACCTTGTGCAGCAACTCGATGTCCAGCGGCTTGGCCCAGCGCATGTTGACCACCGTGGCATTGAGCGCACGGGCTGCTTCCAGTGCCGGATAGAGCAGCGTGCCGAAGACCAGAATCGCCACCCCTTTGCCTTGACGCCGAACTTGCGCACGGCCAAAGGGCAGCGCCTCCAGCGTGCTCTGCGCGGCGGCCCCGACACCGGCGCCACGCGGATAACGCACCGCCACCGGGTGGTCCTGCGCAAACGCACTCGACAGCAATTGCCGGCACTCGTTTTCGTCGGCCGGACAGGCCACACTGATATTGGGAATGCAACGAAGATAGGCGATGTCATAGGCACCGGCATGGGTCGCACCGTCGGCGCCGACCAGGCCGGAACGGTCCAGCGCAAACACCACCGGCAGGTTTTGAATCGCAACGTCGTGAATCAACTGGTCATAGGCGCGCTGCAGGAACGTCGAGTAAATGGCCACCACCGGCTTGAGGCCCTCGCAGGCCAGCCCGGCGGCAAAAGTCACCGCGTGTTGCTCTGCAATGCCGACGTCGAAATAGCGCTTCGGGTAGAGCTTCTCGAATTCGACCATGCCCGAGCCTTCGCGCATCGCCGGGGTGATCGCAACCAGGCGCGGATCATGGGCCGCCATATCGCACAGCCATTGACCAAACACTTGAGTAAAGGTCTGTTTGGACGGCGCGGTCGAAGTTTGAAGCCCGATGGCCGGATCAAATTTGCCGGGGCCGTGATATGCCACCGGATCGGCTTCGGCCAGCTTGTAGCCCTGCCCTTTCTTCGTGACGACGTGCAGAAACTGCGGGCCCTTGAGATGTTTGATGTTTTCCAGCGTTGGAATCAGCGAGTCAAGGTCGTGCCCGTCGATCGGGCCGATGTAGTTGAAACCAAATTTTTCAAACAGCGTGGCCGGCACCACCATACCCTTGGCGTGCTCTTCCAGGCGCTTGGCCAGCTCAAACAGCGGCGGTGCGCCTTTGAGCACCGTTTTGCCGGCGTTCTTTGCCGCCGCATAGAACTGGCCGCTGAGCAGTTTCGCCAGGTGGCGATTCAACGCGCCGACCGGGGGACTGATGCTCATGTCGTTGTCGTTGAGTATGACGAGCAGGTTGCAGTCGGCCACGCCGGCGTTGTTGAGCGCTTCAAACGCCATGCCGGCGGTCATTGCGCCGTCGCCAATGACCGCAATGCAGAAACGCTCCTCACCCTTGATTTTGGAGGCCAGTGCCATGCCCAGTGCGGCCGATATCGAGGTGCTCGAATGCGCCGTGCCAAAAGCGTCGTGCTCGCTTTCGCCACGTTGCGGAAAACCGCTCAAACCGCCCAATTGGCGCAACGAGGCCATGCGCTCGCGCCTGCCCGTCAATATCTTGTGCGGATAGGTCTGATGGCCAACATCCCACACGATGCGGTCATGCGGCGTGTTGAACACATAGTGCAACGCCACCGTCAGTTCCACCGTACCCAGGTTGGAGCTAAGGTGACCACCGGTCTTCGATACGCTGGCGAGCACATAGGCGCGCAATTCGTCTGCCAACCCATTGAGCTGTACACGCGACAACCGGCGCAGTTCGGACGGGTCGTTGATGGAGCCCAGCAAGGGGTGCGAAATTTTTAACATAGGCTGTATTTTGTGGCAGTCGGCGGCGAGAAGCAAAGCCGGCCGGCTGTTTCCCTTCTGGTTGCTGACTTTGGGTCCAAACTTTCTAACTGCTGCGCTTGACTACCATGTTGGCAAGGCCCTGCAACGCGCGCGTATCGGGCAAACCGCTGTGCTCCAGGGCATTGAGTGCCTGCTCCAGCAGGGTCTGGGCATACTCGGTGGAGCGCTGCAAACCCAGCACCGAGACATAGGTTGGTTTGTCGTCGCTGGCATCTTTGCCGACGGTCTTGCCCAGCGTGGCGGCGTCTGCGGTAACGTCCAGAATGTCGTCAACTACCTGAAACGCCAGACCGATCGCGTCACCATAACGCATCAGCGCGGATTGCGCCGCCGCCGACAAGCCGTTCAATGAGGCACCCATCATCACGCTGGCCTGCAGCAACGCGCCAGTCTTGAGCCGGTGCATTTCCCGCAACTCGTGTTCACTGAGCTTGACGCCGACGCTGGCGAGGTCAATCGCCTGCCCGCCGGCCATGCCGACACAGCCTGCGGCGCGCGCCAGCAAACGGCACAGGCCAGCCTGTTGCTGCGCCGACATGCCTGTGGCGGGCGTCAACAACTCGAACGCCAGCGCCTGCAATGCGTCTCCGGCCAGCAACGCGCTGGCTTCACCAAATTTGACGTGCACCGTTGCTTTGCCCCGGCGCAGCACATCATTGTCCATACAAGGCATGTCGTCGTGCACCAATGAATAGGCATGGATCAGTTCCACCGCGCAGGCCGCCCGCAACGCTGCTTCGAAACTGGTCGCTTGCCCGTGCGCCGTTGCTTCCCAGCCGGCCATGACCAACAACGGGCGCAGCCGCTTGCCGCCATCGAGTACGGCGTACCGCATGGCGTCAATCAACGCGACCGGCGCACCATGATCTGCGCCTCCTGTGGCGTCGGCGCTGACCCAGCGCACAAGCGCCTGCTCGATGTCGTCCAGATGGTGCGCCATCCAGCCGGTCAGATCAAAACTGGTCGCGACCTTCAACCCGCTGTCCATGCTTTGAGCGCGCCCTGGTCAAGTACCTTGATCTGGTTTTCAACGGCTTGCAGCCGGTCACGGCAAAACTTGAGCAATTCAGCGCCGCGCTGGTACTGCGTCAGCAATTGCTCCAATGGCAGTTCGCCCGACTCCAGCCGGGCTACCAACTGCTCAAGCTCTTGCAACGCGCTTTCGTAATTGGCGGGTAGTGCCAATCCGGCGGTAGGGACAGAAGTCATTTATCGACTGGTTTCGTGGGTCTAAAAGGTGATTTTAGGCGCTTCGGGCGCTGCCAAGACAAAAAGCGCCAACGATGACCACACTCCGTCGCCGCCTGTCACTGCCTGCGTGCACAGATAGTCGGGAGCGGCGGCTACAATGAAAACTCTTGAAATCGCCCCCCGATTTCGTCCTTGTCGCGCATGGGCGCACCTCCCTGTGGGGAGTCAGTTCACCAATGTCTGATTTAAGTCTTCAGCTACAGCAGGCCACCAGTCAACTACCGGTTTCCAGCTATTTTGACGAAGCCCTGTACCAGCGCGAAATGGAACAGATTTTCCGGCGCGGGCCGCGCTATGTCGGGCATTCGCTGAGCGTGCCCGCCGTTGGCGATTACTCCACGCTGGCACAGGAAGGCCAGGGCCGCGCCCTGTTGCGCACCGAGCGTGGCGTGGAACTCATCTCCAACGTCTGCCGCCACCGCCAGGCGATCATTTTGCAGGGTCGCGGATCGCTGGCCACCACGCAGCCGGGCGCGGCGGCCGGCAATCTGGTGTGTCCGCTGCATCGCTGGACCTACAGCGGCAGCGGAGCGCAACCAGCCGGGACGCTGCTCGGTGCGCCGCACTTTGCGCACGACCCGTGCCTTAACCTGAACAACTACCCGCTGCGCGATTGGAACGGCTTGCTGTTCGAGGACAACGGCCGCAACATCGACACCGATTTGGCCGGCCTGGGGCCGCGCGCCGATCTGGACTTCAGCGGCTTTGTGCTCGACAAGGTCGAAATGCACGAGTGCAATTACAACTGGAAGACCTTCATCGAAGTCTATCTGGAGGACTATCACGTCGGCCCGTTTCATCCGGGGCTTGGCGGTTTTGTCAGCTGCGAGGAATTGCGCTGGGAGTTCAAGGAGAACTACTCGGTGCAAACTGTCGGACTGGCAGGCCCAGGCCATGTGCCCGGCAGTCCCGTCTATGCGCGCTGGCAAGAAGCGCTGCGCGCCTACCGCCAGGGCGCGGCACCGAAATACGGCGCCATCTGGCTCACCTACTACCCGCACATCATGCTGGAGTGGTATCCGCATGTGCTGACGGTCTCGACGCTACACCCGATGGGCGTGAACAAGACCATGAACATGGTCGAGTTCTACTACCCGGAAGAAATTCAGGCGTTTGAGCGCGAATTTGTGCAGGCCCAGCAAGCCGCTTACATGGAGACCTGCCTGGAAGACGACGAAATCGGCGAGCGAATGGACGCCGGCCGGCGTGCGCTGCTGGAGCGCGGTGACAACGAAGTAGGCCCTTATCAAAGTCCGATGGAAGATGGCATGCAGCACTTTCACGCCTGGTACCGCCGCCAGCTCGGGCTCTGAGCGCAATGCAAGCCTTGTGGATGGTGCTGGCCGCGTTCTTCTTCGCCACCATGGGCGTGGGCGTCAAGTTTGCCTCGGCCAGCTTCAATACCTTTGAACTGGTGTTCTACCGCAGCCTGGTGAGCGTGATCTTCATGGGCCTGGTGTTGCATGCACGGGCCACGCCACTGCGCACGCCGGTGCCGATGATGCACGCCTGGCGCGCCGTCATTGGCGTGCTGTCGCTGACATCCTGGTTCTACGCGATTGCCCATCTGCCGCTGGCGACTGCGATGACGCTTAACTACATGAGCGGCGTCTGGATTGCCGCCTTTCTTGTAGGTGGTGCCGTGATCTACGGTCGCGCGCAGCGTCAGGGCCCGCTGATGGCGACCGTGCTGGCCGGTTTTGCCGGTGTCGTGATGATGCTGCGCCCGACGCTGGACCAGAACCAGTTGTTTGCCGGCCTGATCGGCCTGCTGTCCGGCCTTGGCGCGGCGCTGGCTTATATGCAGGTCACGGCGCTGGGCAAAGCCGGTGAGCCCGAAGGCCGCACGGTGTTCTATTTCTCGCTGGGTTCTGCCATCGTGGGGGGCGCCGGCGTTGCAGTGACCGGACTGACGCCCTGGTCTGCGGTAAGCTGGCAAGCAGCGAGCTGGATCGTGCCCATCGGTGTTCTGGCTTCCCTGGGTCAGTGGTGCATGACGCGCGCCTACAGCCGTGGCGCGACCTTGCTGGTGGCCAATCTGCAGTATTCCGGCATTGTGTTTGCGGCGTTCTACAGTCTGGCGCTGTTTGGCGACCAGATTGCGCTGATCAGTTGGGCCGGCATGGGTGTTATCGTGATCAGCGGCCTGGTCGCCACCGTGCTGCGCAACCGCGCCATGCCGGACGCGCCGGCCGAAGAACACTGAAACCGCAGTAACCAATCCGTTCAAAGGAAGCAAGCGTTATGTACACGACACTGATCGACGTCCCACAACTTCAGGCACTGCGCAACAGCGCCCAGCCGCACATGGTGTTTGACTGCAGCTTCGAACTGATGCAGAGCGCTGCCGGCGATCAGCAATACGAGCAGTCGCACATCCCAGGTGCCGTGCGGGCCGATCTGGAACGCCACCTCAGCGCCGGCAAAACGGCAACTGATGCGCAATCCGGTGGTCGCCATCCGTTGCCGTCGCGCGAAGCCTTTGCCCGCTGGCTTGGCAGCGTCGGCCTTGGCAACGACATGCAAGCCGTGGTGTACGACCGCCAGGGCAATACCTACAGTGGTCGCCTGTGGTGGATGCTGAAATGGGTCGGTCATGAAGCGGTGGCGGTTCTTGACGGTGGCCTGCAGGCTTGGCAGGCCGGTGGCGGCGAAGTGCAAGCCGGCACCGAAGCCAGCAAGCTGACGCCAGCCGTGAGCGGGCGCTACACGGTGACCACTCCCAGAGCCGTGCTGGTCACCACTGACAGCGTCGAGCGGCAATTGGGGCGACCCACGCAAAACCTGATTGATGCGCGCGGCGAGCCGCGTTTCAGGGGCGAGGTTGAACCGCTGGATCCGGTGGCCGGGCACATACCCGGGGCTTTGAATCGACCTTTCAGTCTGAACTTCAACAGTGACGGCAAGTTCAAACCAGCCGAACAACTGCGCGCCGAGTTCGATGCACTGCTGGCCGGTCGCGACCCGGCCAGCGTGGTGCATCACTGCGGCAGTGGCGTTAGCGCGGTGCCCAACATCATTGCAATGGAACTGGCCGGTTTGGGCCGTGCGGCCCTGTATGCCGGCAGCTGGAGCGAGTGGTGTAGCGACTCCTCGCGAGCGGTCGCGCAGTCCTGAATCTCAGCGCGCCGCCATGCCGGTCATGGTGCGTGCGCCATGCTGCTGACCAGGGTCACCAGCGCAATGCCGGCCGCCAGCCAGGTAATTTGCACCAACGTTTCCCGTGCCGTCAGGCGCGTCTGCAATTGTGGAATCAGATCGGCCAAAGCCACATAGACAAAGCTGCTGCTGGCAACCACCAGGAAATAAGGCAGATAGTCGCGCAATTGCTCCACCAGCCAAAAACCGAGCAGCCCACCCAGTGCGGTTACGGTGCCGGCCAGGGAAACCTTGAGCAACGCTACTTGCCGGTTGCTGTGTTGCGCGCGCAGCACAATCAAGTCGCCCATGTGGTGCGGCACCTCATGCGCAAGCACCGCCAGCGAAGCGACCACCCCGAGCCGTAGGTCGGCCATGAAGGCCGACGCGATCAGCACACCGTCGCCAAAACAGTGCACGCTGTCGCCGGCCAGCACGGCCCAGGCGCCAGCTTTGGACTCCGGTTGTGGATGCGTATCGGCATGCTCAATGTGCTCATGATGGTGCTCGTGCCCGTGATGCCACAGCTCGGCCTTGTCAAGCAAAAAGAAGAAAACCAGGCCGACCAGCAGCGTCAGGAATAGATCATGCACACTGGCCCGGCTCTCGAACGCTTCCGGCAGCAAGTGCATAAACGCGGTAGCCAGCAAGGCCCCGGCCGCCAGGCTGAGCAGGTGTTGGGTATAGCGCGACAACACGCCAAAGCTCAATAGCGCGGCCAGCCACACGCTGCATAAGCCTGCTGCCAGCGTACCCATCAATATTGCAATTAAAGTCATATCTGTTACTCATGCTCCCGGTACCCGGGCCAGCTTGTTGATCCACGCTGTTGGACCGCCATAATAGTCCGAGCCGATCGGCGCGGGTCGCGTTGCAGCACACAAGCCTGGTGCACCCGCAGCGGCCATAAGCTCATTGCCCAAAGTCATAACTGTTCATGGACAATCGTACTATGGGTATCGGAAAGTACATCAAGGAAATTGGACGCGGCAAAGACGGCGCCCGCGATTTGTCGCGCGAGCAGGCGACGGACCTCTTTGGGCAGGTTCTGGACCACAGCGTCACCGATCTGGAAATTGGCGCGTTCTGCCTGGCTATGCGCATCAAGGGCGAAACGCCGCAGGAAATGGCTGGCTTCCTCGATGCCACCTACGCCAGGTTGCACACGCTACCGACAGCAGGGCGCACCGCAGTGGTGCTGCCAAGTTACAACGGCGCGCGCAAGCTGCCGGTGCTGACGCCGCTGTTGGCCTTGCTGCTGGCACGCGAAGGGTTGCCGGTCGTGGTGCACGCCATGAGCACCGAATCGACTCGTGTTGGCGCGCAGGAGGTGTTCTCGGCACTGGGGATTTCCGCCCAGACAGCGCTCACGCAAGTGACCCAGGGAACAGTGCAGTTAGTGCCGACCGCCCTGCTCTGCCCGGGTCTGGCGCGGCTGCTGGAGGTGCGCCGCGTGGTGGGTCTGCGCAACCCGGCGCACAGTCTGGTCAAACTGATGAACCCGTGCGACGCTCCTGCCGCGTTGGTGAGCAGCTACACCCATCCGGAATATGCCCAGTCGATGACCGCCACGCTGCAATTGATGCAGTCGTGTGCCTTGTTGTTGCGCGGCACCGAGGGTGAACCGGTCGCCGACCCGCGCCGCACGCCGGCAATGGACGCGTTTGTTAATGGCCAGAGCAGTCGCGTTCAGGCACAGCAGGACGGCCCCCTGGCCAGCGTGCCGGACCTGCCGGCGAGCGACGCGCACAGCACGGCGCATTGGACTCAAGCGGTGCTCAACGGCCAGCAACCGGTGCCGGTGCCGATTGCGTTGCAGGTGGCACACATTGTGCGTCTGTGCCAGCAGATGAGGACCTCCGCATGAAACATCAACCCGTATCCATGTCCGTCCCGGGTACCTGTACCCTGGTTGGCGCTGGGCCCGGCGACCCCGAGCTGCTCACCCTGCGCGCGCTCAAGGCGATCCAGGCGGCCACCGTCTTGCTGGTCGATGACCTGGTCAGCGACGCCATTGTGGCGCTCGCCTCGCCGGGCGCGCGCGTGGTCCACGTCGGCAAGCGCGGTGGCTGCAAATCCACGCCGCAGGCCTTCATAGAAAAACTCACGCTGTTGGCCGTGCGCGAAGGCGAAACGGTGGTGCGCCTCAAGGGTGGCGACCCGTTTGTGTTTGGCCGCGGCGGTGAGGAAGTGGCGCACCTGCGCGCGGCTGGAATTGACGTCGCGGTGGTCAACGGCATCACCGCCGGTCTGGCGGCAGTCACATCCCTGGGCGTTCCGCTGACGCACCGCGAACATGCGCACGGCGTGGTGTTCATTACCGGCCACGCCAAAGCAGGCGACAGCGGCACCGACTGGCGCGCACTGGCCAGTACCGCCCACCAGGCCAAACTTACCCTGGTTATCTACATGGGAGTTCGTGGCGCCGCGCAGATTCAGCGGGAACTGCTGCACGGGCTGGACGGATCCACACCGGTGGCCATCATCCAAAATGCCAGCCTGCCATCGCAACGCCACGCGACCTGCACTTTGAACAGGCTGCAGCACACCATCGAGCGGGAACACCTGGGCAGCCCCAGCGTGATCGTGGTCGGCGATGTGCTTCAAGGCCTGCTGGCGCTGGAGATGGAGCCTACACTTGGCACGCTCGATACTTTCAGGAGAACCGCATGATTGGCTACGCAACCCTTGGAACCAATGACCTGCCGCGCGCGGCAGCTTTTTTTGACGCTCTGCTGGCCGAGATCGGCGCCAAGCGCCTGTGGGAATTCGACCGCGGCATCGGCTGGGGCGTCGCGCAAGACAAGCCCAGCCTGGCGCTGATGAAACCGTTTGACGGCAAGCCCGCCACCGTTGGCAACGGCGTCATGATCGGCCTAGTCGTCGACTCGCGCGAAAAAGTGGACCGTGTGCACAAGAAGGCGCTCGCGCTGGGCGGCGCCGACGAAGGCGCCGTTGGTCCGCGCGGAGAAGGGTTTTACGCCGGCTATTTCCGCGATCTCGACGGCAACAAACTCAACGTTTTTTGTCTCGGCTGACAACGCGAACACCCCCGTTTAATGCAGGACTTCGATGCCGTCGTGCTGGGTGCCGGCGCCGCCGGCCTGTTCTGTGCCGCGCTGGCCGGGCAACTCGGGCTCAAAGTGCTGTTGATCGACCACAGCGAAAAAGTGGCCGAGAAGATCCGCATATCGGGCGGCGGACGCTGCAATTTCACCAACCGCGACACGTCGCCGGCCAACTTTTCCGGCAGCAACCCGAATTTTTGCCGCTCGGCGCTTTCGCGTTACACGCCACGTCACTTCACCGACCTGTTGCAACGCCATGGCATAGCGTTTCACGAAAAGCACAAGGGACAACTGTTTTGCGATCATTCGTCCCAGGACATCATCGAGATGCTGCTGGCCGAGTGCGCCGCTGGCAAGGTCACGCGCTGGCAGCCCTGCCGGGTCAACAACATCCGGTATGCCCCTGCCGGGTCGGACGAATCAGGCGATGGGAGTTATGAGATCGCCACCGACCGGGGACCGGTTCAAACCGGCGCCCTCGTCATCGCCACCGGTGGCCTGTCGATTCCCAAAATCGGCGCCAGTGATTTCGGCTACCGGGTAGCGCGCCAGTTTGCTCTTCGCATCGTCGAGCCGCGCCCGGCACTAGTGCCGCTGACGTTTGACCCAAAAGACTGGGCGCCGTATGCACAACTGGCCGGACTGTCGCTGCCGGTTTGCATTGAAACCGGCGTCAAGAAGGAAAGAACCAGCTTTTCAGAAGACCTCCTTTTCACGCACCGGGGCCTTAGTGGTCCGGCCGCGCTGCAAATATCGAGTTACTGGCAAAGCGGCGCTGCGGTGCGGATCAACCTGACGCCCGACATGGATGTGCTGCAGGCGCTGCAACGCGCCAAAACCAGTTCGCACAAACTGATCGCCAACGAACTGGCTGCCCTGGTGCCGTCACGGCTGGCCGATACCTGGGTTGGCGCCGACAGCAGCGCCACACAGCTTTGGCAGCGCCCTGTGAACCAGGCCAGCGACAAGGCACTGGCGGCGCTGGCTGATCGTCTGTCGCGCTGGGAACTCACGCCATCGGGCACCGAGGGGTATGGCAAGGCCGAGGTCACGGCTGGCGGCGTGGACACCCGGGATTTGTCGTCACAGACGATGGAATCGACACAACCCGGCCTGTATTTCATTGGCGAAGTGGTGGACGTGACCGGCTGGTTGGGTGGCTACAACTTCCAGTGGGCCTGGTCCAGCGCATTCGCCTGTGCCCAGGCTTTGGCGGCGCCGGCGCGGGCAAAGTAACCGGCAAACATTGAATTCGGCTACAAGCCCGCTATAATCCATGGCTTTGCTGGCAAACCCCCGCTGCCTGATCAACTTTTAAGCGGGGAACATCGCACGATATTCGCCCAATGGCCCGATCTTCCCTTGGCTGAAGTCTGCACAATTTGGACAACATTATTTAATGACAACCATCCGTGTTAAAGAGAACGAGCCGTTTGACGTCGCGCTGCGCCGCTTCAAGCGCACTATTGAAAAACTGGGTCTTTTGACTGACTTGCGCGCACGCGAGTTCTACGAAAAACCTACCGCCGAGCGCAAGCGCAAGAAGGCTGCCGCCGTCAAGCGCAACTACAAGCGCATCCGCGCGATGCAGTTGCCGAAAAAGATGTACTGAGCCGCTACTGCGGCTTTGAGGGCCACGAAAACAAGCTCGCCGAGGACGCTCAGGCGGGCTTTTTTCCTTTCAGACTCAGTTTCCAGATTCAGACTCCAAGGAAGTTCCCTATGTCACTCAAAGACCAGATCACCGAAGACATGAAGGCCGCCATGCGCGCCAAAGACAGCGCCCGTCTGGGCGCCATCCGGATGCTGTTGGCCGCCGCCAAACAGAAAGAAGTGGACGAGCGTGTGGTACTCGACGACATTGCCATGGTGGCGATTGTTGACAAGCAGATCAAGCAGCGCAAAGACTCGATCACCGCCTTTACCCAGGCCCAGCGTATGGATCTGGCCGACAAGGAAGCGGCTGAAGTGAAAGTGCTCGAAGCCTACCTGCCACAGCGCCTGAGCGCCGCCGAAGTGAGCGCCGCGGTGCAGGCCATCGTGGCCCAACTCGGCGCCAGCGGCCCCGGTGACATGGGCAAGGTCATGGCCGCAGTCAAGGCACAACTCGCGGGCAAGGCCGATATGGGACAGGTATCTGCCGCGGTTAAGTCGGCGCTCGCTGGGTAGCTTTTCTGTTTACCGGGCTTGCCTTTCCCCGCACTGTTGGTCTGAGGGTCTGAGCGGCAAAGCTTGATTGCGTTGAGCTGCCGGCAAAGCTGAAGCCGGCAGTTCCACCCGGAAGATCGGCGCAATGCAGATTTGGCGCAGCTCCACGAGCGCGTTCAGAGCCAGTTCAGGAATCGGCGGGTGCGCCATACGGCCCAATACCTCACTGAGCCGGAGCAACTACTCCGTCCGATAGTTCGCGAACGTAGTCAACAACTTCCTCTGAAATCTGCGCGATCAACCGTTGGGCTGCAACGTTACCCAACCCCCTTGTCATGATGCACAGGGTAAATGGGTTGCCTGGAAAATACACGATGCCGCAATCATGGTGGTAATCTCCTTCAGCCCAGTCTCCGGTCTTGTGCGCCACCGCGATACCCGTGGCTCCTGCCGGAATTCCATCCTGAAAGATGGATTCGGACAATAGACGGAGAACTTCCTGCGAGTCCTGCGGCGCCAGATAGCCGGAATAATATAGAGACCGAAAGCCTTGCGTAAACTCATAGGCAGACGCCGGGTAATCGCTCATTTGATGGTTCTCAAAATTTTCCCGCCAGGTCTTCCACGACATGCCCATCGCGAACATTGCTTCCGCATACGCGTCGTAGCCAACCAGTTCGATCAAGGCCGTGGTCGCCGTGTTGTCGGAGTACTTTGCAATGTGCTCGACAAGTTGCTTGACGCTCAATACTTGCCCGGCTCCGTTGGCAGCAAGGGGGCCAACTGCCCGGCTTAAGCCCAGAGAAAGGTCGAGATGGCGGGTCTCAATCCTCACCTGGCGATTAAATGTGAGCTTGCCCCGCTCGGCGAGTTTGAATGTCGCAGCAATCAATGCCGTCTTTCGAAGGCTTCCAGGGGACATTTTTTCGTCTTCTCGAAGGCCGAACCAGCCGCCGGAATTGAGCGTTTCAAAGTACAGCGAAAATGACCCGGAAGGCAGCCGCCCGAAACGGCTGTTGAGCCTCTTCAACAGTGCTGAATGGTTGGTCTGCGGCCCCGAGCGATAAGCTGACGACAATGCGCTGCTTGCAACAAGCGTCAGACCCGGGTGAAGCAGGTCCCGAGAAGACCGCAGGGAACCGCTCAACAGCGCCCAGCCAAAGACCGCATTGAGCAACGCCGAAACCACAAGCAAGCCGATAAGTCCGAACCTGGACCAAGGGGTAATCTTCAGTTCGCGCGCCATCCGTATGCAGTCATCTTCAACTAATTGTTTCCACCGGTCTGCGGCGAAAAGACAAGTCATCCGCACCGCCGGTTGGAAAACCCCCTGTATGGTTACCGTGGCGAATTTTAGCCTAGCAAGGCGCGACCCGGCACCCCTGCTCTGGCCCGCCGCCGGCCTGC
>JANNUE010000396.1:0-28300 GCA_031394895.1 Betaproteobacteria bacterium
CCTGGGTGCCAAAGGTCTCGTAGTCGTGCCAGACAAAGGTCTGTGATGGTGCGGGAGAGTTCATGACAGTCACCTTCGTCGCGCTGAGCGAACACCGTTCAATTCAGCCACCATTCCCAGCACCTTGGTCAGGCGCAACGAGTCGGCCACCTCCACCGTGAACGTCATCCAGGCAACGCCTTTAACCGACACGGTCTGCACGCCGATCACGTTCATTTTCTCCTTGGTGAAAACCTCCGAGATGTCGCGCAGCAAGCCCTGCCGGTCGGTGGCCTGTACGGCGACATCGACCGGATAGACCGCCGCCTCGGCCGCCTTGGCCTGTCCCCATTCCACAGCAATCAGGCGCTCACCGTTTTTTGTCACCATTTCACGCAAATTGGAACAATCGGTTCGATGCACGCTGACCCCCTTGCCGCGCGTGACAAAACCACAGATGGCGTCCGGCGGCGCCGGCTTGCAGCATTTGGCCAGTTGCGTCATCAGCGAATCGATGCCAACCACCAGCACGCCGCCCTTGGCCGGTCCCTCTTTTCTGGGTTTCTTCAGCAGCACATGCTCATCGTCGGCCAGCGCCGGCTCGGGCGGGCGCAACAGCGTCTCGATATTGCGCAGCGAAAACTCGTCCTTGCCGACCACTTCGAACAGGTCATCGGCCGACTTGAAGCCGAGCTGCGTCGCCAGATCGTCAAGCTTGACTGCCGTCTTGCCCAGGCGTTGCAACAGTTTCTCGACCGCTTCGCGCCCTTTGGCTACCGTCTCGTTGAGCGCCAGCGCATTGAACCAGGCGCGCACCTTGGCGCGGGCCCGGTGGCTCACCAGATAACCGAGTTCGGCATTGAGCCAGTCGCGCGACGGCCCGCCCTCCTTGACCACCGTGACCTCCACCGTCTGCCCGTTCTTGAGCGGCGTATTCAGCGGCACCATCACGCCATCGACGCGTGCACCACGGCAACGGTGCCCCAGATTGCTGTGCACGGCGTAGGCAAAATCCACTGCTGTCGCACCCTGGGGCAGCTCGACAATCGCGGCGTCTGGCGTCAGCACATAGATCCTGTCCTCAAACGCGCCCTCGCCCGGCGTGCCGGTCAAATCGCGCTGCCAGGCCAGTAGTTGGCGCAGCACCGCAATCTTGGCGTCATAGGCGCCGCTGGCGGTGACGCCGCCGTAGCCTTTGGCGCCGGCTTCCTTATAGGCCCAATGCGCCGCCACGCCGTGTTCGGCGTGATCATGCATGGCCTGCGTGCGGATCTGGATTTCGATCGGCTGCCCGAGCTGATCAAGCACCACGGTGTGCAGCGACTGATAGCCGTTGATTTTCGGTTTCGCAATATAGTCGTCAAACTCCTTCGTCATCGGTGTGTTCTGGCTGTGCACCCAACTCAATGCGCCGTAGCAGTCAGGAATGTTGGCGACCACAATGCGCAGCGCGCGAATGTCATAGACCTGCTCAAAGTCGAGCGCCTTGCCGCGCATTTTTTTGACGATGCTGAAAATGTGCTTGGGTCGGCCCTGCACCGTCGCCTGTATGCCCTGAGCCTTTAGCTCGAGTTGCAGCCGGGCGCGCAAGCGCTCCACATAGATTTCACGCTCGGAACGCTTTTCGTCGAGCAGCCGCGCCACCTGGCGATAGATCTCGGGATCGAGAAAACGAAACGACAGGTCTTCGATTTCCCACTTGACCTCCCAGATGCCAAGCCGGTTCGCCAGCGGCGCAAATACTTCGAGCGCCTCGCGCGCCAGCCCAACCGGCAGTGGCAGCTTGGTGGCAGCAAAGAAACGCAGGGTTTGCAGCCTTGAGGCCAGGCGCAGCATCACGACGCGCAAGTCGCGCGAAAAAGCCAGCAGCATCTTGCGCACGTTTTCAGTTTGCGCGGCCGCGCTTTGCGCCATCGGGATCGCCACCGCCGCGCGCGCGCTGGCCGCCTGCGCCTGACGCGCCTGTTGCTGCACTGCAACCAGTTTGGTGGTCTCCAGCGCCAGCGCGGCAAAATTGTCGCCAAAGGCCTTGCCAATCACCTCCAGCGGCTTGTTCAGGTGGTCGCAGGCGTACACCAGATAGCTGGCCGCCTGCATCGCCTCGGAGCCTCCGATGCTCTTGAGAATCGCGGCCACCGCTTCGGCGTGGGCAAAAGTGTTTTCCCCGGTATCGAGCGTTTCGCCGGACAGTAGCGGCTCGGCAAAGGCGCGCGCGCGCGCCAGCGCGTTGGACTGCTCGGCCAGACCGCTGCTGGTCGCCTCAATCAGAGGAGCCAAGCCGGTTGACTCTGCTGCGCTTCTTTTCATGCGCGAATCTTTGTGCTTAGGGTTAACAGGTAGGTCGGATTAGCGCAGCGTAATCCGACATTGGATGCGGCGCGAACCTGTCGCGCTGCGTCCATTCGCATTGTCGGGTTACGCCTGCGGCCAACCCGACCTACGGGTGTGCCCGCACATCTTGCGTAGGTCGGATTAGCGCAGCGTAATCCGACATTGGATGCGGCGCGAACCGGTCGCGCTGCGTCCATTCGCATTGTCGGGTTACGCCTGCGGCTAACCCGACCTACGGTGCTAACCCGACCTACGGTGCTCGACTCGTTCATGGTGTTGCTGCCTGCTATGCAAGCAAGAAATCCAGCACCGCCGCAACCTGGTCGTCGGCGATCAGGGTATGTGCATGACCGACCCCGGCAAACTCGAACAGCCGGGCCTTCGGTCCGCGCAGCGTCATGGCCTGCGCCGTCTCAATCGAGAGCAGATCCGACTCGGCGCCGCGCAGCAGCAGCGTCTCGGCCTGGATGTTGTCATACAACTGCCACACGGCAGCCTCCCCCTGGGCCACCGACTCTTGTGTCACGCCGGCAAAGGGCACGGCAATGGCGGGGTCGTAGTGCAGGGTCAGGTTGGCGCTACCGTCGCCGGCCGGTTTGAGCATGGGGCGCGAAAACGCCAACCACTGCTCTGCGGTATGTGGCCCGAAACTGGTGGAGGTGGCCCACAAGGCATCGGCGGCCTGCTGCTCGGATGCAAACAGACCGGTGTCGCCCAGATACTCGCCAATGCGCTGCAACGCCTGCCACTGCATCGCGGGGCCGACATCGTTGAGCACCAGACGCCGTACCGGCACCGGTAAAATCGCCCCCACGCTTGCCACTTCGTGTGCTGCGCGAGGCCTTGCAGGCCGCGGCTCGCGAGACGCTTCGCCTCTGTCGCCTGTCCAAGCCTGCTCAAGCAGGCTTGAAGCCGCAGGCTCCAGCCCCGAGGGGGCCGTGCCTTGCTTGGGGCGGCCCGGCGCGGCGGCCAGTTCAGTCTGCCCACACAGCACCATGCCGATCAGCCCTCCCATGCTGGTGCCGACCCAGTCCAGTTGCGCCGGCTTGAGTTGCGCCAACAGCGCCGCCATATCGGCGGCGTAGGCCGGAATCTGGTAGCCGGTGGCGTCCTTGAGCCAGTCGCTGCGACCGCGCCCGGCAACGTCCGGGCAGACCACCCGGATCTGGTTGCCGGTGCGCGCGCACAAGGCTTGTGCCAGCACAGCAAAGTCGCGCCCCTGGCGCGACAGGCCGTGCGCGCAAACGACCACGTGCGGCGCCAGCGGGTCGCCCCATTGCCAATAGGCCATGCGATGGCCGCCATCCGGATCAGGACACAATACGTAATTCAGCGTAGGTTCAGACATGTTGAAATCATTAACAATCACCTTATCCTAATTCAATCGCGCCGGCCCCGGGCCATTCACGGAGAAACATCATGCAAAAAGGCAAAACAGCGCTCGTCACCGGGTCCAGCGGCATCGGCCTGGGCATCGCCAGGGCACTGGCGCAGCAAGGTGCGAACATCGTGCTCAACGGTTTTGGCGATGTTGACGCTCCCAAGGCCGAGATCGCGGCGCTCGGCGTCCAGGTGGCGTACCACGGCGCCGACATGAGCAAGCCGGCCGAGATTGAAGACATGTTGGGCTACGCGGCCGCCCAGATTGGCAGGGTTGACATCCTGGTTAACAACGCCGGCATCCAGCACGTGGCGCGGATCGAGAACTTCCCCATCGAGCGCTGGGACGCCATCATCGCCATCAATATGAGCAGCGTCTTTCATGCGACGCGGCTGGCGCTGCCGGCGATGCAGGCGGCCGGCTGGGGCCGCATCATCAACGTCGCGTCGGTGCACGGGCTGGTCGCCTCGGCTGAAAAGTCAGCCTACGTCAGTGCCAAGCACGGCGTCGTCGGCCTGACCAAAGTGACGGCGCTGGAAAACGCCAGCAGCGGCGTCACCTGCAACGCGATCTGCCCCGGCTGGGTACTGACGCCGCTGGTGCAAAAACAGATCGACGCCAAGGCGGCAGCGCTGGGCGTCTCCAATGATGCGGCGATCAAACTGATGCTCGGCGAGAAGGAGCCGTCAATGCAATTCACGACGACCGACGAACTCGGTGCACTGGCGGTGTTCTTCTGCTCGCCGGCCGCTAACAATGTGCGCGGCGTGGCCTGGAATATGGATGGCGGCTGGGTCGCCCAGTAGTCTGCGAGCGAGCCGGCGCTGGCCACTCAGCGGTTGACTGGCTTGAGTTGTTCGCGCCCCGCCTGGCCGAGTTGCTGGCGCAAGTCGGCCAGTTCCTGCGCTGACAAGTGCCGCGTCGGCGCCGTACCATCGGCACTTTGCTTCTTGCCCGGTGTCTCACGCGCAGTGACTGTTTTAAGCACCTGCCGCAACTCGGCGCGGCGCCGCTCGGGCGCACTTGGGCCACCCTCAATTTCACGCGCGAACAGCGGCGCTTGCCAGGCACCCGACAAGACGATTGGAACGAGGACAACTGAGCGCAACAGCTTCATACAGGTAAGATAACGCCAAAGTGGCAGCGCCAAGCGAGCACAGACGCTGCCATGTTGGCCCGCAGGCGCAACATCTGTAACACTATGTCAAGAAAAGCACTGCGCCCCGGAATATACAGGCAGCAACCGTCAAAATAGCGGTTGTTACAAATTTGGTGGACACCCCTATGAGTGAAACTCCGAGCCGTAATGACAAGATACTGATCGTTGACGATGATCTGCGAATTCGCGACCTGTTGCGCCGCTACCTGACGCAGGAAGGGTTCGACGTGGTCCAGGCCGAGGACGGCAAGGCGCTGACCCGCATCCTGTTGCGCGAGGCGGTTGACCTGATCGTGCTGGACCTGATGATGCCGGGCGAAGATGGCTTGTCGATCTGCCGGCGACTGCGCGCAGCCAACGACCGCACGCCGATCATCATGTTGACCGCCAAGGGCGAAGACGTGGACCGCATCGTCGGCCTTGAGGTCGGTGCCGACGACTACCTGAGCAAGCCGTTCAATCCGCGGGAACTGCTGGCCCGAGTGCACGCCGTGCTGCGCCGCCGGCCAACACAGGAAGCACCCGGCTCCCCGGCCAGCGATACGCAGGTGGTCACCTTCGGGCCATTTGTGTTCGACCTGGGTTCGCGCACGTTGCTGCGCAACCAGGAGGAGTTGCCGCTGACCACCGGCGAATTCGCCATGCTCAAGACCCTGGTGCGTCATCCGCGCCAACCGCTGTCGCGCGAGAAGCTGGCGCAACTTGCGCGGGGCCGCGAATTCGAACCATTTGACCGAAGTCTTGACGTTCAGGTATCGCGCCTGCGCAAACTGCTGGAAACCGATCCGGCCTCGCCGCGTTTCATCCAGACCGTGTGGGGCGTTGGCTACGTCTTCATACCCGACGGTCCAGCCTAGACATGCAAGAACCCGCGCCCGATCTGACCAGCCCGGTTCCGCTCGGACCCGACCTGGCGGAAAGAAGGCACCGGCTGTTTGGCCTGAGTCTCTTCTGGCGCACCTTCTTTCTGCTCGCGCTGCTGCTGGTCGGCAATGTGCTGGCATGGCTGCAAACACTGCGCATCCTGGAATACGAGCCGCGCGCGATCCAGACCGCACAGCAGATCACGTCGCTGGTGAACCTGAGCCGGGCCGCACTGATCAACGCCGACGCCATCAACCGCGTGTCGCTGATCAAGACCATGGCCGAGCTGGAAAGCGTGCACATCATTCCACGTGAACCGGGCGACACATTCGAGACCTTCAACACCGACGAACTCAACCGGCGCATCTCGCTTGAAACCAGCGTAAGGCTCGGCGCCGGCACCGTGGTCGCCAACAGCGTTAACCACGAAGAAGGCCTGTGGGTTGGCTTCACCATCGATGACGACCGCTACTGGATGCTGATCGACCGCACGCGCTTTAACCATACGCCCAGCGGCACCTGGACCATCTGGTTGCTCAGCGCCGCTACCTTGTCGCTGGTCGGCGCGGCGCTGATTGCACGCCTGATCAACCGGCCGCTGAAACAACTGTCGTTTGCCACCAGCCGCATTCGGGACGGCGATTTTGAGGCCAGCAAGCTCGACGAGACGGTGACCACCAGCGAGATCCGGGCCGTCAATATCGGCTTTAACCGCATGACCCAGAGACTGGCCAAGATCGAGCAGGAACGCGCCGTCATGCTGGCCGGCATCTCGCATGACCTGCGCACGCCGCTGGCGCGCTTGCGGCTGGAAACAGAACTCAGCGTCAGCGACAACGAGGCCCGCGCCAACATGGTGACGGACATCGCGCAGCTCGACGCCATCATCGGCAAGTTCCTCGATTACGCGCGCCCGGGCGATATCCGGCTGCACATCGTGGCGCTGCAGGACGTCATTGACAGCTGCATTTTCAGCCTGCGCAACCGCACAGAAATCAAGATCAGTGTCGATCTGGAGCCCGGCTTGCTGGTGCTGGCCGATGAAGTCGAACTGGGGCGCATCATCACCAACCTGCTGGAAAACGCCGGCCGCTACGGCAAGTCGGTGGACTCCGGCATCGCCATGATCGACATCTCGGCCAGGGCGCGCGACAACTGGGTGCTGATGCGCGTGCGCGATCACGGGATCGGCGTTTCGGCCGAACAACTGACCAATCTGACGAAACCGTTTTACCGTGGCGAAGCGGCCCGCACCACCGCCAATGGCGCCGGACTCGGGCTGGCGATTGTTGACAAGGCCGTCCTGAGCATGGGCGGCGTGTTCACTCTGGGCAACATGAAGTCGGGCGGGCTCGGCGCCAACGTCAAGTTGCAGCGCGCTCAGACCAACTGACCCGGCGCCGCGAACAGACCTAGCGGGCGCGTGGCGGCAAGCCGGTGTGCTGAGTCAGCAGTTTGCCAGCGGTCGAGTTCTTGCGCCGCGCACTGCTGTAGTTGCCGTCGGTTTCCGGCTGGAAGTTGGGTATCAGGTGCTGCTTGCCATTGCCGATCAGGTCGGCGCGCCCCATCGCCTTGAGCGCTTCGCGCAGCAGCGGCCAGTTGTTCGGATCGTGGTAGCGCAAAAACGCCTTGTGCAAACGCCGGCGCTTGTCGCCACGCACGATGTCCACCGTCTCGCTGTCACGGCTCACCTTGTGCAGCGGATTCCTGTTGCTGTGGTACATCGCAGTCGCCGTGGCCATGGGAGACGGGTAAAAGGTCTGCACCTGGTCGGCGCGAAAACCGTTTTTCTTGAGCCACTGCGCCAGATGCATCATGTCTTCATCGCTGGTGCCCGGATGCGCGGCGATGAAGTACGGAATCAGATACTGCTTCTTGCCAACCTCGGCGCTGAATTTATCGAACAAGGCCTTGAACTTGTCGTACGCGCCAATGCCCGGCTTCATCATCTTGGCGAGCGGCCCGGCTTCGGTGTGCTCGGGTGCAATTTTCAGGTAACCGCCAACGTGGTGCTGCACCAGTTCCTTCACATACTCCGGGCTCTTCACCGCCAGGTCGTAACGCAAGCCGGAGCCGATCAAAATCTTCTTGACGCCTTTGAGGGCGCGCCCGCGCCGGTACATATGGATCAGCGGCTGGTGGTCGGTGCCCAGGTTCTGGCAGATGCCCGGATAGACGCAACTGGGCTTGCGGCACGCTGCCTCAATCGCCGGGCTGCGGCAACCCAGCCGGTACATATTGGCGGTCGGGCCGCCAAGGTCGGAGATGGTGCCGGTAAAGCCCTTGACCTTGTCGCGGATGTCTTCGATTTCCCGGATCACCGAATCTTCCGAGCGGCTCTGGATGATGCGGCCCTCGTGCTCGGTAATCGAGCAAAAAGTGCAGCCGCCGAAACAGCCGCGCATGATGTTGACGCTGAAGCGGATCATCTCCCAGGCCGGGATTTTTGTAGCGCCGTCGTGGCTGCCGGCAGCGTCTGCATAGCTTGGGTGCGGCGAGCGTGCATACGGCAGATCGAACACAAAGTCCATTTCGGCCGTGCTTAAAGGAATCGGCGGCGCGCTGATCCAGACATCACGCGCGGTTGTCCCCACACCATGCGCCTGCACCAGCGCGCGCGCGTTGCCGGGATTCGTCTCCAGATGCAGCACCCGGCTGGCGTGCGCGTACAGCACCGCGTCGCTTTTGACCTGCTCGTAGCTGGGCAAGCGAATCACTGAACGATTGCGCGGCGGCACTTTCACGCTGCCCTTGCCATACAGCGCCGCAGTGGGCACAAAGCTCAAGGGCCGGCTGCCGTCATCTGCCTTGCCATCATCTGCTTTGCCGTCTTCCCTGGCGCAGCTGCTGCCCTGCCCGCTAGCCTGCTCAGACGTGGTCTGGTACGGGTTGATGTGCGACTCGACGCGGCCCGGCTCATCGACGCTGCTACTGTCAATCTCGAACCAGTCGCTGGCGCTATCGTCATCGGCGCGGCGCACAAAGGCGGTGCCACGCACATCGGTTATTTTTTCGACCGGCTCGCGTGCCGCGAGACGGTGCGCAATCTCGACAATCGCGCGCTCGGCGTTGCCGTACAGCAGCAGATCGCATTTGGCATCGACCACGATGGAGCGCCGCACCTTGTCGGACCAGTAGTCGTAATGCGCAATGCGGCGCAGTGAGCCCTCGATGCCGCCGAGCACAATGGGCACGTCCTTGAACGCTTCGCGGCAGCGCTGGCTATAGACAATGGCCGCGCGGTCCGGGCGCTTGCCCGCCACATCGCCCGGCGTGTAGGCGTCGTCGCTGCGGATCTTGCGGTCTGCCGTGTAGCGGTTGATCATCGAGTCCATGTTGCCCGCCGTCACACCCCAGAACAGATTCGGCTTGCCCAGCACCTTGAACGGCTCGGCGCTGTGCCAGTCGGGCTGCGCAATGATGCCGACCCGAAATCCCTGCGCTTCAAGCATGCGCCCGATCACCGCCATGCCAAAACTCGGGTGATCGACATAGGCGTCGCCGGTGACCAGGATGATGTCGCAACTGTCCCAGCCCAGCAGATCCATCTCGGCACGGCTCATCGGCAGGAACTTGGCCGTGCCAAGGCGGGCCGCCCAGTACTTGCGGTAACTGCTCAAAGGCTTGGCGGCGCGCGGGAAAAAGGAGACGTCAACCGGGGCGTTCATAAATGTCAAAAATGGTAGGTGGTGAGTGTACGTTTTTGCGTTATCGTTAGCCCGTGCCAACGCCGCGCTGAAAACCGATGCTTAATTTCTTTCCGTCTCCCGTGGTGGGCCTGATTGCCTCCATCTTGCTGCTCCTCAATGTGTTGCTGTGGGTGCCACTGCTGCTGGCGTTTGCGCTGTTGAAACTGATCATCCCGCTGGAGCGCATGCGACTCCTGATCGACCCGATCCTGTTGCATATCGCCGAGAGCTGGATTGCCGGCAACAGCGCCTGGATGGCTCTGACCCAGCGCACCGCCTGGGATGTGCAGGGCATCGAGGGCCTCGACTATCGCAGCTGGTATCTGGTGAACTGCAATCACCAGTCGTGGGTTGACATTCTGGTGCTGCAGCATCTGTTCAACCGGCGCATTCCACTGCTCAAATTCTTTCTGAAACAACAACTGATCTGGGTCCCCGTCATGGGACTGGCCTGGTGGGCACTGGACTTTCCATTCATGCGCCGCCACAGCGAAGAGTTCCTGAAGAAACACCCCGAGATGCGCGGCAGGGACCAGGCCACGACGCGCAAAGCCTGCGAGAAGTTCGCGCTGATTCCGACCAGCGTGATGAACTTCATGGAGGGTACACGTTTTACCGCAGCCAAGCACGCGCGCCAACAATCACCCTACAAGCATCTGCTCAAACCCAAAGCCGGCGGCATGGCACTGGCGCTCAACGCAATGGGCGACAAATTCCAGGCGATTCTGGACGTCACCATCGTTTACCCCGATGGCGCGCTGCAATTCGGCCAGTTCCTGCAGGGCAAGCTCAGGCGCGTCATCGTTCGCGTGCGCTCGATTGCGGTGCCGCAGCACCTGCTGCACGGCGACTACGCCAGCGACCCGGCGGTGCGCGAAGCGTTCCAGAAGTGGGTGCAGCAGTTGTGGTTGGAGAAGGACGCCCAGATCGAAGCACTCATCGCAGGTGCTTGAACATCTTGGCGTTGAACGAGTCACTGATCGACAGCCGCCTGGGGCCGGGCAGCAATTCAAAACTCTCTGCGGCGCTGATACTGCCGGCCTGGTCCACCGCCAGGTAGAAACCGCAGTAGCCACTTTGCGCCATCCGGCGCGAGGCAGCACTGAATCCCATTGCCGCGTTGAATTTGTAGCAGGGCTGGCGCGACTGCGTGACGCGCAAGGTGCAGTGCGCGAACTGCAGTAGATCGCCAACCCACACCTCGGCCTCCAGCAGCCCTTGCAGCGTCAGGTTCTCACCCACCGAGCCAAACGGCAGCGCTGCGCCGGGTACGGCCAGGCCGGCCTGCGCCCGCTCGGCCTGCCAGAACGGGTAATGCTCTACCGGATACGCGTACACCGCCTTGTCAAGGCCGCCGTGCACCGACAGGTCCGCCTGCTCGTCGCCGGCCAGTCCCATCGGCAGCACCGGCACGGCGCCCGCCACCGGCAGTTTGTGAATTCCCGTCAAGACGGAACGACCGTCGATCTGGATGCGGCGCGCCAGCGCCGTCTGGATGCTTAAAAGTGTTGGCATGAGACACTATTTTCCACCCAGCCCCATGGCCCGCGTGATCACCTCTTTCATGATCTCGTTGGTGCCGCCATAGATGCGCTGCGGGCGCGCGTCCGCATAGGCGCGGGCAATCGGGTATTCCCACATATAGCCGTAGCCGCCGAACAGTTGCACGCACTCGTCCATCACCTTGCACTGCAAATCGGTGCACCAGTACTTGGCCATGCTTGAGGTGTCGGTGTCGAGCGCGCCGGTCAGCAGCAGTTCGGTGCACTTGTCAAGGAACACCTGCGCAATCTGCACTTCGGTCTGCAACTCGGCCAGTGTGAAGCGCGTGTTCTGGAACGCCGCTACCGGCTGGCCAAACACCTTGCGCTGCTTCACATAGTCCACCGTCCAGCCGATCGCCGCCTGCGCGGCGGCCACGCCGGCAATCGCAATTTGCAGGCGTTCCCACGGCAACTGCTCCATCAGGCAGATGAAGCCGCGGTTCTCCTGCAGCGCGCCGCCGAGTAGTTGCTCGGCCGGGACGCGCACGTTGTCAAAGAACAGTTCGGACGTGTCCTGCGCCTTCATGCCCACTTTCTTCAGCCGCTGCCCGACCGAAAAGCCGGGCATGCCGCGCTCCACCAGCAGCAAGCTGGTGCCCTTGGCGCCGGCTGCCGGGTTGGTCTTGGCGACCACGATCACCAGATCGGCATGCCAGCCATTGGTGATGAAGGTCTTGCTGCCGTTAAGAAGATAGCTGCCATCGGCCTGCTTGATGGCGCTGGCTTTGACGCCCTGCAGGTCGGAGCCGGCGCCCGGCTCGCTCATCGCAATTGCGCCCACCATCGCGCCGCTGGCGAGCCTGGGCAGGTAGCTGGCTTTTTGTTGTTCGGTGCCGTAGTGCAGGATGTAGGGCGCCACGATCTCGCTGTGCAGCCCGAAGCCCACGCCGGTGAAACCGGCGCGGTTGATCTCTTCGATCTGGACCACCGAGTACAGCTTGTCGGCGCCCGAACCGCCATATTCTTCGGGCATCGTCATGCACAGAAAACCGTTGGCACCGGCCTTGTTCCAGACCGCGCGATCGACATAACCCTGCTCCTCCCAGGCGGCGTGATATGGCGCAATTTCCTTGTCGATGAAACGCCGGAAACTGTCACGAAAGGCTTCGTGGTCGGGGCTGAAAATAGTTCTTTGGATCATGATGTCTGCGCTGGCAAAGTTGAAAATTCTGGCATTTACACAAAGCAACTGCTTTGTAAAAAGAATATACTGCATTCTCGCCCCGAGCGGCCGACAATTTTGTCAATCGACTTCTCAACTGGAGCCCCCATGACTGAAGCATTTGTTTATGACGCCATCCGCACACCGCGCGGCAAAGGCAAGAAGGACGGCAGCCTGTATGAAGTCAAGCCAGTCAACCTGCTGGCCGGCGTGCTCAGCGAGCTGCAGCGGCGCAACGACTTTGACACCGCGCAGGTGGACGATATCGTCATGGGCGTGGTGTCGCCGGTCGGCGACCAGGGAGCGGTGTTGCCCAAAGTGGCGGCGCTCATGGCCGGCTGGGACTTCCAGTGCGCCGGCGTGCAGATCAACCGTTTTTGCGCCTCCGGCCTGGAAGCGGTGAACATGGCGGCGCAAAAAGTCCGCTCCGGTTGGGAAGAACTGGTTGTGGCCGGCGGCGTCGAGAGCATGAGCCGGGTGCCGATCGGCTCCGACGGCGGCGCCTGGGCGATGGACCCCGAGACCAATTCGCAAACGGCCTTTGTGCCGCAGGGCATTGGTGCCGACCTGATCGCCACACTGGAAGGCTTCTCACGCGACGATGTGGACGCCTTTGCTCTCACCAGTCAGACCCGCGCCAGCCAGGCGCGTGACAGTGGCCACTTTGCGCGCTCGCTGGTGCCGGTCACCGACTCTTTGGGCCAGATCATTTTGGCGCAGGACGAATTCATCAAGCCGCAAACCACAATGGCCGGCCTGAGCCTGCTCAAGCCAGCTTTTGAGCAGATGGGCGCCATGGGTTTTGACCAGGTCGCGCTGACCCGCTACCCTCAGGTGGAACGCATCCACCATGTGCACCACGCCGGCAATTCGTCGGGCATCGTCGATGGCGCGGCGGCCGTGCTGATTGGCTCCGAAGCGGCCGGCAAGCGCCACGGCTTTACGCCGCGCGCGCGCATCGTCGCGGCGGCGCTGAGCGGCGCCGACCCGACCATCATGCTGACCGGGCCGATGCCGGCCACGCGCAAGGCGCTGGCCAAGGCTGGCCTGACGATCGACCAGATTGATCTGTTTGAAGTCAACGAAGCGTTTGCCGCTGTGGTGCTGCGTTTCATGAAAGAAATGAAGGTGCCGCATGACAAGGTCAACGTCAACGGTGGCGCCATAGCCATGGGCCACCCGCTCGGTGCCACCGGCGCGATGATCCTGAGCACCTTGATCGACGAATTGCACCGGCGCAAGCTGCGCTACGGCCTGGCCACGCTGTGCGTTGGCGGCGGCATGGGCATTGCGACAATTGTTGAACGTTGCGGGACAGATCTTTAGCTCTGTCCCCAACTGATTGAAAGAATCTGATGAAAACCATTCAATACGAACTGCACGACGGCATTGCGACTGTCACTTTTGACGAACCCAATTCACCGGTCAACACCATGTGCCTGCAATGGCAGCAGGACTTGTCCGAACTGGTGGCGCAAGTGCTGCAGGACCAGCATGCGATCAAGGGCATCATCCTGACGTCGGCCAAGTCCACTTTCTTTGCCGGCGCCGATCTCAAGGGTGCAATGCGTCTGCGGGCGTCGGATGCGCCAGCGGTATTCACCGAAATCGAACTGCTCAAGAAGAACTTTCGCACGCTCGAAACACTGGGCAAGCCGGTCGTCAGTTGCCTGGGCGGAACCGCCCTCGGCGGTGGCTGGGAGGTGGCGCTGGTTGGCCACTACCGGATTGCGGTGGACGACCGCCGCATCCAGTTCGGCCTGCCCGAGGTGACGCTGGGTTTGCTGCCCGGTGCCAGCGGCGTCACCAAGATGACGCGCCATCTGGGCCTGATGGGGGCGCAGCCTTATCTGGTCGAAGGCAAGCTTTTTTCTCCGTCCGAAGCCAAGTCTTTGGGACTGGTGCATGAGCTGGTTGCAGTATCTGACAATGCTGCAGCCGAGATGCGCGCCAGGGCGCTGGCCTGGATTGGCGCCAACCCGAGCGCCCAGCACCCGTGGGAAGCCAAGGGCTACAAGGTGCCGGGTGGTTTGCCGTCCAGCCCGGCAGTGGCACCGATGCTGGCGGTGGCGCCGGCGATGATCAAGAAGCAGACGCGTGGCCTGTACCCTGCCCCCGAGGCAATCATGGCCTGCATGGTCGAAGGCCTGCAGGTGGACCTGGACACCGCGCTGCGCATCGAGAGCCGTTACCTCGCGAAGCTGATGACCGGGCGCACCGCGCGCGCCATGATCAACACCTTTTTCTTTAATCTCAATGCGATCAAGAGCGGCCAGTCGCGCCCCGGCACTGCCGCGCGCTTCAAGCCGGCCAAAGTCGGTCTGCTCGGCGCCGGCGCAATGGGCGCCGGCATTGCCTTCGTACAGGCCAGTAAAGGCATCGCCACGGTCCTCAAGGACGTCAGCCAGGAGCGCGCGTCGGCAGGCAAGGCACACAGCGCCAAGCTGACCCAGAGCCGGGTTGACAAGGGCCGCATGACGGTCGATGAACAGCAGAAAATCCTCGGCCGCATCCACGCCACTAGCACGCTGCAAGACCTGCGCGGCTGCGACCTGATCATCGAAGCCGTGTTCGAGAACCGCGAGCTCAAGGCTGCCGTCACCCGGGAGGCGGAACCGATGCTGGGCGCTGGCGGCTTCTTTGCATCCAACACCTCCACCTTGCCGATCGGTGGTCTGGCTACGGCCAGTAGCGCACCAGACAAATTCATCGGCATCCACTTCTTCAGCCCGGTGGACAAGATGAAGCTGGTGGAGATCATCCGCGGCAAACAGACCAGCGACGAAACCGTGGCGCGCGCGTTTGACTACGTGCAGGCGATCGGCAAAATGCCAATCGTCGTGAACGATTCGCGCGGTTTCTTCACCAGCCGTGTCTTTGGCACTTTCGTGATGGAAGGCGTGGCGATGCTGAATGAGGGCATACCGGCGCCGGCGATCGAGAACGCCGGCATTCAGTGCGGCATGCCGGTCGGCCCGCTGGCGGTGATGGACGAGACCACGCTGAGCCTGAGCCTGCACGTGATGGAGCAGACCCGCGCCGACTACGAGGCCGAAGGCAAGACTTATGTCGCCGGCCCCGGCGAGCCGCTGGTCGCCAGAATGGTCAACGAGTTCAAGCGGCCGGGGCGCGTCGGCGGTGCCGGCTTCTATGAGTACCCGGCAGAAAAAGGCGTCAAGAAATACCTTTGGCCGCAACTCAAGACGCTGTTTGAAAAACCCGACGTGCCGTGGAACATCACCGACCTGAAAGACCGGCTGCTGTACCGCCAGGCGGTCGAGACCGCGCGCTGCCTGAGCGAGAACGTGCTGACCAGCGTGCATGAGGCCAACATCGGCTCGATCTTCGGCATCGGCTTTCCGGCCTGGACCGGCGGCGCCATGCAGTTCATCTACGGCATGGGTGTGGACGCCTTTGTCCAGCGTGCCGATGAACTGGCACAAAGCTACGGCGCCGGCTTTGCGCTCAGCGACGAAGTCAAGGCGGCAATCAAGCGCTACCAGCCGGTCTATTGATGTCGTGAAAAACTCGGTGACGCTGCGCGCGCCGCAGGCCGGCGACATGGGCTGGGTGGTGCAACAGCACGGCGCGATCTATGCCAGCGAGTACGGCTGGAACGCCGAGTTCGAGGCGCTGGTGGCCGACATCGTCGCCAACTATCTGCGCCGGCACCAGCCCGAGTGGGAACGCTGCTGGATCGCCGAGCTCGACGGCCAGAAAGCAGGTGCCGTTTTCGTCGTGCGCAAATCAAAAACGGTGGCCCAGTTGCGCATGCTGATCCTGACGCCGCAGGCGCGCGGGCTCGGTCTGGGCGCACGCCTGACCGACGAGTGCATTGCCTTTGCGCGCAGCAAGGGCTACCGCAAGATGGTGCTGTGGACCAACAGTTGCCTGGACGCCGCGCGCCACCTGTACGCAAGGCGCGGCTTTGCGCTGGTCAAGAGTGAACCGTATCGCGGTTTCGGTCACGATCTGGTCGGCGAGACCTGGGAGCTCAAGTTGTAGCTGTAGCTGTAGCTGTAGTTGTAGTACCAGGTTGCGCAGGCAGCGCCAGAACTGGCGTGGGCGACTCCGCGAACGCCCTCCAACTATGACGTTGGCACGCCAGCGAACTTGTGTGAGCGACCGCGTCTCGCGTCGCCCGCGCCGCCGACGTTGGTACGCCAGCGAGCTCGGGCGAGCGACTCCGCGAATGTCCCCCGCACCAGGCTGCGCCCTTGCTCCTCCTTTATTTGGCAAAACCCCAAGTCCACGCTGCGTCGCCCACCCAAGCTCACTGGCAGCCGGCGTGATTGGCGCGCATCATGCGAACCAACAATGCACTTCGGTGCGCGCTCAGTGCAGCGTGGACTTGGGGTTTTGCCAAATCAGCGGAGCCAAAGGCATGAATTCATGGATTGCCGCGCTGCGCTCGCAATGACGAATCCTTTCCCGTCATTGCGAGGAACGTAGTGACGTGGCAATCCACGCAGGCCGGTGGACATTCGCGGAACTGAGCGCCGCGCCGGAGTGCTCCGGGTTACAGAGGGAGTGTTCAGTCGCACAACCCGAGTGCTGCGAGGTGCAACCAGAGTGCTGCGGGGCACAACCGGAGTGCTCCGCTAAGGCGTCTCCAACCGACGGCGATAATCGTGCCATGCCCGATAACGCCCGTTCAGCGTCGCCCGCGCCAAGCCCCGTTGAGCGCGCCCGCCCGCACTCCGCAACTGATCTATTCTGGTCTTTCACCAAGCTGGCGCTGCAGGGTTTTGGCGGCGTGCTGGCGATCGTGCAGCACGAGCTGGTGGAAAAGAAACAGTGGCTGACACGCGAGGAGTTTATTGAGGATTGGGCGGTGGCGCAGATCTTGCCCGGCCCCAACGTGGTCAACCTGTCGCTGATGATTGGCGATCGCTACTTCGGTCTGCGCGGAGCGCTGATGGCGCTGGCCGGGATGCTGACTTTTCCGCTGCTGATCGTGTTGACGCTGGCCGCCATCTTTGCCGGCATCTCTGATGCGCCGGGCGTCGTCGGCGCACTGCGCGGCATGGGCGCGGTCGCGGCCGGACTGATCGCGGCGACTGGGCTGAAACTGATCGGCGCTCTAAACACCAATGTCATGGGAAGGCTGACATGCGCGCTGCTGGCGCTGCTGACCTTTGTCGCCGTTGCACTGCTGCGCGTGCCGCTGGCCTGGGTGCTGATCAGCATCGGCAGCCTGGCCTGCGTCTGGGCCTACCGGCAACTGGGCCGCACGCGCACGGCCAACGACGAAACATGAGTATGACGCTGACGGCCGCCGACTGGCTGGCATTGCTCACCCATTTCCTGTCGCTGTCGCTGCTGGCGATTGGCGGCGCCATCACCACGGCACCCGACATGCACCGCTATCTGGTGGGAGAACGGCACTGGCTGAGCGACGGCCAGTTCACCTCTTCCATCGCGCTGGCGCAGGCCGCCCCCGGACCCAACGTGCTGTTCATCGCGCTACTGGGCTGGAACGTCGGCATGAACGCCGGCGGTGGCGTCGCTGCCGGTGCCAGCGCCTGGCCTTATGCGAGCCTGGGCGTGCTGCTGGCGATGATCGGCATCTTGCTGCCCAGCACCACGCTGACCTTTGCGGCGGCGCGCTGGGGCCACCAGAACCGGGAACTGCGCGCGGTGCGCGCCTTTAAGCAGGGCATGGCACCGATCGTGATTGCACTGCTCATTGCCACCGGCTGGATTCTGGCGACCAGCCACGGCAGTGCGCTGAAGAACTGGCCGCTGTGGCTACTCACCGTCGTCGTCGCGCTGCTGGTCTGGCGCACCCGGCTGCATATGCTGTGGCTGCTGGCGACCGGCGGCTTGCTGGGGTGGTTTGGCTGGGTTTGAATGCCAGCTTTATCCGTCCGATGCTTGTGTGAAGCTACTTTGAAGCATGCTTATCCCGAGTCGAAAAAACGAACTGACCGGTCGCTTGTTGCTACCGCTTCACGGCAACGCCTTCAGGGCGTAAAACTTGCGGATCACGTCCCACGCTGCCTGCGGCTCATCGACATAGCTGAACAGTTTCAGGTCCTGCTCCGAAATCACGCCTTCTTCAATCATCAGCTCGATGTTAAGCAGGCGCTTCCAGTAGTCGGTGCCAAACAGGACGATCGGCACCGGCTTGGCCTTGCCGGTTTGCACCAGCGTCAGCACTTCGCACAACTCATCAAGCGTGCCAAAGCCGCCGGGAAAGGCAACCAGCGCCTTGGCCCGCATCATGAAGTGCATCTTGCGCAGCGCAAAGTAATGAAACTTGAAATTCAAGCCTGGCGAAACATAGGGATTGGCACCTTGTTCGTGCGGTAGCGCAATGTTCAGGCCCAGGCTCAGCGCGCCCATCTCGTGCGCGCCGCGGTTCGCCGCTTCCATAATGCCAGGTCCGCCGCCGGTGGCGATAAACAGGCGATCCCCACCCTCGCATTGAGCGCTGTAGCCGGCCACCAGCCGCGCAAACTGGCGCGCCTGGTCATAGTAGCCGGCGTTGCGCAGGTGGCGCTGGGCCACATGCAAGGCATCAGCGTCGCCACTGGACTGCGCTTGCTGCAGACTGAAGTGCGCCTGCTCCGGCGATGGAAAACGGGCACTGCCAAAAACCACCACGGTGTGTTCAATGCCCTGCGCGCTTTGCTCCAGATCAGGCTTGAGCATTTCAAGTTGAAAACGGATGCCACGCGTCTCACGCCGCAGCAGGAATTCAGGGTCGGCAAAGGCGAGCCGGCTGGCGTCAGGCGTCAGCGGATTGCCCTGTGCGGCGTGATTTCGCAGCTCTTCCCAGGCATCTGCGAGGCGGCTTTCGTCCAGTTGTTCTATGTGGTTCATGCTTGTCTGTCGCTCAGCGCGGGTTTTCAAAGAAGATGTAGTTGGAGCCGAAGTCGCTGATCTCAAAATAGACTTTCTTCTCGCCCGCATCGACGACAAAATTGAGGTTTTCGTCGAGCACACCGTAGCCATAACGGTAGGAGCGCGGCTTGCCGTCGTCGGTACCCATGGCGGTGCTGAGTTTGTCGATTTTCAAAAAGCGGCGCACCAGTTTATCGCCAGCATAGAACTCCAGTACGCCATTGGTGCCAGTCCAGTTCTGGATGTCGCGGCTAATCTTGTTTTGCTGCTCCTGCGTGCAGGACACGCCGGCCAATGCAACACACAAGGCGATCAAAAGTGCAGAGGTTCGATTCATGTTGATTCCCCGTTCATCGCAGCGCGCTGGCGCACCGCCTCATACAAACACACGCCGCTGGCGACCGAGACATTGAGGCTCTCGACGGCGCCGCGCATCGGGATGCTGACCAGCTCATCGCAGGTCTTGGCGGTGAGCTGGCGCAGACCGGCGCCCTCGGCGCCCAATACCAGCGCCACTGGGCCTTTGAGGTCGGCCTGATACAGCGTCTTGGCTGCCGCGTCGCTGGTGCCGATGATCCAGATATTGCGTTCTTTCAGCTCGTTCAGCGTGCGCGCCAGATTGGTCACCATGAAGTACGGCACTGTCTCGGCCGCGCCGCTGGCGACCTTGGCGACGGTCGCGTTGATGCCGGCCGCGTGGTCCTTCGGCGCAATCACGGCGTGCACGCCAGCGCCGTCGGCGACCCGCAGGCAGGCGCCCAGATTGTGTGGATCGGTCACGCCGTCGAGCACCAGAATCAGCGGCGCTTCGCGCTCGGTGGGCGGTAATTGCGCCTGCGCCGCCTCTAACTGCTCCAGCAGTTCGTCCAGCGACGTCACCTGCGCCAGTTCCTGCACCCGCGCCGCCACGCCCTGATGACCGTGCCCACCGCACAGCTTGGCAAGGCGAATGCCGTCGGCCTCGATCAGGCGCACGCCGGCTTCGTTGGCCTTTTCAAGAAACTGGCGCATCCGCGCATCGCGCCGGCTTGGTTCGAAATAGATTTCGACAATCGATTTGGGCGTGGTCTTGAGGCGCACCCCAACGGCATGAAAACCGAATAAAACTTTGGGAGAAGACATGGGCGCAATTATCGCGGTTTGTAGGGCGCCTCATTCTCGGCAGGCAGGCGGACCGCGTGTCCAATTGGCTTTGACGTGAAATAGCTTGAAGCGCCGGGTCTTTGGATCGAGTCGCCATAAATTTTGTCATTGCGAGGAGCGCAGCGACGCGGCAATCCAGGACTTCATGGATCGCCACGGCCTGCGGCCTCGCGATGACGGGGTCTTTTCATGATGCGGGGTGCTGCCCGCCTGCTGCATGAAAGGTAGGTCCAGGCAGGCTAACAGACCAACACTATCTCAAATCAAGCGCCCGGCCTCGATCGTGATGCGCCGCTGGCAGCGCGTCGCAATCGCGCTGTCATGCGTCACCAGCACCAGTGTTGTGCCCTGCTCCTGGTTGAGCTCGAACATCAGCTCCATCACTTTTTCGCCGGTCGCAAAGTCCAGGCTGCCGGTCGGTTCATCGGCCAGCAAGACTGCCGGCTTGACGACGAATGCGCGGGCCAGCGCGACCCGCTGCTGCTCACCGCCGCTGAGCACCTTGGGGTAATGGCCGAGGCGCTCGGACAGGCCAACGCGTGCCAGCATTTCGGTGGCCGCAGCGCGGGCGTCGCGCCGGGCCGCAAGCTCCAGCGGCAGCATGACGTTCTCCAGCGCCGTCAGATTGCCCAGCAACTGGAAACTCTGGAACACGAAACCGACGTTGTGCGCGCGCACCTCAGCCCGTTCGTCTTCGTCCATCGCAAACAGGTCGTGCCCGGCCAGGCGCACCGTGCCACGGCTCGGCGTATCGAGCCCGGCAATGATGGACAGCAGCGTGCTTTTGCCGGAACCGGAGGCGCCGACAATGGCCACGGTCTCCCGCGCGCCGAGCGCAAAATCAATATCGCGCAAAATGTCGAGCGTGCCGCTCGAATCGGTGACCGACTTGAAGACGTGCTCTACCGAGATAATTGAATCAGACATGAATTTTTCTTTGCTTAACCAACATTTGGATCGACGCTACTTTATCGCGACTGCATTACTGGCTGCAGCGGCGGGGCCATCGCTCGCCGCCGGCCCCAGCGCCAGCCGGGCAAACCGGCCTGTGAAAGCCAGGACCATTCTGGTGCTGGGCGACTCGCTCAGTGCCGAGTATGGCCTCAAACGCGGCAGCGGCTGGGTCGCACTGCTCGATGCCCAACTCAAGGCGGAAAAAATTGCGGCGACCGTTATCAATGGCAGCATCAGCGGCGACACCAGCGCCGGTGGGCGCTCGCGCCTCGGCGCCCTGCTGGCACAGCACCGGCCAAGCCACGTGATTATTGAACTCGGCGGCAACGACGCCTTGCGTGGCCTGGCGCTGGAGGCCACCCGCGACAATCTGAATCAGATGACCCGCGCGGCGCAGAAGTCCGGCGCCACGGTGCTGCTGCTGGGCATGCAGGTGCCGCCCAACTATGGGCGCGACTATGGCGAGCGCTTTGCCGCCGTCTTTGCCGAGGTCGCCAAGGCCAATCACGCGGCGCTGGTGCCGTTCCTGCTCAAGGGTGTGGCCGATGTGCCGGACAGCATGCGGCTGTTTCAGGCCGACCGCATCCACCCGCGCGAGGAGGCACACCCGCTGATACTGACCAACGTCTGGCCGCAACTGCGCAAGCTGCTGCCATGAGCCTGAACACTCTGAGCGCCAGCGAAGCCCTGGCCCGGCTGCAGGAGTTTGACAGCGTCATCGACGCCCGCAGCGAAGACGAATTTGGCGCCGACCATCTGCCCGGCGCGGTCAACTGGCCAACGCTCAATAACGAGGAGCGCCACGCCATCGGCACGCTGTACAAACAGGTCAACGCGTTCGAGGCCAGGAAGCGCGGAGCCGCCATTGCGGCGCGCAATATTGCCGCGCACATTGAACGCGCCGTGATCGACAAGCCAAAGGACTGGAAGCCGCTCGCCTATTGCTGGCGCGGCGGCCAGCGCAGCGGCGCACTGGCGCTGATCCTGTCGCAAATTGGATTTCGCGTGACGCTGATCGAAGGCGGCTACAAGGCGTTTCGCGCCGCCGTGTTGCAAGAGATACCGCAGCTGGTCGCCGGCCTGCAGTTTCGCGTCGTCTGCGGCACCACGGGTTCGGGCAAAACGCGACTGCTGCAGGCGCTGGCTGCGCAGGGCGCGCAAGTGGTCGATCTGGAGGCGCTGGCCAATCACCGCAGCTCGGTGCTTGGCGCAATTCCCGGACTGGCACAGCCGACCCAGAAGCGCTTTGACACGCTGGTCTGGCAAGCCCTCTCGAAGCTCGACAGTGCACGCCCGGTATTCATCGAAAGCGAAAGTAAAAAGGTCGGCAATGTGGCGGTGCCGCCGGCGCTGATCGAGGCGATGCGGCAAAGTCCGTGTCTGAATCTGGTGCTGCCCGACAGCGAACGCGTCGCACTGCTACTCGAAGACTATGATTTCTTTGTGCACGACGTCGAACTCTTTTGCGAACGCTTGCAGGTGCTGGCCGAATTCCGGGGCAAAGCGGTGGTGCAGGCGTGGCAAACACAGGTGCGCGCCGGGGCCATCGCGCCGGTAGTTCAAGAGCTGTTGACGCAGCACTATGATCCGACCTATCGGCAGTCGATGCGGCGCAACTTCGCCCAGTTCGATGCAGCGCAACTGATAGCACCAGCCGACCATACGCTGGCGTCAATGACGCTGTTGGCGAGCAAAGTCATCGGTGAGGGCCACTGACAACAACACCCGTTGCGCGTTGTCGCAGCGCTGTCCCATTACGGGGCGTACTAAGGCAATAGCAGCAGAACCGCCCAGTAAACGGCAATCGCCATTTGAACTGCGAATGCCGAAAAGCGCAGCGTGACGGCGACCACTGACAGTGAACTCAGATGAATCACTGACTGCACTACGCGGGCGCCAAGTACAACGTATGCGAGCGGGTCGGTAATGGCTGACCTGCCAGCCAGTAGCGCGACGATCATGAGGCCACCAAAAACTGGCAGGCTCTCAACACAGTTGGCATGCGCCCTGGCGAGACGCTGCATGAAGGGGGACAGATTGGCGTTGTCCGGACGGAACTCATTGGCTTGGACCGCCTTGGTGAGCACCAGTTTGGAGCGAATGACCTCCATCAGCACCAGTAGAACCAGCGACCATGTGACAAACCCGGCCAGAGCGATGAGCGTTGGATTCATGGATGTGTGGCGCCAAGTGTCAGTTGCGGCGTCAGTGCGGTGTCATGCGCTGGCAGGGGCCTTTGCAGAGTCCGTGCACGCCACCGGTTTGTCATCGCCAAGAGACCGGCCTCAGGCCTGCGGTGGCGTGTCAGGGTTGGGCGAGGCTGCATCCGGTTCAGACTCGGGCGCGGCACCCTCGCCGACCTTGCGGTCCGCTTTGTGCTTGAGTTTTTCCTCTTTCTTCTTCTTCTTCGCCAGTTCTTTCTGACGCTTCTCGTATCCGTAATTGGGTGTAGCCAATGTGTGCTTTCAAGTTAGGATGGACACTTTACCATCTGCCGGCCCGCACCTGCCGGCCCAGGCACAATTATTACAGAGTCACGTCAAAGCCGACTGCAGGGCCTGCGCCAGATCGGCCTGCAAGTCGGCCGGTGCTTCCAACCCGACGGAAAAGCGCACCAGCGTTCCCGGCTTCAGGTGCGCCGGCCAGACCGTGCGCACGGATTGCAGGTCATAGGGCACCACCAGACTCATGGGACCGCCCCAGCTATAACCCGGCTTGAACAGTTTCAGCGCGTCGCAGAACGCATCGACCTGGGGTTGGCAGTATTGCTCGGGCAAAATCACGCTGAAAAGTCCGGCTGCGCCACCGTTGCCGCATAGCGCGCGCCAATGCGCATGGCCGGGTGAGTCAGCCAGCGCCGGATGCAGCACCTGGGCAAATTCCGCGCGGCCCTGGCACCAGCGTGCCAACTGGCGCGCCGCCGCGTCATGCGCGCGGTAGCGCAAGCCCACGCTCGGCAGTGACCGCAGCACAGTCTCTGCATCGTTGACGCCAACGCCAAAGCCGAGCCGCATATGGGTCAGCTTGAGCTTCATGTGCAGCGCAACGTCACGCGTAATGACGCTGCCCATCAACACGTCGCCGCCGCCGCTGGGGTATTTGGTCAGCGCATGCACCGAGACATCGACCGCCAGCGCCGGACTGCTGCCGGGCAGTAGATCAAACGGCGCAAAAGCCAGGCCGGCGCCCCATGTGTTGTCGAGCGCCGTCAGCACGCCGCGCTCCCTGCAGACACGCACTAGTTGGCAAAGGTCGGGGAACTCCAGCGTCACAGAACCGGCGGCCTCCAACCAGACAAGCTTGGTCTGCGGGCTGATCTTGGCCGCCAGATCCAGCGCGTTCATCGGGTCGTAATATCGGTGCGTGATGCCGAACGCCTTGAGTTCCCCTTCGGCCAGCACCTTGTTGGGACCGTAGGCGTTGTCTGGTATCAGCACTTCGTCGCCGCTCCTGAGCAGCGCCAGCGCAACGTTCGCAATGGCCGCCAGCCCGCTGGGCAACAACAGGCATTGCAGGCCGCCTTCGAGCGTACACAAACGCTCTTCCAGCGTGTAGGTGGTGGGCGTGCCGTGCAGACCGTAGGTATAGGCAGTCTTGTCTTTCCACTGAAAGCTGCGCATCGCGGCCACATTGGGGAAGATCACGGTCGATGCCTTGAACACCCCGGGCTGGGGTGCGGCAAACCCTGGCGGCGGCGTGTACGGGTGATGAATCAGCGTGGTTGCGAGTTCGGTCATGACGGCTGCGCGCTCATACGCTCCACTTCTGAATCAGTTGCTCCGGGCGCAGCGAGTCATAACCCTCAAACGGTTGGTGAATCCAGGGGTTGGTCGGCAGGAACTCGACCGAATAGTCCGGCGTAAAAGTGGACAGGGCCTTGGTCCAGATGACAGCGCTGCGCAACTCGGTAATCGGCGGGTAGTTGTTCTTCAACTGGTTCATCACGGCATTGAGCGTATGGCCCGAATCGGCCAGATCGTCCACCAGCAGCACCTTGCCGGCAATCTCGCCTTTGGGCGTGGTGATGAAGCGTGCAATGTCGAGCTTGCCCTGCAGGGTTCCGGCGTCAGAGCGATAGGAACTGGTGGACATGATGGCCAGCGGCTTGTCAAAGACACGCGACAGGATGTCCCCCGGGCGCATGCCGCCGCGCGCCAGGCACAGGATGGTGTCGAACTCCCAGTTCGACTGATGGATCTTGATCGCCAGCTTCTCGATCAGGTTGTGATATTCGTCATAACTGACATACAAGTGCTTGCCGTCTTCGGTCAACATGTGGAGGCTCCTGAATGAATGGTTGACCCGTTAGTCGGCCAGGTACGGATGGCGCAGCAGGATCGTTTGTTCGCGGTCGGCGCCGGTCGATACCATGTGAATCGGCACACCGGTGACCTGCTCGATGCGCTGCAGATACAGGCGAGCATTGGTCGGGAGCTTGTCGAACTCGGTGACGCCAACGGTGCTGCCGCTCCAGCCCGGAATAGTTTCATACACCGGCTTGCAACGCTCGATATCGTCGGCGCCCATCGGCAGGATGTCGGTCATCTGACCGTCGAGTTCGTAACCGGTGCACAGCAGCAGTTCTTCCAGGCCGTCGAGTACATCGAGCTTGGTAATACACAGGCCGGTCAGGCCGTTGACCTGCGCCGAGCGCTTCAGCAAGGCCGCATCGAACCAGCCGCAACGCCGGCTGCGCCCGGTGGTCACACCTTTCTCGGCGCCAACGGTGCTCATGTGGTACCCCGGCGTTCCAGGCACTTCCCACTCCAGCTCGGTCGGAAACGGACCACCGCCAACGCGCGTGCAATAGGCCTTGGTGATGCCCAGGATGTAGTGCAAAAGGCCAGGCCCGATGCCGGCGCCGGCAGCCGCATTGCCGGCCACACAGTTGCTCGACGTCACATACGGATAGGTGCCGTGATCGACATCGAGCAAGGTCCCCTGCGCACCTTCAAACAGCAGGTTGGCGCCCTTGAGATGCGCCTCGTTGAGCTCGCGCGACACGTCGGCCATCATCGGTTTGAGCAGTTCGGCATGGCGCATCGCCTCGTCAAACACCGGCTGGAACTGCACCTGCCCGCCCACCATATAGGGTGCCAGCGTCGGCCCAAAATCAAACGCGGCCGAGCCCAGGTAGCTCAGCAGCACATGGTTGTGCAAGTCCAGCAGTTCGCGCAACTTGCCGGCAAAGCGCTCCGGGTATTTCATGTCCTGCACACGCAGTGCGCGCCGGGCAATCTTGTCTTCGTAGGCCGGGCCAATGCCACGCCCGGTAGTGCCGATAATGGCCTTGCCACCCTTCTCGCGCGCCGCCTCTCGCGCCACATCGAGCGCCGCGTGGAACGGCAAAATGAGCGGGCACAGTTCGCTGACACGCAGGCGCGAACGGACTTCGACACCGGCTTTTTCCAGCCCTTGCATTTCGTCGAACAGCTTGGCCACCGACAGCACGACACCGTTGCCGATGTAGCACTTCACGCCGGCGCGCATGATGCCGCTCGGGATCAGATGCAGCGCGGTCTTGACGCCATTGATGACCAACGTGTGCCCGGCGTTATGCCCGCCCTGAAAGCGCACCACGCCCTGTGCACTCTCGGTCAGCCAGTCAACCAGCTTGCCCTTGCCCTCATCGCCCCACTGGGTGCCCACGACAACGACGTTACGACCTTTTGTTGCATTCATTTTGTTCCATTCATTTCAATTTTCAAATCGGTTTCACTGTCCACTGCCCGGCGAGCTCGACGAGCTCACGGTCACAATGGAATTCGTCAAGCGGGCTGTCATGGCCCGGCAAGGCACAGACAACGGTCTCACCCTGCGCGCGCAACGCCGCGATGGCCGCGCGCAAATCAGCGGCTTCACGCCACGGCGCACGAACGGCCGCGCGCAGCGTCCGCGCGGGTAGCACGGCGACCAGCTCCTTGATGTCCAGACTGAAGCCGGCGGCCGGCCGGTCGCGACCAAACACAGCCCCTACCGCATCGTAGCGCCCGCCCCTGACCAGCGCATTGCTGGCACCCGGCGCATAAATCGAAAACCGGGCGCCGGTGTAGTAGGCGTAGCCGTGCAAATCCGACAGGTCAAACGTCACCTGACAGTCCGGCAGATGACTGGCCAGCCATGTCAGACTGGCCAGCGCTTCGCGCACCAGTGGCGCGGCGCCCAGTACTTTTTCCGCCTCGATCAAGACTTTTTCGTCACCATAGAGCTGCACCAGTGCCAGCAATCCCTGGCGCGACGCGCTCGGCAAATTCTTGCTCAGCGCTGCCAGCTCGCTGCTGTCCTTGACCGCCAGCGCAGCATGAATGCGCGCCAGCAAGTCGCCTGGCAGCGCCACACCGGCCAGCAGCGCGTTCAAGATGCGCGCATCGGCCAGATCGACGCTGGGGCTTTGCACCTTGGCCACCCTGAGGCAGTCGAGTGCCAGTTGCAGCGTTTCCAGATCGGCCTCCAGCCCGGCATGACCATAGATTTCAGCGCCAAACTGCAGCGGCTCACGCGTCGCGTGCGGCCCGCCCGGGCGCGTGTGCAGCACCGGGCCGCAGTAGCACAGGCGGGTGACGCCCTGGCGATTGAGCAGATGGGCGTCAATGCGGGCGACTTGCGGCGTGCTGTCGGCGCGCAGACCGAGCATGCGCCCGGACAGTTGATCGACCAGCTTGAAGGTCTGCAGATCGAGCGCCTCGCCGGCACCGGTCAGCAAGGACTCCAGATGCTCCAGCAGCGGCGGCATGACCAGCTCGTAACCATAGCAGCGCGCCATGTCGAGCAGGTCCCGACGAAGTTCCTCGATGTGCCTGGCTTCGGATGGCAGGACATCGGCAATGTGATCCGGCAAGACCCAAGCAGACATGTGAATTTGGCGAGGCTGTTAAAACCCGGATTTTACCGGGCTTGCAAGCCGATTCTCGTCACACGAGCAACCAGATCAGCAAGGCACCGGCAACCATGCTGCACAGGCCGAAGAAACGCAGTTGCCCGTCCCTGAGTTGCAGCACTTGCGTGAACATGCGGCGCCAGCCACCCGGCGACAGGAACGGGAACAGGCCCTCGATCACCAGTACCAGGGCCAGCGCCAGCCAGACGGTGTCGCCGTCCAATCGCTATTTCCTGGCCGGACTGGTCGCTGGCGCAGGCGCGGCGCTGCCGCGCATGGCATTGAAGAACTCGGACGACGACGGGTCGAGCACCATGACGTCGCTCTTCTTGCCAAAACTGGCTTTGTAGGCGTCAAGACTGCGGTAG
>JANNUE010000402.1:0-10684 GCA_031394895.1 Betaproteobacteria bacterium
TACCCAAAAGCCGCTGGCACCGCGTGAATAGTCGCCGGTGACGTAGTTCACGCCGCTGCCCATCAGCTCGGTCACAAACAGACCGGTACCAAGCTTCTTCAGCATGGCGTCCAGATCATCGCCGGCTCGCGTCAGCCGCGATGTCAGCATGAGATTGTGCGATCCACCGGCGTTTCCGGTGGTCTTCATTCCCAGCTTGCGGGCCGAATAACTGCCCAGAAAATACCCCCGCACTCGGCCAGCTTCGACCACCTGGCGGGCTTGCACCTTGACGCCCTCGTCATCGAACGGCGAACTGCCCTTGCCGCGTTTGACAAACGGGTCTTCGAGAATATCAATGTGCTTGGGCAGCACCACCTTGCCCAGCGAGTCGAGCAGGAACGAGCTCTTGCGGTATAACGCTCCGCCGCTGATCGCCTGCACAAAACTGCCGAGCAGGCCAGCGGCCAGCGGCGACTCAAACAGAACCGGGCATTCGGTGGTGGCAATCTTGCGCGACTTCAATCGACTCAGCGCGCGTTCGGCCGCATAGCGACCGACCGCTTCGGGCGCCGCCAGGTCATCGGCGTTGCGCATTGAGCTGTACCACGCATCGCGCTGCATGTCGTTGCCCTTGCCGGCAATCGGAGACACCGACAACGAGTGGCGCGAGCTGGCGTAGCCACCGCGAAAACCGCTGGTGTGGGCGCTGAAGAAATGCGACTGCTGGGCCGACACACTGGCGCCTTCGCTGTTGGTGATGCGTTTGTCGGTCTGCAATGCCGCTGCCTCGCACCTCATGGCCAGCGCCGCCGCCTGCTCGCTGTTGATGCCCCACGGGTAGAACAGATCAAGGTCGGTGCGCTGCATCGGCTCGGTCGCGATGTCGTCGGCGTCCGGTAGCGCCGCAAACGGATCTTCTGCAGTGAAGCGGGCGATGTCGTAGGCGGCACGCACCGTTTGTTCGATCGCCACCCTGGAGAAGTCGGAAGTACTGGCATTGCCGCGGCGGTGTCCGAGATAGACCGTGACTCCAAGCGATTTGTCGCGGTTGCGTTCGACGTTTTCCAGTTCGCCCTTGCGGACTGAGACACTCAGGCCGCAACCCTCGGAGGCCTCGGCGCCGGCGTCGCTCGCGCCAAGTTTTTTGGCGTGGGCCAGGGCGGTGTCCACCAGTTCCTCGAACTGGGAACGGCGGTAGGCAAAGGTGCTGCCGGCACCAGACGGTACCGAGGGAGTGCTGGAGGTCTTGTGGGGTTTCTTCATATCGGAGGCTATGATACTTGGCTATGTCACGTAAACTAAAAAAAGGCTATTTCGTCAAAGGTGAGTTTGTCGCCGAGGGCAGCGAACGCGATCTCGAACTCAAGCGCGAACTCAAAGGTACCGACGAACAAAGCCGAACCGATCTCAAGCGCGAAAGCACCGAACTGCAGAAGTTGGGTGAAGACCTGCTGACGCTGCGCACCGACCTGATAGCACGGCTGGATTTGACCGAAAAACTCAAGGATGCAGTGGCTGAGGCCAAACGCATCACCAATTTTGAAGGCAAGCGCCGTCAGATGCAGTTTATTGGCAAGCTGATGCGTCAGATCAGCCCGCCAGTGCTGGAAACGGTGCGGGTCGCACTGACCGAGCAGTTCAGCGGCTCGGCACAGGAGAACATGGTCTTGCACCTGGCAGAAACCTGGCGTGACCGCCTGCTGGCAAACGATGATGCATTCGAAGAGTGGCTCGGCCAGTGCCCGGACACCGACACCCAGCAATTGCGCGCGCTGATTCGCCAGGCCAGAAAAGACGCCAAGCCGGAGAAGCCCGGGGCGGCAGTGCGTCATGGCCGCGCTTACCGCGACATTTTCCAGTTGGTGCGTGAACAGTTGACGCCCGAAGCCGGTGAAACGCTATGAACGGCGTAGCCGGTCAGCCTTTTGACAGCGTGAAAATTGGCATTGTCTCGATCAGCGACCGCGCGTCCAGCGGCGTCTATGTCGATAAGGGCTTGCCAGCCTTGCAAGACTGGCTATCGCGTGCGCTGAAAAACCCGCTGCAGTTTGTGCCAAGGCTGATACCCGACGAACAGGCGGCCATCAGCGCCGCCCTGATTGAACTGGTCGATGCCGGTTGCGCTCTGGTACTAACCACCGGCGGCACCGGCCCCGCCGTACGCGATGTCACGCCCGAAGCCACACTGGCAGTGGCGCACAAGGAAATGCCCGGCTTTGGCGAACAGATGCGCCAGATCAGCCTCAAGTTCGTGCCGACCGCGATTCTGTCGCGCCAGGTGGCAGTGATCCGCAATCAAACGCTGATCATTAACCTGCCGGGGCAACCGAAGGCCATTGCAGAAACGCTGGAAGGTCTGCGCGACGCCCATGGCGCCATCGTGATGGCCGGCATCTTTGCCGCCGTACCCTACTGCGTCGATCTGATTGGCGGACCGTACCTGGAAACCAACGCCGACGTCTGCAACGCGTTTCGCCCCAAATCGGCGCTTCGGCCCAGTCCGGTCGCCGGCTGAGTTACTTGCCAACCAGTTGGTTTAGTTTGTCCGCCTCGAAATGCTCGCTGCGGGCCGCGTCGCCCGGCACGCAATCGATGGCCGAGCGATTCCCCTGCAAGGTTTCAATCGCCTGCCACAGCAGCGCAATCTGGTGCTCCTGCGACGAGGCGCTGTCGATCAGGCCGCGCATTGCCTGACTTAGCGGATCGTCATTTTGCGTGACACCATAGGCGGAAAACCCCATTTTGGACGCCGCTTCTTCACGCTTGACATCGAGCTCGGCCTGAATGATGCGGGCCGGGTTGCCAACCGCCGTGGCACCGGCCGGCACCGGCTTGGTCACCACCGCGTTGGAGCCGACCTTGGCGCCATCGCCGACCGTGAAACCACCCAGCACCTGCGCACCGGCACCGACCACCACATTGCGCCCCAGCGTCGGATGGCGCTTGGCGCCCTTGTAAAGCGAGGTGCCGCCCAGCGTGACGCCCTGGTAAATGGTGCAGCCGTCACCAATTTCAGCCGTCTCTCCCACCACCACGCCCATGGCGTGATCGAAGAAAACCTGCTCCCCAATCTTCGCGCCCGGATGGATTTCAATGCCGGTCAGAAAGCGCGCAATGTGCGAGATAAAACGGCCCAGCCATAGCCAGCCGTGGCGCCAGCACCAATGGGCCGGCCGATGCAATATCAGCGCGTGCAGACCGGGATAACAGGTCAGCACCTCCCAGCGGCTGCGTGCCGCCGGGTCGCGTTCAAGAATGCAATCGATGTCGGAACGTAATCTGGAGAACATGGCTGTAGTCTAGTCTTTGGAAGGAGGCACTATTGCTTGCATGGATTGTGGTCCATGAGCCGCCTGCTCCATCATTTTGGCGATGCCACGCAGAATGTGGATTTCTTCCTGCGTGACGGCGGCCCGGTTGAACAACTGGTTCAGCCGGGGCATCAACTTCTTGGGCGCTTCGGGGTCGAGAAAACCGATCGCAACCAGCGAACGCTCCCAATGCGCCAGCATGCCGGCAACCTGACTCGCGTCGGCCAGCTCTGCCATGGCGGTCGCTTGTTGCACCGTGTAGGCGCCAACAGCCAGGCGCCACTCGTAGGCGATGACCTGCAACGCCGACGCCAGATTGAGTGAGCCGAAGTCCGGGTTGCTCGGTATCGTCAGGCAGGCATGGCAGCGGTACACATCGTCATTGCTCATGCCAAAACGCTCGGACCCGAACAGGAAAGCGACACCCTGTTGTGCGCCGAGTCCGGCCGTTGACAAGGCGGTGAAATGCTCGCGCGGCGTCACTGTGGGCGGGCCAAAATCGCGTGGCGTCATGGCTGTCGCGCACAGGTGCGTCATGCCTTGCAGCGCCTCATCCAGCGTGGCGACGATGCGCGCATTCTTGAGCACATCGAGTGCGCCGCTGGCGCGCTGGATGGTTTCTTCGCGGTTAAGCACATTGGCCCAGCGCGGCGCCACCAGCACCAGGTCATCAAAGCCCATGGTTTTCATGGCCCGCGCTGCGGCGCCGACATTGCCGGCGTGGCTGGTATTGATGAGAACAAATCGGGTGTGCATGGTAGCCCGTTAAAATGCAGCTATTGTCGCCGCCTGCATCGCCAGCGGATCCGCCCTGCTCTGTGGAAAATCTATGTCTCCCAATCTTCATCCCATGATCAATGTGGCTGTCAAGGCAGCCCGCGCTGCCGGCGCCATCATCAACCGCGCGGCGCTCGACCTCGAAGCGGTGCGAATCTCGCAAAAACTGGTCAACGACTTTGTCACTGACGTCGATCATGCGGCTGAACAAATGATTATCGAAACCCTGCTGGGCGCCTATCCGGGGCACGGCATCTGGGCCGAGGAATCAGGTCGGGAGCATGGCGCGAAAGATTCAGAATTCGTCTGGATCATTGACCCGCTGGACGGCACCACCAACTTCATCCACGGCTTGCCCGTCTATTGCGTCAGCATTGCATTGGCGGTCAAGGGCAAGATCGAGCAAGCCGTCATCTACGACCCGAGCCGCAACGACCTGTTCACCGCCACCAAGGGGCGCGGCGCTTATCTGAACGACCGCCGTCTGCGCGTCTCCAAACGTATCCGCATGCAGGAGTGCCTGATTTCCACCGGCTTTCCGTTTCGTCCAACTGACAACTTCGACACTTACCTGAAGATGATGGCCGACCTGATGCCGCGTACCGCAGGCTTGCGCCGCCCCGGTGCGGCGGCGCTGGACCTGGCCTATGTGGCGGCCGGCTTCACCGATGGATTCTTCGAACTGGGACTGCAACCCTGGGACGTCGCAGCGGGTTCGCTGCTGGTGACCGAAGCAGGTGGCCTGGTCGGCAATTTCACCGGCGAACCAGACTTCCTGGAACAGCAGGAATGCATGGCCGGCAACCCAAAGATCTACGGGCAGTTGGTGACCATTCTGGGTAAATACAGCAAGTTCGCCAGCGTCGCCGACAAGGCGTCAGTCATTATTTGACCGCTTGTGCAGCACTCACTGCGGCGCGCAGTGCCAGCAGGTAGCTGTCAACACCAAAACCGCAAATCTGGCCACGAACGATGTCGGCAAACACCGACACGTGCCGGAACGCTTCGCGGGCGTGAATATTGGACATGTGCACTTCAATAATCGGACAGGTCAGAATGGCCAGTGCGTCGCGAATGCCGTAGCTATAGTGGGTCCAGGCCCCGGCGTTGATCAGCACCGCATCGACCGGCTCGGCGCATGCCTGATGAATGCGATCGCACAGCACGCCTTCGCAGTTGGTCTGGAAGCTTTCAACTTCGGCACCCAGTTCTCGCCCCAGCGCGGCAAGTCTGGTGCCGATGTCGTCCAGCGTGCTGCTGCCATATTGCTTGGGGTCACGTTTGCCAAACATGTTGAGGTTGATACCGTTGAGCACAAGAATCTTCATTGTTCATCCTTTGGCCTGCGCCGATTGAATCTTGCCACCAGACCAGACCTCGCGAATCAGATGTGCAGGCAGCGATAAGTGTACTCAATGCCCGATTTTGCAGTTCAATCGCCGCCGCGTGTTGGTTGCGGGCTCTTTGTGGCGGGTCATGGGGCAGGAAACCATTTCTTAGGCCGCACTCTCGGCGCGACGCGCAAGCTTGACCATAACTTTCTCGTCGGGCTCGGCTCCGAACTGTGCAGTCTGTTCCTTGGAGGCGGGCTCAAAACCGAGGCTTACGAGCAAACCTTCAGACCGGAAGTTCGCCGACTTCAAGACGGCGGCGAAGAGCATTGTTCCGTAGTTTTCGTCAAGTTCGTGGAGTACAGCCAATAGTGCTGAGCGACCGATTCCTCTGCGCCAGTAGCGACTGGCCAATTCGTAGGCGACCAACGCTGCGCCGGAGCTGAACACGGTCGCTTGCACATAGCCTGCAAGCTCACCGCTTGGCAGGAGGATGACCCAGTTGAGCCAGGTCTGTGAGCCGTCGGCCGACGCGCGACGCTCTAGCTTGGCGTACCGCTGGGTCAACCATTCTTCCGAGAGCGAAGGCTCATTCTCGAACTGATAGATCGCCGGATCGCTGAGCACCCTGAACATTTCGTGTGCGTGCGCGGCAATCTGTGGCTCCAGCGAGCAGCGAGATGCGACCAGTGTTCTCATGCGGCACACACGATTAAGTTAAGCCGCAGCCAGCTTGAGCTTGCCAACCCGCTGCAAATCAACATTCTGCCGAGCTATCCAAAGATCATGGTTGTCCTGCATGGCGAGCCAGCTCTCGGGAGAGCGGCCGATTGCCTTGGACAGCCGGAGAGCCATCTCAGGGGTAACACGACTATTGCCCTTAAGGATGCGGCTCAAAGTGGAAGCTGCCACATCAAGCTTTTCAGCGAGTTCCCGACCGCTGATGCCGTTGGGCACAAGATAAAAGTCAGTGATAAATTCACCTGGATTTGGTGGATTGTGCATAGCCATTATTGATAATCCTCGTAATCTAAAACGTAGGCGTTCCCATCTTTGAACTCGAATGTCAGACGCCAATTACCGCTGACGAAAATTGACCAGCGCCCACGCATCTCACCCATTAGAGGAAGCAACGCGAAGCTGGGGACGGTTTTTGTTCATCGTCCCGCGATTTCGCCTTGGGCTTGCCTACCGCCCCCACCTCGCGGCGACGCACTTGCCCTTTGGCTAACCTTCGGCTCTGCGAATACCTGGTGTCAGGACTTTGGCAAAACCCCAAGTCAGCACCCGACTGGATTCGTGCCATGCACGGCACACACGTAGAGCTAACCGGCGCTGCACGGCTTCATCGCGCAGCGTCCAGCGACCGAAGGGAGCGACGTTGAGCGCCGAGTTATGTTTCTTCCGCAAATTTTTTCAGCTCAAAGACGGGTTTTGGAAAATCAGGCCATCGGTTCTCCCAGCAGACGACATAGTCAACGTCATCTAATGGGTGATTCCAGCCCGACCGCGTGAGAAGATACTTTAGCTCTACGTGAATCTCTTTGCCTGCTTCTTCGTCATAGCAGACGCAATCAATGCCTTTACTGCTGTTGAGGTCGATGATTTGCCAGCGCAGAACGCCCTGCGAACAAAGAATGGCAAATAATGCGACAACGCCGGATTCATCTTGAGGCGCGTACGGAAAGCCATCTATGTCAGTTCTCTCCCACCTAGTTCGTTTAGACGATCTTGGAATTGGTGGAATTATTCGGGGTTGGTCTTTGCTTTTAATGTGGATAGGAACAAGCGTTGCTGCGGCTAGTTTTGGCGCGTCATTTTCAGCCGTGTAGTCCCCGGTCAAATCTACAATTTTTCCTTTGCGTACCGCCTCTCGGATGAATTCGGAGTAATTGCGATACCTGGCTTTTGAGACGTTTAGACCATACAGCCTTCGTTCAGACGCTTTCGGAATGCGTCCAAGCTTCTCGACAGCCTCAATCAATCTCTTAAAATATTCTTCATCACTTACTGGCTCATTGTTTGCTCCGGTAGAAAGTTTGGCGGCAGAGCAGAGTTCAGACCATGTTCTGCCCCCATCGTAGATTTGGTTCCCAGAGTAGCGGGCGAATTGGAGATAGCGGGACCGACTTAGCGACGTAACGCCAAGTTCGTTCGCTACGCGCGCGATGTCTTCTATGATTTCTGTTTTAGTGGCCACGGCGCTTGCTAGGGAACATAACGTAATGGCCAGAGCAGAACCTGCTCGATATACTGGCCGCTGCTCCACATACTGGACATCAAATTCCCCTGAAATGGCCTCTGGTATTGAACCACTAAACCCCGCACCCGTTGACGGCTGATTCTACAGACCAACTCAGCTCACAGACATCCCCCGGATGGGTGACTTCACCTGAGTCAGGCAATCGAGACAAAAACCACATCATCCGATGCAGTTCAACCGCCGCCGCGCTGCATGTACAAATCAAAGCGCTGCATGAAGGCGTAACGCTGGGCGTCGTTCAGACCGGCAAAACGAAAGCTCACCCGCAGCCGCGGCAGGCGCATCAGGGCAATGACGCGCGGTTCGCCTACCTGCCACTTCAACCCCAGGGCACCAGCGCCGATGCGCACACCGGCCGAATGGGCCTGCAGTTTCCAGTGGTTGGTGCCGACGGCAGCCGGCAGCCAGCGCAACCAGTCGGCCTCGGTGCAGGCCATTTCCCTCTCGAAACGTTCGGCGTAATACGACTGCATCAGCCGCCAGCAATCGGCGGCCAGATCGCCAGCACGTCGCCTTCGTTCAACGTTTCCATGGCCCGCTGTTCAGGCGCAATGTAGCGGCCATTGACCAGCACCAGATGCACCAGCGCGGCCGGCAATGCGTAAGGAGCTATCACCTGCACGATGGTGGCTCCCGGCGCTACATCCAGCTCGACGATATTGGTGTAGCGCGAGGTCTCAGGCAAATAGTCGGTCAGCGTGGCAAACAGCTTGAGCGTGATCTTCATACTGCGCCAGTTTATCGGCGCCGCGCGTCCTGCGCACCAGACCAGCCATCCTGCGCCTGGGCGCAGGCAAGATAGGCATGCATCAACTGGGTCGGGTCCTGCTTGAGGGTCTCTTTCCAGGCGCCGAGTTTCACCTGGCCTTCGACCAGTCCGCGCATCACACCCACATGCTCGGTCCAGCCGACGCTGTTGCAGCCGACCAGCACGTCGTCCTTGAACTGCAAGCTCAGGTGACGCCCGGCGGCGCGGTCGGTCAACTCGGCGTGCTCGCCACCCGGCACGCCCTGCCAGTCGCCAAAGCTGGTGGAGATCATGCCCAGCGTGTCGAGCACGTTAATTTGGGTCACCCCCTTGAGCACAGCGCCTTGTGCCTGACCACGCGCAAATGCCACCATGTTCAAGGCCGCAACCCGCGCCTGCTCTGCCGCATTGGGCTGAATCGCGCTGACGATCGTCTTGCCGCTGATCTTGTCAAACGCCTCGGCGCAGTCACCGGCCGCGAACACCCCTGGCACATTGGTTTGCAGGTGTTCGTCGGTCAGCACGCCAAGCAGGCAGGTGATGCCGCTGTGCTCCAAAAAGCCAATCGCCGGGCGCACACCGGCGGCGCTGATGACCAGGTCGGCCGCCACCGTCTGTCCATTACTCAGGCGCACCTGCAGCGGCGTGCCGCTCTGGATCGCTTCGACCCGTGTGCCGGTGAACACCTGCACGCCCTTGGTTTCGCACCAGTCACGAATCATGCCGCCGGCTGTGGGGCCCATCATGCGCGGCACCATGCGGTCGCCCATTTCCACCACGCTCAACTGCACACCGCGCGCTGCCAGCGCTTCCATGATGATGCAACCAATGAAGCCGGCCCCGAGTTGCAGCACGCGCGCACCCTTGGTCGCCAGTGCCATGATCGCCCTGGCGTCAGCCAGCGTCCAGCAGGTGTGCACGCCTGCTGCATCGATGCCGGGTATCGGAGGGTGCACCGGATGCGAGCCGGTGGCTATCAGCAAGGTGTCGAATGTGATCGAAGTTCCATCCTCCAGCAGCAGGCTTTTCGCCGCAGTATCGACGCGCTTGACGCGACCTTGCCTGATCTCGATCTTCAACTGAGCAAAATGCGACGAGTCTTTGCGCAGATGAGTGCCGCGCTCGTCCACGCTGCCCATCAACAGGTAGGGAATGGCCATGCGCGAATAGGGTGGCTCCGGCTCATCACCAACCAGCGTGATGCTGTCCAGTGGTGCTTGCTTGCGAATGGTTTCGGCTGCGATGACGCCGGCCGGGCCGGCACCGAGAATGACGTGATGGGTCATGATGATTTCTCCAAAAAGAAAGGCGACCTCAATGTGTCGCCCATTCGCTATGCCGACTCTCGTCATTGCGAGCGAAGCGTGGCAATCCATGAATTCGGACCCGTGGATTGCCGCGTCGCTGCGCTCCTCGCAATGACGGAGCGCTGCGACACGTCCCGCCAGGGCTTACAACTCCAGGCGCGCCCGGGTGGCGGCCGTTGGACGACCTTCGCTATCCCAGCCACGCACTTCGTAGTACTTGGGCATCATCTTGGCCAACTCATTGAACTTGCCTTTGGCCGGACCGGTCTTGCAGGCTCCCTCAACACTGGTCAGCCGCGCCGGCAGGCTGTCGTCCTTGGCAGTAAAGCCGGCGCGGTTGTTGAACTCGCGCTCCATGTTCCAGATGCGCTCGCCGATCTTGGCCAGTTCTTCGATGGTGTACTGGTCGTCACAGGCGGCTGCGAGTTGCGGCGCCAAATCCTGCAGGCCCCAGGCAAAGGTCGTGAAGATGCACAGACCGCTTGAGTCAAACGCTGCCGTCGCGTCCTGAAATGCTTTCACCAGTTCCGGCTTGCCCTCAGACTCCAGTGGGTCGGTCTTGACCGGAATGCCCAGAATTTCGGAGGCGATCGTATAGCCGCGCAGATGGCAGCCGCCACGGTTGGACGTGGCGTAGGCCAGACCAATGCCCTGTATCGCACGACCGTCATAAGCCGGGAATTCCTGGCCCTTGGAACTCATCGACAGTTCCGGGTGGCCGTACTTGGCGGTCAGGCGTTTCGAGCCCTGGCCGATCCCCTTGCCAAAGCCGCGCCCGTTGATGGTTTCTTCGGCCAGGAATGCCAGCGCCTGCGCCGAGCCAAACTTGGCATCGATGCCAATCTGTTCCTTGCTCAGCACGCCCATGCCATACAGTTCCATCACGGCACCGACGGTGGTGCCAAAGCTGATCGGGTCGATGCCTTCCTCGTTGCACAGCAGATTGGCGTACTGCAGGGCTTACA
>JANNUE010000425.1:0-4064 GCA_031394895.1 Betaproteobacteria bacterium
CAGGCCATGCTGTCATCGGTGAGCGGCGGTGATCGGGGAACATCCTCACGCACCTGGGTCCACCTCACGCCGCGCCGCGGCGCAGCAGCTGCGCGCGCAGTTGCGCCAGTTCGTCTTCCAGGTCGGCCACCAGCGCGGCCAGTTCGGGCACGGCGTCGAAATCGCGTTCCAGGCCGGCGATGCGCCGCACCCGGTGCAGCTCGGCGGCATCGAAACGCCAGTCGCCACGCGGGTCCGGTAGGTGGACCCGCACCAGGCCCAGCGTGACGCGTTCGTGCAGCCAGTGCTCGGTCACGCCGGCCATGCGACACAGCAGCGGCGGGTCCAACCACACCTCGTCGAGCAGGGCGTCCACGGTGGTCAGGATCGGGGTCATGGTGCATCCTCCTGGTGGCCGCGTTCGTCCTCGGCGGCGGCGACCTTGCGGGCGTCGAAATCGCTCAACTCGGCCGCCATTTGTTCGTACAGCCGCTTGGCGCGCGGGTCGAAGGCGCTGGGCAGCAGCACGCGCAGCTGCAGTTCCAGGTTGCCCGGCGTGCGCGCAGGCAGGCCCTTGCCGCGCACCGTGATGCCGCGCCCGCTTTGCGCACCGGCGGGCACCCGCACCCTCAGCGTGCTGCCGTCGGGCAGCGTCACCGGCACGACCGCGCCCAGCGCGGCTTCCCAGGGCGCCACCGGCAGCTCACAGATCAGGTCGGCACCGTCGACCCGAAAGCGCGCATGCGCCCTGAACTGAACTTCGAGCATCAGGTCACCCGGCGGACCACCCTCCAGCCCCGGCCCGCCCTGCCCAGCCAGCCGGATCATCTGACCGGCCTTCACGCCGGCCGGGATATTGACTTCCAGCGTGCGCTGGGCAAGTTGGAACTGGCCCTGCGCGCCCTGTTGCGGCACCCGCAGCGTGACCCGGCGCTTGGCGCCGCGCCAGGCGTCCTCGATGTCGAGCAAGATCTTGGCGTGATGGTCCTGGCCGGCGCCGCTGAAAGCGCCCGCCGCGCCGTCGCGGCGCTGGCCCGCACCCGCGTGGCGCCGCGCCTGCTGGCCCATGCGGCCGAACAGCTCGGCAATGAAGTCGCTGTAGTTACCGGCCTCCATGCCCTCGGCGCCGCTGCCGCTGAACTCGAAGCCGGCGTCCCAATCCGGCGGCGGCGTGAAGCGCTCGCCCGCCTGGTGGCCCTGGCCGATGGCGTCATAGGCGGCGCGCCGTTCGGGGTCGGCCAGCACCGCATTGGCCTCGTTGAGCTCGCTCATGCGCGCCGCGGCGTCGGGCTCCTTGCTGACGTCGGGGTGGTACTTGCGCGCCAGCTTGCGGTAGGCCTTCTTGATGTCGTCGGCGCTGGCATCCCTGGCCACGCCGAGCACACCGTAGTAGTCCTTGAACTGCACGGATTCATCCCTCCACGACAGCCATCTGGGTCTGGCAGCGCCGCTTTCAAGCGGCCTCTTGAAATGCCAAAACCTGCCCGCATCATCGTCGATACCCGGGGGCAGCCTGCTGTTCGGGCCGGCGGCCCCTTCAACCCGAAGGAGGTCTTCACCATGTACCGCAACCCCTATTCCGTCAACCTGTTTCACCAAATGGATCGCCTGCAGCGCGAGTTGCAACAGGCCTTCGAGCTCACGACGCCCAGCATCCGCGGCCATGCCAGCGGGTTCCCGGCCGTCAATGTCGGCCACACGCCGGGCTCGACCGAGATCTATGCTTTCGTGCCCGGCATCGACCCAGCCAAGATCGACGTGACCATCGATCGCGGCGTGCTGTCGATCAGCGGCGAGCGCCAGGCCGCCGTGGGGCCCAGCGACGCCAAGGTCACCCTGCACGGCAACGAGCGTTTCGCGGGCCGCTTCCAACGCGTGATCAGCCTGCCCGAGGACAGCGACCCTGCCGGCGTCGAGGCCACCTGCCGCGACGGCGTGCTGCACCTCAGCGTCAAGCGCCGCGAGTCGGCGCAGCCGCGCCGCATCGACGTGCAATGAAGGCATTCACCCATCCAGGAGTCCCATCATGAGCAATACCGCCATCCAGCAACAAGACACCTCTGCCACCCCGAATGCGCGTGACGAGCGCGCCTTGCCGCCCGCAGTGGACGTGATCGAGGACGCCACCGGCATCACGCTGTACGCCGACCTGCCGGGCGTCAGCCGCGAACGGCTCCACGTGCGCGTCGAGGGCGATACGCTGAACATCGAAGGCGAACTCTCGCTGCCGGTGCCCCAGAACATGCAGGCCAGCCACGCCGAGGTCGAACACTCGCGCTACCGGCGCAGCTTTACGCTGAGCAAGGAACTCGACGCAGGAAAGGTCGGTGCCGAGCTGAGCCAGGGCGTGCTGCGCGTGCGCATCCCCAAGGCCGAGCACGCCAGGCCGCGCCGCATCGAAGTGAAGGTGACTTGAGAGAAGCTCGCTTGAATTGACCCCCTCTCCCGCAGGCGGGAGAGGGGGCAATGCGTCACGCGACTGCGCCTTCGCCGCGCTTTGGCTTCAGGCCGTCTCGACCTGCAAGTGCAGCGCCAGCACGCGTGCCACATGCCAGGCCTGGCGCTGGGCGCCGTCGGCGAAGGTGTCGACGAACAGCACCACACCCAAGCCATCGCGCGCCGCGGCCAGCACCTGCTCGCGGCTGGCCAGACCCAGACTCGGTGCCACTGTGGCAAAGGTGTCGCGGCGCCAGCGTGGCAGCGAGCGCTTTTCCGACAAACCCAGCCAGCGTTCGCTCAACCATGCGGCGCCGAGACCGGCGCATGCGCCGATGCTGGTGCCTACCAGAGTTGCCCGACGATACCGTGCAGCGGCTGCGCGACTTCTTCAGCCTGGCCCCGGCGTCGGCGTCGGCGCCGGCATAAGGCGTAGCAGCGTCAGCACCTCGTCCTTGGTGCGGTAGCGGCCGAATGCCGTTTCGTCCTGCTGACGCACGATGGGGAAGGTATCCAGCACGTAGGCCGCGTCGTCCACGCCCAGGCCGTAGAGGTGGAAGAACAGCGCGTCCAGCGCTGCCAGGCGGGCGCGGCGGTCTTCATCGTTCCAGGTGATGGGCGGCAGCACCTGGCCTTGTTCGTCGACGTAACCCAGGTCGCGCGCGAAGGGCGCCAGGTCGTGCGCGGTGTAACTCAGCGCCAGCACCTGCGGGATGACGAAGTCGGCGATGCTGGGTGTGTCGTGGTGGCCATTCATCAGGCCGGTTTCGCGCATGCGCGTGGTGAAGTCGGCGGGCAGGGCTTCGTCGAAGCGGGTGGGGGCGATGACGGGGAGTTGTTCGAGGATGAACAGGTTGATCGTCTGCCCCTGAAGCTTCTGGCGCAGCACGAAATCGAAGGCTATCGCGTTCAGGTTGGCAGCCATCAAGCACACCAGTCGGGCCGCTTCGCTCGCCACAGTGCCGGTGGGCACCAGCAAGGGCAACTTGTTGCCGAATGCCACGCCCGGCAGTACCGCCGCGATCATCGTGCGCATGTTGGTCGGCGCCGTGATCTCTTTGAAACCCAGTGCCCACGGGAAGGGGCTGGCTCGTGTCTCGGCGGCCGCTACCCAATACTGTGCCTGCGGGTAGCGGTCGGCTTGCTCTTTGGCTGCGGTGTGAATGGCCTGGGGTTGTGCGGCGCGATGCAAGTTCCCCACATTCAGCACGACATCTGCGGCACGGTGGTCGAAGGCCTGCACCATCTTGCCCTCGTAAAGCGGCACGGCCTCTTCGTCCTTTCGGCGCCAGCGCCCGAAGCCCGCAGGGGAATAGCCCTGATCGCGCAAATCCTTTGACGTCAGGAAGTGCTCCGAGTCGTTGGTCATGTGGAACATGGTCACATACTGAACCGGCCATGCACGGACATCAGGCAGTCGACCTACCGACTCGTTGACCGCCCCATGTTTCGTGAGAACGGGGTGTTCGCGATACATGCGCATCGTGACTTCAGCATCGCGTTGGCTCCGAAAGACGGGAGCTGCGCCGGTATTCGGATTCACAAGTGCGAAGTCAGCGGCAGTCAGTCTCAGCGCGCGGTCTTTGTGATCCAGCTCATTCAACGAGTGCAGGAAGAAGGCGCAACGTGTCTCCACGAATGTCCGCGTC
>JANNUE010000181.1:0-10484 GCA_031394895.1 Betaproteobacteria bacterium
GGCCGCGTCCAGCAGTCCTTTCACCGTTAAATAACGCCAGATGTAGGGACGGTCAATCCCTTCATCCCCCAACCACCCTTCCTGCTGGACTTCACACAAAAGCGGCAGGTGTAAATCAGCAAAGAGCACATACGCTTCTAAAAAATGGCCTAACTGTTGCAAGAAGGGAACATTTTGCCAGCCCATCTGGCGCAGGCTGTCTTCCACCGAGTGGTCGCGTGCGTAGTTCACCGCCTGTTTGGTGCCCCAGATGGCCACCGGCGGTTTGGCCGCAATCTCTTTGGCGCACTGCAGCGCCGCGGCCACCGTGGCCTCGTGCGTGTCGAACACCTCGTTGACCAGGCCGTAGGCCAGTGCTTTTTGCGCGCCCAGGCGCCGCCCGGTATAGGCCAGCTCTTTCACCACCGCCAGCGGAATGAGTTTGGGCAGACGCTGCAGGGTGCCGACGTCGGCCACCATGCCGATGTTGATTTCCTGAATGCAAAAGAACGCGTCAGCAGTCGCATAACGGATGCAGCAGGCCGTCACCATGTCCACTGCGCCGCCGATGCAGCCGCCCTGGATCGCCGCAATCACCGGGATGCGCAGCGTCTCCAGCTTGGTAAAGGTGGCCTGCATATCGGCCAGCAGGTCGAACATCGCGGCGCGGCCCTGCGGGCTCTGGTCGTCCATCAGGTTGGCGCCGGTAAAAGTCTCCAGCGCCATGCCGGCGCTGAAGTGTTTGCCGGTGCTGCTGATGACCAGTACGCGCGCCGCGCCGTCCTTGTGCAGTTGGGTCAGCACCTCGTCAAGCTCGCGCCAGAACGTCGGGTGCATGGTGTTCATCGCCTGCGGCTGGTTCAGTACCAGGTGGGCGATGTGGTTTTCAGTGGTCAGCGCAAAACATTGCATGATGGGGTTCTCCGGTGTGTGGTTTGGATTATTGCAGGGCCGGCAATGGGGGTGACTCCGGCGCCGTGGAGGTGCGATACTGGGTTTCGCATCAAGGGGCCATTCATGGATCGCAGAAAATTCAATTCGATTTCCTCCTCGGCGCTGCTGGCGCTAATCACACTGACGCACAACCAAGCGCTGGCGCTGACTTTGGGCGACCTGACGAATGCTGAAGCGTCGCAGGGCCTGAAGACGGCGCTGGAAAAGGGCGCGCTGGCGGCGGTCAGCCAGTTGGGCCAGACCAACGGGTTCCTGGGCAACGACAAGGTCCGCATCCGCCTACCGGGTTTTCTGGAAGACGCCGCCAAACTGATGAGGACTTTTGGCCAGGGCAGCAAGATCGATGAATTGGTGACCGCGATGAACCGCGCGGCCGAAGCGGCGGTGCCGATGGCCAAGAGCTTGCTGGTGGCGGCGGTCAAGTCCATGAGCGTGATGGACGCCAAGAATATCCTGGCCGGCGGCGACACTTCGGTGACCAGCTTTTTTGCCGAAAAGACGCGCGCGCCGCTGGCGGTCAAATTTCTTCCGGTGGTGACCAAGGCGACCGAGAAAGTCGGACTCGCGGAAAAATACAACCAGGTGGCGGCCAGGGCGGCTGGCATCGGCCTGGTAAAAAAAGAAGATGCCAATATCCAGCATTACGTCACCGGCAAGACACTCGACGGTCTGTACTACATGATCGGTGAACATGAAAAGAAGCTTCGCCACGACCCGCTTGGCAGCGGCAGCGCCATTTTGAAGAAGGTTTTTGGCGCGCTGAAATAGCCCCGTCAGTCGCTGTGCGGAGCGCACCCTGCGGCGTGCGATACTTTAAGCGATGTGCCTGAATTTCCTCTGCGCTGATGCTTATGGCAGCGGCGATCTTCGTGCATAGCGCCAATCCAACAGTACGACCACAAGGAGCAGCAGTGATGAAACCGCCATGGGTATTTGCGTTCGAAGAGGGCGACGGCAAGAACAAGATGCTGCTCGGCGGCAAGGGCGCCAATTTGTGCGAGATGACACAGATCGGCCTGAATGTGCCGCCCGGTTTTGTGCTCAGCACCGACGCCTGCCTTGCGTTCCTGGAAAAAGACCGTCTGCCCGAGGGCGCCTGGGACCAGACGCTGGCGCACATGAAGGCGCTGGAGCAAAAAACCGGCAAGACCTTTGGCGGCGCCGAGAACCCGATGCTGGTGTCGGTGCGCTCCGGCTCGGCGATGTCGATGCCGGGCATGATGGACACCATCCTCAACCTGGGCCTGAACCAGAGCACGCTCAAGGGCCTGATCGCGCAGACCGGCAACGCGCGCTTTGGCTACGACGCGTGGCGCCGTTTCATCCAGCTCTTTGGCAAGATCGCGCTGGGCATTGGCGACGAGCATTTTGATTCGACGATGGCGATGATCAAGACGCGCTATGGCGCCAGCCAGGACGTCGATCTGAAGGCCGAGCATCTGGCCGAGTTGGCCACCGAGTTTCTGGCGATCGTCACCCGCCACACCGGTAAGCCGTTCCCGGAAGATCCTTACCAGCAACTCGAAATCGCCATCGGCGCCGTGTTCCGTTCCTGGAACGGCAAACGCGCCGTCGATTACCGGCGCCAGTTCAAGATCAGCAAAGAGATGGCCAGCGGCACCGCCGTCAATATCGTGACCATGGTGTTCGGCAACATGGGTAGCGATTCGGGCACCGGCGTCGGCTTCACGCGCAACCCCGGTACCGGCGAAAACTTGATCTACGGCGAGTACCTGGTCAACGCCCAGGGCGAGGACGTGGTGGCCGGCACGCGCACGCCCAAACCGATCGCCGACATGGAACAGGAAATGCCGGAGATCTACCGCCAGCTCAAGGAGCTCGATGCGCGACTGGAATCGCACTACGCCGAAGTGCAGGATTTCGAATTCACTATTGAGAAAGGTCGGCTCTACTGCCTGCAAACGCGCAACGGCAAGATGAATGCGCGCGCCATGTTGCGCACCTCGGTCGAGATGTCGAACGACGGGCTGATCACGCGCGAGCGCGCCCTGATGCGGATTGACCCGATGTTGCTCGAACAGATGCTCGCGCCGCAACTCGCCGCCGATTTCAAGGGCAAGCCACTGGCGGTGGGGTTGGCGGCTTCGCCCGGTGCGGCGTCCGGCAAGATCGTGTTCGACGCCGACTCGGCCGAACGGCGTGGTCAATTGGGCGAGCGGATCATTCTGGTGCGCGAAGAAACCAAGCCGGAAGACATTCACGGCTTCTTCCAGGCGCAGGGCATTCTGACCAGCCGTGGCGGCAAGACGTCGCACGCCGCCGTGGTGGCGCGCGGCATGGGCAAGCCCTGCGTTTCGGGTTGCGAGGCGATCGTGATAGACGACACGGCACGTCGCGCGGTGATTGGCGAGACCACCTTGCATGAAGGCGATGTGATCACTATCGACGGCAGCACCGGCAAGGTCTATGCCGGCGAAGTGCCGACGGTCGAGGCGGTGTTTTCGCAGGACATGGAAACGCTGCTGGGCTGGGCCGACGAAGTGGCGCGGCTGAAGGTGATGGCCAACGCCGACACGCCGGAGGACGCCGCGCGTGCGCGCAAGTTCGGCGCCATGGGCATCGGATTGTGCCGCACCGAGCGCATGTTCAACAGCTCGGACCGGCTGCCGATCGTGCAGGAGATGATCCTGGCTGAAACGGTTGAAGAACGCCAGGCCGCGCTGGACCGCTTGCTGCCGATCCAGCGCGCCGACTTCAAGGGCATCTTCAAGGCAATGAAGGGCTTGCCGGTGACGGTGCGCCTGCTCGACCCGCCGATGCACGAGTTCCTGCCGACGGCGGCGCAACTCGAACTCGAAATCGCGCACCTGCACCATCTGCGCGATTCGATCCGGACCATGGAAGACCTGCCGGAAACGCTCAAGCTGCTCAGTCCGCGCCTGTATCAGCAGTACTTCCAGGGCTTGAGCAAACTGTCGCTTGGCATGAAGGAGTTCAAGGACACGCATCTGGAAGTGGACGCGATCCACAAGAAGGAAAAAATCCTCAAGAAGGTGCGCGCGCTGTCCGAGGTCAACCCGATGCTCGGGCACCGCGGTGTACGCCTGGGCATTACCTATCCCGAGATCTACATGATGCAGATCCTGGCAATTCTGGAGGCGGCCGCGCTGTGCGCCAAGGAGGGCATCGAGGTTCATCCCGAGATCATGGTGCCGCAGGTGGCGACGGTGGAAGAACTGCGCCGCATCCACAGCTATGTGCAGCGGCTGCACAAGGTGGTGGAATTGACGCATGGCATCAAGGTGCAGGTCAAGTTTGGCAGCATGCTTGAAGTGGTGCGCGCCTGTCTGCGCGCCGGGCGCATGGCGCAAGATGCCGAGTTCTTCTCGTTCGGCACCAACGACCTGACCCAGGCCACGTTCTCGTTCAGCCGCGAAGACGCCGAGAACAAGTTTTTGCCAAGTTACATCGAAACCGGCATCCTGCAGGACAACCCGTTCGAGGTGCTGGACCAGAAGGGTGTTGGCGAGTTGATGAAGCTGGCTGTGAGCGAAGGGCGCAAGACGCGCCCGGACCTGAAGGTCGGCATCTGTGGCGAGCATGGCGGCCATCCGGGCTCGATCCATTTCTGCCACGACATCGCTCTGACCTACGTCTCGTGCTCCGGTCCGCGCGTGCCCATCGCGCGGCTGGCGGCAGCGCAGGCGCAATACCTGAACCCGGCCGCGCCGGACTGAGACGGTTTGGCGTTCAAGGATTGAGCTTTGTGCGACCGTGTCGGTGGGAACACTCCGCCACCGCACTCAGTTCCGCGAATGTCCCCCGTCCAGGCTCGCTGGCGTGCCAACGTCAACAGCGACGGGGACACACCGCGACGTCGCTGTCAACACCGCGCTTGGCGGAGAGGCCTGGTTGCGGTGTCGCGCTCATAAGAATCCTTGGCGTAGTGGGGCGCCAAAGAAATTGCGGTTTGGGAAGGAAATCATGGCCGTGGGTTACCGTGCGCAGCGCGCAACGCGTCGGCCGCCAGTCGCGCCTCAACGTATTGCACCAGCGCGCGCGTGCCGCGTGCGCAGTTGCGAAACACGCACACGCCCTGGTCCATCAGCGCTCCGGCCATTGCGTCGTACAGGCGTCCGCCGTCGATGATGCCGATCAGCGGCTTGGTGTTGGCGGCCACCAGCGGCGGCATCAACTGCACGGTGCTGCTGGCGTCATGCATGTCGTAGCCGGGGCGCAGCAGGCTGGCCTCTAACGCGCGTACCGACGGCGCGGTCGGGTCGAGCCCGATAACCACGGCGTCGATCTGCGCATCCGCCAGAAAGGCCGCAGCGATTTGCAGGTGCGCCTCGTCGTCGGCGCCGGGGTTGATGTCGATCGGGTTTCTGACTTCGACCAGCGCGTCGAGCCGCTTGGCGCGCAGCACTTCTTCGATGCGCTTGACGGTATCGCTGTGCAACTCGCCCATCTGCAGCGAAAAACTGTCCGTCGTGATCGCATCGGCCATACCGACCGCTTCAAAGCCAGCGCCGCTGATTGCACCGAGCCGATTGCCGCCAATCTTGTTATGGTGCAGCGCACCGGCCATATAGAACAGGTCGTCGAAAGCGTTGAGGTCCTGCGCAACGATCGCGCCGGCCTGGCGCAGCACCGCTTCGAACAGCACCGCGTCGCCGGCAATCGACGCCGTGTGTCCCATCACGCCGGCAGCGCCGGGCTCGGTTTTACCGGCCTTGTACAGCACCACTTGCTTGCCGCCGAGAACGGCGCGGCGTACCGCCCTGGCAAAGTCCAGCCCGTCGCCATCCTTGAATCCTTCGATGTAGATGCCGATGGTTTCGATCTCTGCGCGGTCCGCAAAATAGCTCAGCAAGTCGCCGTGCGTCAGGTCAGTCTGGTTGCCCAGCGCCAGCATATAGGCCGGGTCCAGCCACGGGTTCTGGCTCAGGCGCGTGATCATGAAGGCGCCGCTCTGGCTCAGCATCACCGAGTTGCGTTGCGTCTTTTTCTGTGGCTTGGGCAGACGTTCGAGCGGGATGAACCACGAGTCGTAGGCGCCCGGATGCGACACCACACCCAGGCAATTGGCGCCAAGAAAAATCGGCCCGCCGCCCACCTTGGCGTGCGCCGCGTTGATGCGTGCCGCCAGCGTGGCGGCGACTTCGCGGCTGGCGCTGGTCTCGCCCAGGCCGCCGGGGATCAGCATCACTGATTCGACAGCGCCGCTGTGGATGATCTCGTCGGCCAGCGCCGGCACCGCCTGCGCCGCCACGGCCACGATCAGCAGGTCAAGCTTGTGCGTCAGCGCGCTCAGGCTGGCGGCACATGGCACGCCGTCGATTTCGGTCTCGCCGTCGCGGATGATGGTGAGCTGCGTCTTGGGGTAGCCGCTGGCGACCAGATTGCGCAGGATGATGCGGCCAAAATTCATGCCGGTGGCCGACACGCCGACGATGCCGATCGTCGCCGGATGCAGCAGTTTGTCGATCTTGGCAATCGGGCGCGCCAGGCGCTGCGCCGGTGGCTCGGCAAAGGTGCAGCGGGCATCGCACACCAGCAGCATCCTGTCGCGGTAGGTCAACGTCAGCTCCAGTGCCTGAACGCCGTATGCCGCTGTCTTGTTCTCGGACGCCGCATCGGCAGCCAGCCGCAGCAACTGGGTGCACAGCAGCGCCAGTTGCTCGTCGGGCATCGCTTCCTTCTGCTGGCGCGCCCGCTGGGCCATCTTCTGGTACATCAGCGTGGGCTTGAGCCGCTGCAGAAAATCGGCGCTGCTGCTCAACTCGGCAATGGCATGAATGCTAGCTTTGCCGGGGCGAAAGTTGCCGGCGTCGAGTGCAGCGTCGCTGCCCGCCAGTGCGGCGCTGATGACGATGCCAAACTCGCGGCTGTTGCTCAGGCGCAGAAGCAGTTCGCCGCTGTTGGCGGCCGTCACACTGTCTTCGCTGCGCTGGCAGCCAAGCACGGTAAGCAGCGTGTCGAGCTCGGTCGGGCTGAGTTGCGTGCGACCGGCGTTGGCGCCGTGGTGAAACAGCTCCCGGGCAACCGCATACGCGGTGGGTTGGGCACTGAGGTGGCTTGGTGACTGGTGCATCGGTGGACTCCATTGCAGCGCGGTACGCGCCGGCCACAACAGCCGCAGTTCGCAGTACCCACTGATGGGCAACTATAAGGCACGGCGGTACTGGTCAGCCCGCCTATTGCCGAGCGATAACTTGACACTACCACCACATCAGGGAAAGCACGACTATTGAGGACACCATTCGGTGCCATACTTGGCCTCATGCGGTTGAATTTTCTGGCCTTACTCGCGGTGACATGCTCAGCTACTTTGCCGAGCTTGCGCAAATCGAAACCCTGGGCATCTTGCGCAACTGCGCGCGCGGCACCCATGCGCTAGTGCGCTACGCCGAGGCGCGCCTGTAGGCGGACTCATTCAAGAACAACCACTGAAAACTGAAACATCAATCAAGGACAAACCATGAGCGAAACACTGATCAACGACATTTTTCGGACAGCACACAACGAGGGGCGAAGCGCGCTGTTCGAGCACGAGGTTTACCGGCTGCTCGGCCTGGCCGGCATCGCATCGACGCCAAGACACGAGGTGATCGCCAGTGGGGCCGAGCCAGCGGACGAACTGCTGGCGTCGTTCGCCGGAAGCCGGGTGGTTGTGAAGGTCGTCTCTGGCAGTATTGCCCACAAGTCGGACGTGGGCGGAGTCGCCATCGTGCCGAATCAGCCGACGGCAGTGCGAGCCGCCTGCACAAATATGCGTGCACAACTGGCGGGCCAGGACACCGCAGGGCTGATGCTCACCGAGTTCATCGAAGCGGACGCCGCGGGTGGCGCCAGCGAGATCCTGGTTGGCATCCGCAACACGCGCGAGTTCGGCATGATCCTGAGCGCCGGGATTGGCGGCGTTGACACCGAACTCTATGCTGCAGGCTCGCACCGGGGGCAGGCGGTGGTGTCGGCCTCGACCGCGCTGACCACTGCCGGGGAATTCCTCGACCTGTTCCGACCGACGATTGCCTACCGCAGAATCGCTGGACTGACGCGTGGTCGCGGCCGGCTGGTGTCGGACGAAACCCTGCTCCAGTGCTTTGACGCCTTCATCCGGCTGGCGAACAACTGCGCGGCAGGCAACCCCGAGACCGGCTTCGTCATCGAGGAACTCGAGGTCAACCCCTTCACCTGCTCGAAGGGCTCGCTCGTTGCGCTCGACGGCTTGTGCCGATTCGGCCGCCCGCAAGTCGTGCGCCCGCCACGGCCTCAGGGCAAGATCGACCGGCTGCTGCATCCGGCTTCGATCGGAATCATCGGTGCCTCCGCCACGCGCATGAACTTTGGCCGGATCACCCTGAAGAACATCATCGCATCCGGTTATGACCTGTCGCGCCTGCTCGTTATCAATCCTGATGGGCAGGAAGTCGATGGCGTGCGCTGCGTTCCGAGCCTGGGGGCGCTGGAGCGCAAGCTCGATCTGTTGATACTTGCGGTGACCGCTGATGTCGCCTTCGGCATCATCGATGAAGTGATCAGGACCGATGCCGTGGAATCGGTGCTGTTGATCCCCGGTGGAATGGGCGAAACCGAGGCCAGCCGGGAGCCGGCCCGGCGGATGCTGGCAACGATCGACGAGGCCCGGCGTGCGACCGGCAGCGGACCGGTATTTGTCGGCGGCAACTGCCTGGGCATCATCTCGCACCCGGGCAACTACGATTCGTGGTTCATTCCCGAAGAACGCCTGCCCAGAACCCAGAAGAAGGCACAACGCAGTTCGGCGCTGATCAGCCAGAGCGGGGCCTTCCTGGTCACGCGGATCAGCAAGAACGCGTGCCTCGACCCAGCCTACATGGTCGCCCTGGGCAACCAGAACGACATCACGCACGGCGACATGGTCGAGAACTTCGCGGCGAACCCGGACATCCACGTGATCGGGGCCTACGTCGAAGGATTCAAAGACCTCGACGGGCTGGCCCTGGCGCGCGCCGTGCGCAAGGCGACCCTTGCCGGCAAGCAGGTCGTCATTTACAAGGCCGGACAGTCGGTGGCCGGCAAGCAGGCCGCGATGGGCCACACGGCCTCGATCGCTGGCGACTACGAGGTCTGCCTGTCGGTGCTTACGCAGGCGGGTGCGATGATTGCCAGCGACGTCAGCGAGTTCAGCGACCTGTTCTACATCGCTGACTGCCTGCGTGACAAGGTTGTTGGCGGCAAGCGACTCGGCGCCGTGGCCGGCGCGGGCTACGACACGGTGGCCATCGGCGACAGCCTTCAGGTCGGCGACTTCTCGATGTCTGTGGCCACCATCGGTGCAGCGACGCGGGAGCGACTCACCGCGATCCTGGCGGCCAAGAAGCTCGATGCGCTGATGGAAGTCCGGAACCCGTTCGACATCAACCCGGCGGCCGACGACGAGGTTCACCTGCTTTGCGCCGAGGCCATGGCGGCCGACCCGGACGTTGACTCGGTCGTCGCCGGACTCGACCCGACTTCGCCGATGGTCAGGTCACTCAAGATCAGCGCGCGCGCTGGCTACGACATCGACAGCCCGCAGAGCATCGTCCAGACGCTGCCTGGGCTGGTCGCCTCCTGTGCGAAACCCATCGTCGGCGTCATTGACGGCGGCCCGCTGTTCGACCCGATGGCCGACAAGCTGATGGAGCAGGGCGTGTGCATCTTCCGCTCCAGCGAGCGCGCCACGCGCTCACTCGTGCGCTATACCGAGGCGCGGCTGCGCGCGGCGCGCCTGCGTGGCGAGGCAAGTGGCGCCGAATGACTCTTGAAGCGACGCAACTGCGGTTTCCAGAATGATTGCGATAACCGCGTGTAGCGCCACGTAGCCCCGCTTGCGCCAGCAGCGCTTCCCGCCATAACGCGACCAGCCCTTGTGGATCGAGATACCTGGGATGCAACGACCACAGACGCATGTTCTATCAAGGCGAACGTTCGAGTTAAGCGGGCGACGACGGCCGGCGTGGCCTGCCGCTGGCGCTCCGCTTGAGCGAGGGGTTGGCCACGCTGCGGCAGAAGACAACATCGCCTTCATTGTACGAGTAGAGCAGTGGCAGGCCATGTGTTGCTACCCGAGCGTATCCAGCCCTTTGCAAGAGCGCGGCGCTCCGGACATTTTTGCGATGCACAGTCGCCCAGAACGCGGAAACTTGCTTGTGGGTCCCTTGCAAATGCTGATGAAGCCAGAGCAGGCCCTCCGTGGCATAGCCGCGGCCCCAAAATGCTGGGTTGTACAAGAAAGCTACTTCTGCAATGTCATCGTGGACTGTTGCCTCTACTCGTCCGATCAGTTCACCTGTGTCAATCAAGCGCACAGCGTAGTTGATCCAGTGCTCACCGACACACTTCGCGGGCGGTCCCATGAGCGCTCTCTGGAGACCCAAAATGAAGTCGCTGCGTGGGGGCATGCCGCCGATGAACTCGAAGACGTCTGCACTGTGAAGAACTGGAACGAGTTCTTCGATCTCGGTGACGGTCAGAGGGGTGTATTCGGTCCGGGAAGGCATGGGAGTGAATTGCGTGGCCTAACGTAGAAGTCACCGGCGCTTCGCGGCTTTATCGCGCAGCTT
>JANNUE010000014.1:0-4875 GCA_031394895.1 Betaproteobacteria bacterium
AACTGCACCGCCGACAGGTTGACCGCGATCAGTATCGCCGGCAAACCCTGGTCCAGCCAGGCCTTGACCTGGCTCGTGGCGCTGCGCAGCACCCATTCGCCAATCGGAATAATCAGCCCGGTACTCTCGGCCACCGGAATGAATTCGGTCGGCGATACCACGCCCAGCTCCGGGTGCTGCCAGCGCAGCAGCACCTCGGCACCGCAGACGCGCCCGTCCGCGACCGATATCTGCGGCTGGTAATGCAGGCTGAACTGGTTGTTCGCCAGTGCCTGGTGCAGCGCGTTGGACAACTGCAGCAGGCGCGCCGAGTCGGCCTGCATCTGCGGCGCAAAGAAACCAAAATCGTTGTGACTGATCTGCTTGACGCGGTACATCGCGGCCTCGGCATTCTTGGTCAGGCTGTCCAGGTCACGCCCGTCTTCCGGGAAAAGCGCAATGCCGATCGACCCTGTCAGCACCAGCTCATGAGTCCCGACCAGGCACGGCTTTGACAGCGCGGCGATCAGTCGCGCAGCGACGTAGCCGGCCTGTTCCACATCCAGGTCGGGCAGGATGAATGTGAACTCATCGCCGCCCTGTCTGGACATCGTGTCCTGTTCGCGCAGCGTCAGCAGCAGCCGCTGTGCCAGCTCGATCAGCACCTGGTCGCCAACGCCGCGCCCGAACGTGTCGTTGATGACCTTGAAGTGATCCAGGTCGAGCACCATCACCGCCAACTGCTCGCCGACGTGCTGCGCCAGACTGATGGCGTATTTGAAGTGGTCCTGCAGCAAGGCCTGGTTGGGCAAACCGGTAAGCTGATCGAAGTGCGCCAGTTGCTCGATACGCACCTGGTCCTGGTTGCGGCTCAAGGTGTGGTGGAAGCGTTCGAGCGCCAGGCTGATGTTGGCGCCCATTTCGACCAGCAGTTCCTGCTGTGCTTTGTCAAAGGCATTGACGGTGTCGCTGTACAGGGCCAAGGTGCCGACGACCGCTCCAAAACGCCGCAGCGGCACGCAACCGTTTGCCGCCCAGCCGCATTGGCGGGCTTTGTCGCGCCACGGCGCCGCGTGTGGGTCGTGCAGGATATCCTGCATCCAGGCTGGCCGGTTCTCGCGCATCGCTGTGCCTACCGGACCGCGCCCGCTGGCTTTGCTGGCGTCGATCGAGACGTCGATGGCGTCCAGATAACCGCAGTCGTCACCAAACGATGCGATCGGCTTGATCTGGTGGCTGGGCACATCGAGTACGCCGATCCAGGCCATCTTCAAGCCGCCCAGAGCGACCGCATCGTGGCAGATGCGGGGAAACAATTCGTCCTCGCTGGCGCATTGCAAAATGGCCTGATTGCAATGGATCATCGCCGCGTAGAGTTGGGTCAGGCGCTGCACCTGCGCCTCGCTTTGCTGCAGGTTACGCATCGACCGGATCAGGCTCCAGCCGAGCACGATGCTGGCCAGCACAAAGCCCAGCACCATGAAGCCATCGACCAGCAGATCCTTGCGCCAGGGCGTCAGATAATCCTTTTCCGCGATCCCGACCACGATGTAGAAAGGATATTTTTCGAAGCGCCGATAGCTGTGCGTGCGGCTGAGTTGGTCGATGCTGGAGCCGCCACTGGTGTAGGTTCCCTGTTTCGGGTTGGCACGCAGCGCCTGCTCGAACGCTTCGGCTATTTTCTTGTCGCCGATGGACGCGATGCTGGGGGACAGGTCGGGCCGGGCGATCAGGCCCAGCTCAGCGTCGCGCAGGCCAATCGAGCCGGCTGAGCCGACATCAATCGACGTGAACAGCTTGTGGAAATAGTCGATCTCGATCGGACCAAACACCGCGCCGCCAAAAGAGCCGTCGGCCTTGTTGATGCGCCGGCCAAACGACAGCAGCCATTTGTCGATCAGTTTCCCGCGTGCCGGCTTCGAAATGAACAAGCCGGCCTTGGGGTGGTCACGCAACCAGCGAAACTGCTCGCCGTTCGAGTAATTCGTGCGCCCCAGCAGACCGGGCTCGGCGCCGTAGATCAAATCGCCTTTTTCATCCACCACCCGCAGCGCGGTCAACTCCGGCACGCGCTGGCGCTGCAGTTGCAGGAATTCGTTGACGTCGGCGACCCGGGGGCGCTGTGGCGCGCGCTGACTTTGCAGCTTGTCAACCGTCGCCAGCAAGACCAGGTCAATCTTGTCCACCACCGTGGTGATGTGCGACTCCAGCGTTTGCGCCAGATTCTGGGTCGTAATGCGGGCCTGCGCAACGGCCTGCTGGTGGCTGGTGTAGAGCGTATAGGCGGCAACAAAGGCAATCACCACGTTCAGCAGTCCCAGCCCCAGCAAGACGGGTGTGATGATGCTTTGGCGCGCTTTGAAGCTCATGGTGCCGTCCTGGTCGTGCATGCAGGGTACGCATTCGATACCGGTGAAATGGCGCTTGCAGTATAGCCAACAGGGGTTGGCCGTCCGACTATGTGTTGTGGCCTGGTTCTCTGTCGTTATCATGATTTAGGTCAAGGGAGAACTGGCGAGGGACGGTAGACTCAGTCGGTTTCAACTCTCTTCAAACTGGCGCGAAGTCGCGATCGTTGGATGGCCGGTTGATTTGCACGAATAGAAAGCAACTTTTGAAGAAAGTTCTCGATCTCAGGGTCCGTGCCATCCTGTTTGGCGCACTGGTGTTTTGCATCGTCGTCGGCATGAGTGTTTTTCACATCGCCGCCGATCGCGCCAGCGCCATCGCCAACGCCGGAATGCATCTCTTGCACACGGCGCAAAATATCGCTGCCAAGCAGCAAACCGTCATTTTCTCGGCCGATCTGCAGATACACGAGTTCATCGCGCAGCGTCGCGAACGCAGGGTCTTGTCCAACGAACAATGCGCGCGAACCATGGCCCGACTCGTCAAGATGTCGGTCGGCGCAACGAATATGGGCATCGCCGACCTCAACGGCGACGTCAAATGCACAAGCCAGCCGCTCAAGAGTGCCATCAACGTCGCTGACCGGCGCTACTTTCAACTGGCACTCGAGACCAACCAGCTCGTCGTCAGCGACGTGGTTGTCAGCCGCATCACCGGCAAGCCCACAGTGGTGGTGGCCCGGGCACTGCCGGACGAGGCGCAGGGCGAGCGCGGTGTGGTTTTTGTTTCGCTCGATTTCGCCGAACTCGACAAGGACCTGGCGCGGGTGGACCTGCCCAGAGGCAGCCGGCTCGGCCTGTTTGATGCCAGGGGCATTGGCTTGTCGCACCAGATGGAACCGGGCGACTGGGCCGTCAAGGAGGCGTTCGACTCGACGCTGATCAAGGCCGTCAAGGCCCAGGGCGGTGAGGGTCGCAGCGAGATCACCGGGCTTGACGGCGCGCGCCACATCGTCTCGTTCACCCCATTTTCCGACACCATTGGCGGACAGATTTTCCTGTGGGTCAGCGTGCCCAAGGCGGCGGTGACGGCCGCTGCGCAACGTGACTTCGTCTGGACGCTGGGGCTGGCCGCCGGTTTCTTTCTACTCATTCTCTGGGGCATATGGGTCGGCGGAGAGCGCTTGCTGCTGCGCCCGATATCGGCACTGTCGAATGCCGCGCACCGCCTCGCAAAGGGCGAGCTCGACGCCCGCACCGGGCTGCCCCATGACGCGTCCGATCTGGGGCGACTGGCGCGCTCATTTGATGGCATGGCCCAGTCGATCAAGGCCAAGGAAACGCAACTGACACGGACCAACCGGGCATTGCGCGTGCTGTCGGCGGGCAACCGCACCATGCTGCACGCCAGCGACGAGCCGACCCTGCTGCGCGAGATGTGCCAGGCGATTGCGAACTCAAGCGGCTATCACATGGCCTGGGTCGGCTACGCGCAAAACGACGCGCAACGCAGCGTGCAACTGGTCGCTAGCGCCGGCATGCCAGTCGATTTTCAGGAAGCGCTGCAGATCAGCTGGGCCGACACCGAGCGCGGCTGCGGCCCAGTGGGCGTTGCCATACGCGACGCGGTGGCGGTGACCGTGCGCGACATGCAGAGCGACCCCAGCGTGGCGCAGTGGCGCGCACTGGCACTGCGCTACAACTATGACTCAGTGCTCTCCATGCCCCTGACGGTGAACAACGCAGTCATTGGCGCGCTCACCATCTATGCGGTGGAACCGGACGCGTTCGGCGCCGAGGAACTGACGCTGCTGACCGAGTCGGCCGCCGACCTGGCCTATGGCATTGAGAACATCCGCATGCGCCAGCAGCACGAGCAGGCCGCCATTGAGCACAAGCGCAATGCCGAAACGCTGCTTAAGGCGCTCGAGGACGGCGTGCAGGCCATTGCGGCCACAGTCGAAATGCGCGACCCGTACACCGCCGGGCACCAGCGCCGGGTGGCCGTGCTGGCGGTCGCCATCGCCAGGGAAATGGCGCTGCCGCAGGCCACCATTCACGGCTTGCACCTGGCTGCCGTGGTGCACGATCTGGGCAAGATTCAGGTTCCGGCCGAGATCCTCAGCAAGCCCGGAACGCTGGGCAATTTTGAATTCGAGCTGATCAAGACGCACGCCCAGACCGGCTACGAAATACTCAAGGGTATTGACTTCCCGTGGCCAGTGGCGAACATCGTGCGCCAGCACCACGAGCGCGTCGATGGCTCCGGCTATCCGCAAGGGCTGCGCGGCGAACAGATACTGCTGGAGGCGCGCATCCTGGCCGTCGCCGACGTGATTGAAGCCATGGCGTCGCATCGTCCCTACCGCGCATCCAAGGGTCAGCAGGCGGCGTTGCAGGAAATCGAAAGCGGCAGTGGCAGCCTGTACGACCCGACGGTCGTCGCCGCCTGCCTGAAGCTGTTTCGCAGCGAGCAACTGGTGTTGGGTAGTTAGCGCTCTTCTGGCAGCGGCAACAAGGCTGCGTGCAAACCCTGATTCTCCCGTGC
>JANNUE010000085.1:0-3204 GCA_031394895.1 Betaproteobacteria bacterium
AGCGCCTTGGCCAGCACCCGCGTCATCAAATCGCGCTCGGTCAGTATCCCCAGCATGCTGCCCGAACTGTCGGTGATCAGGACGTTGCTCGAATTGGCCTTTGTCATGACACAAGCCGCCTCCCACACACTGGCGTGTTGCGGCAGGGTAACCACATGACGCTGCGTCAAGGATTGAAAAACAGTCCGTTCGGGCATGGTGAGAGTCCTTTCAAAAATCGCGGTTAAAAGCTTGTGGCAAACGATCCCTAGCGCAGCGACGCGTTGATTCTGTCGAGCACCTTCGAGCCGGGACATAGCTGCTTCAGGTCCAGCGAATTCAGCGGTGTGTCACTGGTATTGAGCGACATGTGCAGATCGGTCGCGATCGGGTCCAGATACAGCAAGCCGGTGACGACTTCGCCGCGCACCTGGTGTGAGTTCATGTAACTCAGCGCGGCATAACGATCGGTCGGGTCGTAATCCTGGTGCAGCTTGCGCAGGCGCAGTATTGAGCCGTCATGCTGCTCCACGTCAATCACTTCGCCCGGTTTGTACTCGGTGGTGATCTCTTCGCGCGTGGTCATGAAGTCGATGCGGCTGACCGCCTCGTTGTGCTGGCGCACGTAGTCGTAACTCTTGGTGCTGCCGCCGTGATTGTTGAAGGTCACACACGGGCTGATGACGTCAATGAAGGCCGCGCCACCGTGTTCGATGGCACCTTTGATCAGCGGCACCAGTTGCGCCTTGTCGCCGGAAAAGCTGCGCGCCACATAGGTCGCACCGAGTTGCAGCGCAAGTCCAACCAGATCGACCGGGTTGTCGCTGTTGATGACGCCTTTCTTGCTTTTCGAGCCGCGGTCCGCTGTGGGCGAAAACTGCCCCTTGGTCAGGCCGTAAACGCCGTTGTTTTCGACGATGTAGGCCATGCGCACGCCACGACGCATCGCATTGGCAAACTGGCCCAGCCCAATCGAGGCCGAGTCGCCGTCGCCGGAGACGCCGAGATAGAGCAAATCGCGGTTCGCCAGGTTGGCACCGGTCAGCACCGACGGCATGCGGCCATGCACGGTATTAAAACCGTGCGAGGCGCCGAGAAAATAGTCGGGCGTCTTGGAACTGCAGCCGATGCCCGACATCTTGGCCACGCGATGCGGCTCGATGTTGAGTTCCCAGCAGGCCTGGATGATGGCCGCCGAGATCGAGTCATGGCCGCAGCCGGCGCACAGCGTGGAGATGCGGCCCTCGTAATCGCGCCGCGTGTAGCCAACCTTGTTGGTGGTCAGCGTCGGGTGGTGAAGTTTTGGTTTGGCGAGGTAGGTCATACGGCCTCCTTTTGCTTTTGGCCGGCGGCGGCGCTGAGCGGCGCTGGTTGCAGGTTGTTCTCGATGAAGTGGGTGATAAAGCGCGCCGTGATCGGTGTGCCATCGTAGTGCAGCACCTTGACCAGGCGCGCCGGGTCAATCGACAACTCGTTGACCAGCAGCGACGCCATTTGGGCGTCACGGTTTTGTTCCACCACGAACACCTTGTCGTGCTCCGCGATGAACTGATCGACCGACGCCGGGAACGGAAACGCGCACAATCGCAGCGCGTCGAGGTGGACGCCGTCGGCGGTCAGCACATCGAGCGCTTCCTGCATCGCCGGGCTGGTCGAGCCGTAATAGATCACGCCCACGCGGGTGGCTTTTGCGGCCTTGCGCAACACCGGTTGCGGCACCAGGTCAGCGGCGGTCTTGAACTTCTTGAGCAGGCGCTCCATGTTGTAGATGTAGTCCGGCCCGCGCTCCGAATAGCGCGCATACGGGTCCCGCGTCGTGCCACGGGTGAAATAGGCGCCCTTGCTTGGGTGCGTTCCGGGCAGCGTGCGCCAGGTGATGCCGTCGCCGTCAACATCCTTGTAGCGGCCGAAATCCTTGCCGGCCTCAAGCTCTTCGGCGGTCATCACTTTGCCGCGATCGTATTCGCGCTTGTCGTCCCAGACGAACGGCTTGCACAGGCGCTGATTCATGCCGATGTCCAGATCGGTCATCACAAAGATCGGCGTTTGCAGACGGTCGGCCAGATCAAGTGCCGCCGCAGAATGTTCGAAACACTCGTAGGGATCTTCCGGGAACAGCATCACGTGCTTGGTGTCGCCATGCGAGGCGTAGGCGCAACTGAGCAGGTCGGACTGCTGCGTGCGCGTGGGCATGCCGGTCGATGGGCCGCCGCGCTGCACGTTGATGATGGTCACCGGAATCTCGGCAAAGTAGGCCAGCCCGAAGAATTCCGACATCAGCGAGATGCCAGGCCCGGACGTGGCGGTGAAGGCGCGCGCACCGTTCCAGCCGGCCCCCACCACCATGCCGATCGAAGCCAGTTCATCCTCGGCCTGCACAATCGCCACATTGCTGCGCCCGGTCTGCTCATCGACGCGGTACTTGTCGCAGTATTTCTGAAACGCTTCCGGCACCGACGACGACGGTGTAATCGGATACCAGGCGGCGACGGAAGCGCCACCATAGACGCAACCCAGCGCCGCCGCACTATTGCCGTCGGTAAAGATCTGGTTGCCAACCTTGTCGGCGCGGCGCACCCGCAGCCCGATCGGTGCCGCCAGATTTCGCGTCACATAGTCGCGCCCCAAATGCAGCGCACGCAGATTGGATTCAAGCAGCATCTCCTTGCCGCGGTACTGTTCGGCAAAGAGCTTTTCAAACACTTCCGCCTCGACATCGAGCAGCACCGAAAGGGCTCCGACGTAAATGATGTTCTTGAACAACTGGCGCTGGCGCGGATCGGTATAGGCGGCATTGCTGATCTCGGTCAGCGGGATGCCGATGACCTCGATGTCCTTGCGAAAACGCGATTCCGGAATCACCCGCGTGCTGTCATAAAACAGGTAGCCGCCGCTCTGGATTTCGGCAACGTCGATGTCCCAGGTCTGCGGATTCATCGCCACCATCATGTCCACGCCACCGCGCCGGCCCTGATAGCCTTGTTCGCACACCCGTGCCTCGTACCAGGTCGGCATGCCCTGAATATTGCTGGGGAAGATGTTGCGCGGACTGACCGGCACACCCATGCGCATGACTGCCTTGGCAAACAGTTCGTTGGCCGAGGCCGAGCCAGAGCCGTTGACATTGGCGAACTTGATGACAAAGTCGTTGACCGCTTCAATTCTTTTCATACGGCCTCCATCGCGCGGCGAACCACTTTTCCGTCACGACATTTCGGCCCGGCC
>JANNUE010000123.1:0-2810 GCA_031394895.1 Betaproteobacteria bacterium
CCAGGCAGCTCGCGCGGCGGGTTGTCCGGTACTGCTGGTCACCTATGGCTACAACCATGGTGAGCCGGTGCGCGGTGTCGATGCCGACGCCTTTGTCGATTCATTGCAAAGTCTGGTTCGGGCCGACTCAACTTGAGTCGGTGGTCTGTCTGCCTTGCAATTTCAACGAGTTGCCTTACAATTTTATGATCGTAAGGAATTTATATGGCTGAATCGACCGTTACTTCCAAAGGGCAGACCACTGTCCCTGCTGATGTTCGCGCAAGCATGGGTGCCGTCCCGGGTACCAAGCTGGTGTGGAACCTTATGTCAGATGGGCGTGTGCTCGTGCGTGCAAAGAACAGATCAATCCTCGACATGGTGGGTATGTTGAAGCCAGCAGAAGGCAAACATGTTTCGATCGAAGAGATGAATCCCTGGCGTTGACGGCAGTCGATGGCCTCGCTGGATACAAATATTATGGTTCGACTGATTGTCGAGGACGATTCCAGCCAGACCGCAGCGGCAAAGGCGCTGTTGGCCCGATGTATTCGGGAATCTGAAACCCTTTTTGTTCCTGTCACGGTCTCGCTGGAACTTGAGTGGGTTCTTCGCTCAAGTTTTGCATTCAGCAAGCCAGAGGTCATACAGGCGTTGTCGATGATACTTGCTGCGGTCGAGCTTTCTTTCGAATCAGAGAATGCACTTGAAGTTGCGCTGCTGAACTATGAACAAGGCACGGCAGACTATTCCGATTATTTGCACTTGGCGTTGGCCGAAAATGCCAATGCACATCCGATGTGGACGTTTGATCGGGCCGCTTCGAAGGCTTTGGGAGCGAAGCTTCTGACCTGAAACCTTCCGCAGTGATTTCAAGCGACCACTTCTCTTGTGGAGGTTTGCTACACTGGCCGCATGTTCATTCACCGCATCTGCATTACGGGTTGTAGCGACCGGGGAGCCTGGCCCTGGCGGGACCTGCACGCTGCGTCGGCGCAAGCCTGACGCTATTGCCCTTGCCCGTTGCATGAACCGCAGCACCGCGTGCTGCCCGCTGAACCCGCAGGTTCCGCATTGATTTGAAAGATGCCATTGCCGTGATCTCTGAACTCGAATTCAAAAGCCTGAGCGCCCAGGGCTATAACCGGATTCCGCTACTGGCTGAAGCCTTTGCCGATCTGGAAACGCCGTTGTCGCTATACCTGAAACTGGCGCACTCCACACACGGTGGAAAACACAGTTTTTTGCTGGAGTCGGTGGTCGGTGGCGAGCGCTTCGGGCGCTACAGCTTCATTGGCCTGCCGGCGCGCACCCTGCTGCGTTGCAGCGGCTTTGGTGCCGATGTGCGCACCGAGGTGGTGACCGACGGCGTGGTGGTGGAAACATCGAGCGCCAATCCGCTGGACTTCATCTCCGACTATCAAAAACGTTTCAAGGTCGCGCTGCGCCCCGGCCTGCCGCGCTTTTGCGGTGGCCTGGCCGGATACTTCGGCTACGACACGGTGCGCCATATCGAGAAAAAGCTGCAAGCCTCGTGTCCACCCGACACGCTGGGTTGCCCCGATATTTTGCTGCTGCAGTGCGAAGAGCTGGCGGTGATCGATAACCTGTCGGGCAAGCTGTATCTGATTGTCTATGCCGACCCGGCGCGGCCCGAAGCCTATACCAATGCCAAGAAGCGCCTGCGCGAGCTCAAGGACAAATTGAAGTACTCCGTCAGCGCGCCGCTGGTGCAACCGAGCCAGGGCTATCCGGCAGAGCGTGAGTTCGCCAAGGCCGACTACATTGCTGCAGTCGAGCGCGCCAAGGAACTGATTGCCGGCGGCGACTTCATGCAGGTGCAGGTGGGACAGCGCATCAAGAAGCGCTACACCGAGTCGCCACTGAGTTTGTACCGGGCGCTGCGCTCGCTCAATCCGTCGCCCTATATGTACTACTACCACTTCGGCGACTTCCACGTGGTCGGTGCTTCGCCCGAAATCCTGGTGCGCCAGGAGCAGGTGCTGGCGGCAGAAGGCAGCGAGCAGAAAATTACTATTCGGCCGCTAGCCGGCACCCGAGCCCGTGGCGCCAGCGCCGAGCTGGACAAGGCGGCTGAAGTGGAGTTGGTCGGTGACCCAAAAGAGCGCGCCGAGCATGTGATGCTGATCGACCTGGCGCGCAACGACATTGGCCGCATTGCCAGGATTGGCAGCGTGAAAGTGACCGAAGCCTTTAGCGTTGAGCGTTACAGCCATGTGATGCACATTGTGAGCAATGTCGAGGGCACGCTGCTGGACGGCATGACCAGCATGGACGTGCTGCGCGCCACGTTCCCGGCCGGCACGCTGACCGGCGCACCCAAGGTGCATGCGATGGAGCTGATTGACCAGCTCGAGCCAAGCAAGCGCGGCCTGTACGGCGGCGCCTGCGGCTATCTGAGTTATGCCGGCGACATGGATGTGGCGATTGCGATTCGCACCGGCATCATCAAGGACCAGACCCTGTACGTGCAGGCGGCGGCCGGCATCGTGGCCGACTCGGTGCCCGAGCTGGAGTGGCGCGAGACCGAAGCCAAGGCGCGTGCGCTGCTGCGCGCCAGCGAGCTGGTCGAAGAAGGGCTGGAGTAAGCACCATGACGAGCAAGACCCATGTGCTGATGATCGACAACTACGACAGCTTTACCTACAACATCGTGCAATACCTGGGCGAGTTGGGGGCGCAAGTCGAGGTGTTTCGCAACGACGAAATCACTGTCGAAGGCGTGGCCCAGCGCGTGGCGGCCGGCGTCAACCGGCTGGTGATCTCGCCCGGACCCTGTTCGCCCGCTGAAGCTGGCATTTCGGTGGCCG
>JANNUE010000144.1:0-6246 GCA_031394895.1 Betaproteobacteria bacterium
GTTACGTGAAATCGGCTTCGATCATTGGTTCAAGACTCAGGCCGATGAATTATGTGGCCCCGATGAGTCGATTGCACGCGTAACAGCGGTCGATCGAAACCAATACATCATCCGAAGCGAAAAGGGTGAACTACCCGCCGAACTGACGGGCAGGTTTGTCCATACCAGCGAGTCGCGAACTGATTTCCCATGTGTCGGCGATTGGGTCGGTGTGCAATATCACGATGCAGGAACCCATGCGAGCATCCATTCCCTGTTGCCAAGGAAGTCATTCCTGAAACGAAAAAATCCTGGAAAAAATATCGAGTTCCAGATGATCGCTGCAAATATTGATGTTGCCTTCATCGTTCAATCCTGTCATTACGATTTCAATGTACAAAGGCTCGAGCGCTATCTCGTGATGGTTAACGAGAGCCATATCCAGCCGGTAATCCTGCTGACCAAAGCCGATCTGATCAGCCCAGAGAAACGGGAAGAACTGGTCAAAAAAATTCGCCAGATTGGTGTCAGCGCTCGAATAATCTCTCTCAGCAATGTAACCGGGACGGGGCTCGATCAAATCCGGCAACTCGTTCTCCCCGGAACAACCTACTGCTTGCTAGGCTCATCCGGTGTTGGCAAGACAACGCTAATCAATCATCTTGTCGGCGACTGCAAGTTCGAAACAGGCAACGTTAGCCACACGGGAGAAGGCAGGCACACGACTACTCGGCGCCAACTCATTGTGTTGAGGCAAGGTGGACTATTGATAGATATGCCAGGAATGCGCGAATTGGGAATGCTTGGTTTTAGCGAAGGAATAATCGATAGTTTCTCTGATATCTTGGAGCATTCGAAGAATTGCCGCTTCACCAATTGCACTCACGCCCAGGAGCCAGACTGCGCCGTTCAACAGGCCCTGACTGAAGGAAAACTGGATACAGCCCACTTTCTGAGCTATCTCAAGCTAAAGAAGGAATCTGAGTTTCACGACATGTCCCATCTCGAAATGCGTAGAAAAGACCGGGCGTTTGGGCAGTTCGTCCATTCCTTCCATAAAGCCAAAGGAAGAATGGATCATTAGGCATGCTGCGCCGCATGTTTCAGCGGCGGTTTCACATTCAATGAACGGGGCCACTTCCAATCAAGATACGAACCACCGTCAGGCTGCTTGCCGAGCCGAGGAGGGCAAACACTTCTCTCAGCCCTATCGAAAGCTCAATCCATCATCATCTCCGCCATGAGAAGATTCCCCACCATGATGCAATCCACGAATACATCCACTCCGCCAGTGCCCAGCGAAGCCCTGCTGCCGTTCGCGCTGATCACTTTCGCGATCTCCTGGGGCCTCCTGGGGGCGTACATCTTCTTCCCCGACAGCACCGTCGGCTGGTTTGGCGAGATCACCGGAAAACATCCGGCCTTTGTATTCGCCGTGTGGGCTCCAGCTTTCGCGGCCTTTGCGGTGGTGCTTTACTGCGGTGGCGTTCAGGGTGCCAGGGCTTACCTGTCGCGCCTTGGTCTTTGGCGCTGTCCCGCCGGATGGGCAGGCTTCCTGCTGCTCGGCATTCCGCTCGTTTTCGCCCTCGGTGCGGCGGTCAAGGGCACACTATTTGCCGTCCCTTTTCCTTTCGATACTTTGGGCGCGGCATTGGGCGCGATGATGTTCATGCTATTCCTAGGACCGGTCGAGGAGTTTGGCTGGCGCGGCGTGGCATTGCCCATCCTGCAGCGCCACATGGCGCCGCTCTGGGCAGGCCTCGTCATCGGCGCAACGTGGGGCCTGTGGCATCTGCCTGCGTTCTACTTGAGCGGGACGGTGCAGAGCGGCTGGGGCTTCGCCCCGTTCTTCCTCGGCAACGTCTGCCTTAGCGTGATTGTGACGCCGCTGTTCAACGCATCGCGCGGCAGCATCCTGTTGCCCGCCTTGTTTCACTTTCAGGTAAACAATCCGCTCTGGCCGGATGCGCAGCCCTACGACACGTACCTTTTTGTTGTTGTGGCGGTGCTCGTCGTCTGGATCAACCGTCGCACGATGCTCACGCGAGAGGGCGCGTTTACCGAGGTCATGGTGCCCCGCGAACCGGATGCGCTGATACCTGTGATGCGAATCCTGCTCACCGGTGCCGTCTATGTAGTCGCGGTCTTTGCTGCTGGATTCGCTCTAGGTGTGCTGCGCATGCTGGTGCTGGTGCCGCTGCTCGGCGCGCTTTGGGCAGTGCTGTTCGAACTACCCGTGATCTTGACCATCGCTTGGCTCGTCTGCGCGAGCATACTACGGCGCTGGCCGCTTTCGCCCTTACCGGCAGCCGGAATGGGCGCAGTCGCTTTCTTGCTGTTGATGCTGGTCGAGGCCAGTCTATCGAATCTATTGTCCGGCCGCAGCTTGACGGAACACCTCAACCTCTACGCAGAGTTGCCGCACCAATTGGGACTGGCGGGGCAGTTGGCCTTCGCTGTGTTTCCCTGGATTCAGGCTCGTCGGTCGTAAGCGCCGTTGCCGTCCCGTTCGCCAACTGCGCCGCGTGTAGCATCAGCGGCTAAAAGCAGCTTGTCGTGTTCTGGTGGGCGCTTTCACGACAGTTCTGAGAGCTGTGCGGGCACGCGTTGACCATGATCGCGTAGCGCCGCAGGTGACTGTACATCTCAGATAGTGCAAGGCGTCAACGCAGGCGCAGTGTTAAGCCCAGGTCAAGCCACTAAGCAGCGCCCCCCGAATTTCACCTGCCTGCGGTCGGATTCGAGTTTCGCCAAACAACTGTGCTGGAAATCTGTTCGCCGTGCGCATATGTTGAAATATGACTGCTGTTCCCTGACAGCAGTCATTGTCGAGATGACTTTCGCACCGCTTGGATGACCGCACTTGGTCGCTTGTGTGAGTTCGCCCTGTCAAATTGTGCACCCGCTTTCGCAGCACAGGAGCCTTCGACGCTGGGATTTCACCGGCGGCAATGGGCACAAACTAGCCAGACAAGACTCAATTGACCTGACCCCGATTTCCGTACCCGATGGTTGCTTCAGAAAGCCATGCGGTGCGGCCAAAGCAAAAGTCCATGCGGGCGCTGCGCGTCAGTTGCCCTTGAACTTGCGGAAGATGTCGCCCAGCACACGGCTGACGATGTCGGTGATTGGGTCGGTGGCGCGTGGTTGCTCGGGCGCTGGCGCGGGTCGTGAACGGGGTATTGCGAATTCAACCTTGGGGTCGATCCAGCGGTTGCGAAACGACTGCGCAAACACGTCGCCCACCATCGGCAGCGCGCTGCGGGCGCCCTGGCCCCAGGCCCCCATGGTCACGCTGTTGTCGTTGAAGCCGACCCGGGCCCCGGCCACCAGTTGCGGGTGCATCATGATGAACCAGCCGTCGGTGTTGTCCTGCGTGGTGCCGGTCTTGCCCGCCACGTCGGCCTGTATGCCCCAGCGTTGGCGGATGGAGCGACCGGTGCCCTCGTCGATCACGCCGCGCATCGCGTTGACCAGCGTCAGCGCGTGAACGCGCGGCATGCCCGGCTCGCGCTCGATCACTGGCTCAAACTTTTCTAGCAGCACTCCGTCGCGGTCATCGACCTGCAGTACCAGCACCGGCGCCATGTAGCTGCCGCCGTTGGCAATGCTGGCGTAGGCGGCGACCATTTCCAGCAACGTCACCGGGCTGGTGCCCAGCGCCAGTGACGGCACCAGATCGAGCTTGCTCTGGCGCACGCCCAGCGCCTGCGCCAGACGCCCGACGCGCTGTGGCCCAACTTGCTGCATCAACTGGGCGGTGATCGTGTTTTTGGAATAGACCAGACCGTCGCGCAGACTCGTCGGCAAGTCGCTGGGCGGCGTGGCGTCGCTGGGGGTCCAGACCGCGCCGCCGGGCAAAGTGATCGCCACGTTCTGGTCGATCAGGGTGTCCGTCGGCGTGAAGCCCTGCATGAACGCCGCGCCATAGACAAAGGGCTTGAAGGTCGAGCCTGGCTGGCGCCGCGCCTGGCTAACATGGTCAAACTGCTCCAGCGCAAAGTCGCGGCTGCCAACCCAGGCGCGTATTGCACCATTGCGTGGGTCCAGCGCCAAAAAGCCGGCCTGCAGCGCGGGCGGCTCCTCGCCCTTGCGCCGCCGGTTGGCCAGCGCCTGCAACTGCCCCAGTTGCCGCTCCACCGCCTGGTTGGCGACCTTCTGGATTTTGGCGTCAATGGTGGTGTGCACGCGCAGACCGTCGGCATAAATGTTGTGGCCCTTGCTGTCGGCCCATGCGATCAGCCACTTGCGCAAGTGCTGGGAGACGTGCGGCGCCGGCCCCAGCGGTTCCGTCTGGCGTTCGAACTCGGTTTTTAGCGAGCGCTTGGACAGCGCCGCGACGCGCGCCGGTTCCAGCTTGCCGTATTTGGCCATCTGACCCAGCACCAGGTTGCGCCGCTGCAGCGCGCGCTCGGGGTTTTGCACCGGGTTGTAGTAGCTGGTGCCCTTGAGCATGCCGATCAGGGTGGCGCTCTCCAGCACATCGAGCTGGTCGGCCGATTTGTCGAAGTAGGTGCGCGCGGCCATCTCGATGCCGAACGCGTTGTACAGAAACGGAACGGTGTTGAGGTAAGTCTCCAGAATCTCAGACTTGGAATAGACGGCCTCGATCTTCAGCGCGGTGATCGCCTCCTTGATCTTGCGCGTGATGCTGGTGGCACGGCCAATTTCTTCCGGATACAGGTTGCGCGCAAGCTGCTGCGTGATGGTTGAGCCGCCCTGCAAGTCGCCCGACAGCGTGGCAAGTAAGGCGCCGGCGGTGCGCCGGAAGTCGATGCCATGGTGCTGGTAGAAGCGGTGATCTTCGGTGGCGATCAGTGCGTTGACCACGTTGGGCGAGATCTGGTCCAGCGTCACCCACTCGCGGTTGATGCGTTTGTACTCGGCCAGCACCGAGCCGTCGGACGCCAGTAGCACCGACGGCGTTTCAGACTTGGCTTTGCGCAAGTCGCCAATGCCGGGCGTGAACGGAATCAGCGCCAGCACGTACAGCAGCACCAGCGCGGGCAGCGCCAAAGCAGCGCGCACCGGGTGGCGCCGGGCCGCGTCTTTCAGGCGTTGAAACTGCGCGGCGGCGAAAGTGGCGGTGCGCGCGATGGTGGGGTTCATCGCCCTAGTCTAGGGCCACGCGCCAATGTCTGCCACGGCGCTGCGCGGACAGGCGTAACTTTTTGCAAACGGTGCAGGCAGCAGCACTTGCTACTTCTTAACCGTCGGATCGTCGTTAATATACGGCCCGATCACCTTCCACTTGCCGTCCTGAATCTGCGACAGGCGCGAGGCGCCGCTGCCCAATCGCCGGGTGGCACTGTACGACGACGGCGGGCCACCAAACAGTTGGTCGGTGAAGCTCATGCTGTCCATCGCCTTGATGAAACTGTCGGTGGTCAGGTTCGGGCCGGCCTTTTGTGCCGCCTGAATGAGCATGTCAATCATGGTGTAGCCATAGGCGGAGAACACGGCCGGGTCCTCGTTGAACTTGGTTTTGTACTTGTTGGCCCAGAAGCGAAGCGGTTGCGAAGCTTCGTCAAGGTACGGGTTTTGCAGCGACATGGTGGCGTACAAGCCGTCCATTGCCTTGCCACCGAGCTTGTGAATCAAATCGGTGTAGGCCGCGACACTGCCAAAGAACACCGGGTTGAAGCCGTTCTTGCGCGATTCACCAATCGTGCCAATGGTCTCGCGGATGATGGTGCCCATCACCACCAGATCGCAGCCGGCCGCCTTCATCCTGGCCACCTGAGACGAAAAATCGGTGGCGCCGCGCTTGAAACTGGTCTTTTCGGTCATCTCCATGTTGATGGTCTTCAATCCGGCTTCGGCGCCGCGCAGCACTTCCAGTCCAAACTCGTCGTCTTGATAGATGGCGCAGATCTTTTTGGCGCTCTTGTCCTTGATCATCTTGGGCAAGGCGATGCGCATCTGGTCGTAATACGAACTCAGCAAAGCGTACTTCAGGCGGTTGGTCGGCTCGTACATTTCGCGCGCGGCGGTGAGTGGCATGTAGTTGACGACATTCTTCTCGAACTGCACCGGCATGGCGGCGTTGTTATGCGCGGTTCCAATGTGGCCCGCCATGATGAATATCTTGTCCTGATTGACCAGTTTTTGCGCTGCCAGCACAGCCTTCTTCGGGTCGTAGCCGGAGTCTTCGACCAGCAGTTTGAGTTTCCTGCCGTTCACGCCACCCTGCTCGTTGATCTCGTCAACGCGCAACTGCATCCCGTTGCGGGCCTGCTTGCCATAACCGGCCAGCGGGCCCGACAG
>JANNUE010000158.1:0-5457 GCA_031394895.1 Betaproteobacteria bacterium
ACAGGCACAAATCCAGGCCGCGATCGAGCAGTTCACGAGTCTGGCGAACTTTGTCGTACGGGGTCAGCGTTGCGATGCCAGCGCGGCCAGTATCAGCACAGGCAACATCGCCGGTCTGAAGGTGGGCGTCAAGGTCAAGCTCGAAGGCCGCCTGGAAGGCGACGTCCTAAGGGTCACGCGCCTTGAAATCAACAAATAGACAAGGTGCGTGCCGCAGCACCGGTTAGAAACTAGTGATCAGCTTGTCGGCACGCGCGTTGTATTTTTCTGCCAGTCCCGCCAATGCCGGCGGCACGGCCAGTTTGCGGGGGTCGTCGCCGGGCAGGTAGGTTTTTCCGAGCTGCGGGAGCAGATGCCTTGCTGCCAGACGGGTCCAGTTCCAGATTCTTGTCAGGCGGGCCGACCAGCCGCCGCGGGCCTGGAACTGGTCGCGCTCGGCGTGCAGCATCAAGCGCGTGCACGCCAGCATGAACGCGATCAGATGGCTTTGCGCAATCAGGCTGACCCACAGTCGGTAACCATAGCCACCGTACAGGTGGCGGTAGGCATCGTGGGCCACGCTGCGATGCTCGACTTCCTCCAGGAAATGCCAGGCCGCAATATCGGCGAATGGTCCGCGCATTGACCGAATCATGCCGCTATTCCACATGAAGATCGCCCATGCCGTGCTCAGGCTCTCGAACCCCTGGGCAAACGCCAAGTTGAATTTCAGTCCGCGTTTTGAAAATCGCTGATAGTCTGCCTCGACCTGCTTCTCCAGTTGCTCAAGCTGCGGGTACTTCTTTCGCACTGACGCGTTGAATAACGCGTGCTGACGGCAGTGCTGAGCCTGCTGCTCGCTGAACTGTCGCATGTCCTGGCGCAGCACCGGATCTTTGACAATCTTTTGTCCAGCCAGTGAATGCCGCATCAGATAGGGTTCGAGATAGGGCAGGATCATCGACAGCCCGACCATGAAGCAGGCCATCTCGAACTCCCCCTGGATCACCTCCGGGTCGAAATCCTTGCCTTGTTCGAAGTCGAACTTCAGATGCCTGACCGTGATGCTGCTCATTGGATTGTGCTTGCGCGTCGAAAACGTTGCCGTCACTGGGTCGTGGCCGCAACATCGGTATCGGTCTGCTTGATGGCCACCTGACCCAGCGCCGCCCGTCCTTCATGCTGCGCCAGCGTGCGTTTGCCAATGATGACGACTTCAGGCAAAAACGCCATCTCAGGCGGGTCAGCCGCATCCCCGGTCATGCCGACGACAACGCCACCGAGCCAGACGACGCTGATGAAGCTGGCCAGCAGCAAGCAGGTCACATTACTGCGCGTGAATACAAGAGGTGTCATTCGGGTCTCCTTCCGTTTTGCGTTGCCAAAGTCCGTTGCCGGGTCTGTTCGCGTATCAGGCCGGCGCGAACCGCGCGTTCGACAGTGCGTGAACGCCCATCCACCGCGCGTTGCTGCCAAATCGTTGGCGGCAACGGCTCGCTCATTGTGGGTCTCCTCGGGTCGATTTCATCGCTGATACGAGGGGGTTACTGTCGTCGAGTGGCGACGCCACTGTCCTTAAGCATTGCTAATCGTCGGCTAAATAATCCTAAATTTCGCGTCGCTGAGGTACATTTGCCGCTTCACTCCCGCGCTGTCACTTTGCCAAACGCACTAGTTTTTGGACGCTTTCAGTTGCTGAGCGCCGAACGCCGCCTGCTCGACAACGGCGCCGCCGTGCCGCTCGGCGGGCGCGCTTTCGACCTGCTGTGCACGCTGGTGGCGCACAGCGACCGGGTGGTCTCGAAAGACGAACTGCTAGGGCTGGTCTGGGGCGGCGTGGTGGTGGAAGAAAACAACCTGACGGTGCACATATCGGCGCTGCGCAAAGTGCTCGGCGCTGATGCGGTGGCGACCGTCTCGGGGCGCGGCTACCGCTTCACACTGCCTGTTTCGACAACCCCCTTGCAACCGGCGCCACCCCCGGTTGCGTTGCGCGACGCCAGAAAACTCAAGCGCCCGGAAAAGCCATCGATCGCCGTGATGCCTTTTGCGCATCTGGGCAGTGACGCTGCTCACCAGGAATTCGTTGACGGAATCACCGAGGAACTAATCACCGGGCTGTCGCGTTTTCGGGCGCTGTCGGTGATCGCCCGCAACAGCGTGTTCACCTACAACGGCCAGGCGGTCAACGTGCGCACAGTGGCGCGCGAACTGGGCGTGCGCTATGTGCTCGAAGGCAGCGTACACCGACACGGCCAACGGGTGCGGGTCGCGGCCCAGTTGATCGACGCCAGCAACGCCAGCCAGATCTGGGCCGATCACTACGACCGTCTCCTCAAGGACGTGTTCACGCTGCAGGACGAGGTGGCCCACGCCATCGTGGCCGCCGTGGCGCCGCATATCGAGACCTCCGAGATGGGGCGCTTGAACCGGGTGCGGCCAGAAAATATTACCGCCTACGAGATCGCCCAGCGCGCTTGGGCGCGAGCCCGCGACGGTCTGAGCCGCACCAACCAGGCAGCGCGTGACGAGGCGATTGTGCTGGCGCGCCAGGCGCTGGCGGTGGACCCGCGTTCCAGCGCCGCCCTGAATGCCATCGTTGACGCGCAAACCTGGCACATCTACTTTGGCACCGTCGCGTCGGTTGAGGAAGCCCTGGCGCAAGGTCTGGAGGCCGCAGCGCAGGCGCTGGCGATTGACAGTGCCGACCACCTGGCGTACCGCGGTCGCGGCTTTCTGGCCCTGGTCGGCGGCCGCTTGCCGGAGGCGATGGCAGACCTGCGACGCTCGCTCGAACTCAACCCGAACGATTGCCTGACGCTGGCGCGCCTGGGCATGTGCGAGTCGGTTTCGGGCAAGCCCCTGATCGGCACGCGGCGCTGCCTGCAAGCGCTGCGCCTGAGTCCGCGTGACCCGTCGCGCTTTCACCTGCTGGCCAACCTGGCGTGGGCGCACTTCGCCAGCGAGTCGTATGCGGCCGCAGTCGATGTGGCGCGCCAGTCGTTGCGAGAGGCCGATTTCGCCGGCGCCCGTTTGTGTTTGGTGATCAGCCTGGTGGGGCTCGGTGAGCTGGCGGCTGCCAGCGCCGAACTGCAGCAACTGCGCCGCATTGCGCCGGCGATGGTGGCGGCGCGGCTCAAAGGCGTGTGGCTGGCGCTGGACCCCGAGGTGCGCCAGCGCGAAGCGCAATTTTTGCGCGCCGCCGAAGACTATGCTGCAGCGCCGCCGGCGCAGAATTAAGGCAGTGCCGACAGCACATCGGCCAGCAACTTGCAGGCGTCAAACCGGCTTTGCCTGAAGGTCCAGCCCAGGCGCACCACGACGGCGTCTTTGGACGGCACGACGGCCACGATCTGGCCCCAATGTCCGCCCATCACCACGGTGTCCGCCGGCACCCCGGCGTGAGATTTGCACAGACCGGCCTGCGGGTTGCCGTACAGCCAGCTCATCGCGCCATAGCCCTGGCCGGCGCCGCTGGCGCTGGCCGGTGTGCTGGCGCGCGCAAGCCAGCCCGCAGGCAGAACCTGCTTGCCGCCCCACTGGCCGTCCTGCAACATGAGCTGCCCGAGACGCGCCCAATCGCCCACGCTGGCCCACAGGTAGGACGAACCGACCCAGTTGCCGGCGCTGTCGGTCTCCAGCTGCGCTGACCTGGCTCCAATCGGGTTGAACAGGGCCTGTCTGGGATAGGCCCAGTACTCGGCGTCCGTCGCAAAGCGGCCGCGCGCCACCGCCGCCAGCAGGTTCGCGCTGGCGCTCAGATAGCGCCAACGGGTGCCGGGTGCTGCCTCGGCTGCATGACTGGCAGCCCAGGCCGGCGCATCCGGTGCGCCCCACAACATATTGGGCACGGAGCCCCAGGGGTCGTAGTCTTCTGTGGTGCCCAGCCCGTCGCGCATATACAGCAGGTCGGACACCTTGATGCTGGCGCGCCCATCCTTGCGCCAAACCGCCACCCAGGGCGGCTCGCGGCCCGGCAAGAAAGCATCGGCCACGGCGGCGTCCCAAGCAAGACCGGTCTGTGCTGCCAGTTTGTGCGTCAGCATGCCGGTCACGGTTTTGGTCATGGACCAGCCGTGCAGGCCGGTTCCCGGCGCGAAGCCGCTCGCGTTGCGCAACACCAGCATGCGCCCGTGCTGCAGCACCGCCAGACCACGGGCGTTGGCCGCCAGCGGATCGCCAGACCCACGGAAGGCGTCGGTCACCACTTGCTGCAGTTTCGCGCTGTCAACGCTGGCGCCCCACTGCGCCACCGGCACGGCCGCGTCGCCGGCCGGCCAGAGCTGACTGGCATCGCTCGCCGGCGTGTAGGCCATGGCCGCTGCATCGGGCTCCAGATCGAGCACACAACCGCGCTGGCTGAGCAGCACCGCGCGGCGCGAAATGACGCCGGCAAAACGCGCCGTCACACTGTGCTGCGCCTCATCGATGGTCACGCTGATCAGCGACAACACGGCACTCGCCGGCAACACGTCCTGGCGCATCAAGTCCTGGGTCGGCCGCCCGGCGACAAAGGCGGCGGAACAAATGCCCTTGGCCGCCATGCCGGCGGCGTTCTGCGGAATATGGAAGTACAGCAGGGCGCCAATGACCACCGCCAGCGCCGCGAACAGCAGCGCCAGCAGCCACACGACGGTGCGCCTGATCCAGACCATGGTTTGCATCATCAGAGCCTCCTTCTTATCGCTATCTCATCTGAATAGCTGCAGCCCAGCGTCTGGCGCTGCGCAGCGCGGCCGACCAGGCAGCACTCAGAACGGCATCTTGGGCATGCCCTTCATGCCACCCATGCGCTTCATCATCTTCATCATGCCGGCGCCCTTCATCTTCTTCATCATGCCCTGCATTTGCTCAAATTCCTTGAGCATGCGGTTGACCTCCTGCACCTGCACGCCGGCGCCCATGGCAATGCGGCGCTTGCGCGTGGCCTTTATGAGCTCGGGCTTGCGCCGCTCCAGCGGCGTCATGCTGTGGATGATGCCCTGCTTGCGCTGGATGTCCTTTTCGGCGCGGCCCATGTCCATCTGTCCGGCCTTGGCCGCGATGGCGGCCGGCATCTTGTCCATCAGGCTGGACAGGCCGCCCATCTGCTTCATCTGCTGTATCTGGTCGAGAAAATCATTCAAGTCAAAGCCGACGCCGCTCTTGACTTTGGCCGCGAGCTTTTGTGCCGCCGCGATGTCCACGCCGGCGGTGACCTGTTCGACCAGCGCCAGGATGTCACCCATGCCCAGAATGCGCCCGGCATGGCGCTCGGCGTCGAACACCTCCAAGCCGTCGATCTTCTCGCTGGTACCGGAAAACTTGATCGGCACGCCCGTGACCTGGCGTACCGACAACGCAGCGCCCCCGCGCGAGTCGCCATCGGTCTTGGTCAGGATGATGCCGGTCAGCGGCAACGCTTCCTTGAACGCGCGTGCCGTGTTGATCGCGTCCTGGCCCTGCATCGCATCGACCACGAACAGCGTCTCGATCGGG
>JANNUE010000203.1:0-16088 GCA_031394895.1 Betaproteobacteria bacterium
GACCATCGAGGTGTAGCCGAACAGGCGCTTGCGCGCGAACGCCGGGATCACCGCGCTGACGATGCCGAAGGCCGGCAAGATCATGATGTAGACCTCGGGGTGGCCGAAGAACCAGAAGATGTGCTGGTACATCACCGGGTCGCCGCCGCCGGCGGGGTTGAAGAAGGCCGTGCCGAAGTGGCGGTCGGTCAACGTCATCGTGATCGCGCCAGCCAGCACCGGCATCACGGCAATCAGCAGGTAGGCGGTGATCAGCCAGGTCCAGCAAAACAGCGGCATCTTCATCAGCGTCATGCCGGGCGCGCGCATGTTCAAAATGGTGACGATGATGTTGATCGAGCCCATGATGCTCGACGCGCCCAGAATGTGCATCGCAAAGATGCCGACGTCCATTGACGGGCCCATTTGCAGCGTCAGCGGGGCATACAGCGTCCAGCCGGCGGACGGTGCGCCGCCGGGCATGAAGAACGAGCCAGCCAGCAGCAGCCCGGCTGGCACCAGCAGCCAGAAGCTGAAGTTATTCAGGCGCGCAAACGCCATGTCGGGGGCACCGATCTGGATCGGAATCATCCAGTTTGCAAAGCCGACAAACGCCGGCATGATGGCGCCGAACACCATGATCAGGCCGTGCATGGTGGTCAACTGGTTGAACAGTTCCGGGTTGACGAACTGCAGGCCCGGCTGAAACAGCTCGGCACGAATGATCAAGGCCAGCACGCCGCCGATCATCAGCATTGCGAAGCTGAACAGCAGGTACAAAGTGCCGATGTCCTTGTGGTTGGTGGCGTACACCCAGCGCCGCCAGCCGGTGGGCGCGTGCTCGTGGTGCGCGTCATGGACGGGATCGGCGGGGTGGTCTAACACTGCGCTCATTCGGATTTCCTTCGCTATTCTTGTGCTCGTTGTACGCGATTACTTGCGCGCGGCGGCGACCTCGGCCGGCTGCACCAGCTGCCCGGTTTTGTTCGACCAGTTGTTTTTGGTGTAGGTGATGACGGCGGCGATCTCGGTGTCGTTGAGCTGCTTCCAGCTTGGCATGCCCAGATTGACCCGGCCCGCCAGCAGCACGGCGATTTCCGCGCCCTTGTCGGCGTCCAGCACCACGGCCGAGCCATCGAGCGCCTTGATCGCACCGGCACCCTTGCCGCTCGCTTGGTGGCAGGCGGTGCAGTTGGCGGCATAGACTTTCTCGCCGCGCGCCAGGCTGTCGGGTAGCGTCCAGACGCGCGTTGGGTCATCCGCCTTGGCGGCCTGCTTCTTCTTTTCTGCTGTCACCCAAACGGCATAGTCCTCGCTGGAGACCACCTTCACATGAATCGGCATGTAGGCGTGCTCCTTGCCGCACAGCTGCGAGCACTGGCCGTGGAAGTCGCCAATGCGCTCGGCGCGAAACCAAGTATCACGCACAAAGCCCGGAATCGCCGCTTGCTGCACGCCCAGCGACGGCACAAACCAGGCATGGATCACGTCATTGGCGGTGGTGATGATGCGGATCTTGCGGTTGACCGGAACCACCAGCGGGTGATCGACCTTAAGCAGATAGTCGTCCACCACCTGGCCGGCCTTGGGGCCGCCGTTGTTGGACATCTCGCGTTGTGTCGCGTCGAGCGCCGAAATGAAGCCAATGCCTTCGCCTTCGCCCTTGAGGTAGTCGTAGCCCCACTTCCATTGCATGCCGGTTACCTTGATCGTGAGGTCGGCGCTGGTCGTGTCCTTCATTGCCACGACGACTTTGGTTGCCGGCAGCGCCATCAGGATCACGATGATGAAGGGAATAACGGTCCAGACGATTTCGACCGTCGCCGACTCATGGAAATTGGCCGCCTTGTGGCCTTTTGATTTGCGGTGTTTCCAGATTGAATAGAACATCACCGAGAACACGGCGACAAACACCACGGTGCAGATGATCAGCATGAACCAGTGCAGCCAGACCAGGTCTTCGGCAATTTTGGTTGCTGGCAGTTGCAGGTTGAGCTGGTTGACCGCCGGGCCGCCGGGCAAATCGTTGACCGCCAGCGCTGTCGTGACGATGGCGCTGCCGGCCCACACGCCCGCCGCCGTCAGCGCACCTGTCAATCCCTTGAAAATGCTCTTCATCATGCTCACTTTTTTTATGGCTTCAAATTAACCAGACCAATCAGATTTGATTTCGCTGCCTCCCTCGGGGGCCGCTCTCCCGATCTCGGTTGCGCGCCAGAGCGCCAGCGAACGAATTCTACGGGCTTTTGACTTTTCTCGCCTGTCAAGCCCTTTTCTCAAGACGCTCAGGGTTTATTCTTGCGTTGAGTCAAGGTTTCCCGCATTTGAGCCAGAGAAAGCACGGTTTCGGCGCGCACGTCAATGCGCGCCTTGGGTTTGAAGGCGTGGCCGTAAACCACTTCAAAGGTCAGTTCCAGCGAGGTCTTGGCCAGGCCCTCGTGCAACTGCTGCTGCCAGCGCCGTCCGCGCAGTGCGCCAAAGCGCTGCGGCTGCAGATTGCGCCCCAACCCGCGCAGTTCCTGCAGCAGGCGCTGCGGCGTCTCGAACGTGAGCGTGATGCGCTCCATGTCCATCACCGGTTCGGCAAAGCCGCTTGCGCCCAGCATGTCGCCCCAGTCATGCATGTCGGTGAACTGATGCGAGGGTGCTGGCCAGCCCAGCGAAAGATAGAGCTCGCGCAGTTCGCGCAGCGTGTCCGGTCCCAGGCAGGAGAACATCAGGAAGCCATCGACTGCCAGCGCACTATGCCACTGCGCCATCAGGGCCTGCGGGTCGGCCGCCATGTGCAGTGCCATGTTCGACCACAGCATCTGCACGGACCCAATGGCCGGTGCCTCAAAGCGCGTTGCCGCCGCGCTCCAGCGGGATGGACTCCACCAGGGTTTTGTCAAGGCTTGCCTTGCGTAGGCTGCTCTTTGGGTCCCGAACTCGACGGCATGGCATTCGGCCTTGGGGTAGCGGCTTGCCACCAGCGTGTGCCCCTGAAGGCCGCCGCGCAGCGGTTCCCAGTCGGCCCAACTGGCCGGCTTGAGCTTGATCCAGTCGAGCCGCTGTGCCATGCGCTGCGCCACCTCTTCGTGCAGCCACGGGGACGGGCCTGGCGGCATCTGCTGCCAGCGTGTGGCAGCCTGTGGGTCGATGGTGGGGGGGCGCTGAGTGGGCATGGTGTTGGATAGGCAGGAGTCGCCAGAGTATATTGACTGGATGTTCTTGCGCCTGATTCAACAAGTGTTGCACGCCGTGCCGAGTCAATGCATGGTCTGTCACGCCTGGCCGGCGCAGAGCATCTGCGAGGACTGCGTGAACCGTTTCGCACAGCCGCAACCGCGCTGCCAGACCTGTGCGATGCCGGTGCCGGCGGCGGTGCCGCAATGCGGTGATTGCATCAGGAACGCACCGGCGCTCGACGCCTGCCTGGCCGCCGTGCCCTATGCCTTTCCGTGGTCGGACCTGATCACGCGCTACAAATTTCATAACCATACCGGGCTGGCCGGCGCATTCGCGCTACTGTTGCGCAGCACGCCGTGGGTTGAGCCGGCGCTGGAGGCCGCCGACTGGGTGCTGCCGATGCCGCTGTCAAGCCCGCGTTTGCGCCAGCGCGGCTTCAACCAGGCGCAGTTGCTGGCCGGACAACTGGCGCCGCAGAAAGTTGACAACCGGCTGCTGCTGCGCATCAGGGACACAGCGCCGCAAAGCTCGCTCAAGCGCGCGCAGCGGCTCGGCGCGCTGGACGATGCGTTTGCCGTCGAGCCGCTGCTGGCCGGGCTGCTCAAGGGCAAGCGCATCGTGCTGCTGGACGATGTGATGACCAGCGGCGCTTCGCTGTTTGCTGCGGCACGTGTGCTGCGTTTGGCCGGTGCCGCGCACATTACTGGCATTGTCATTGCCCGTACTGAATGACAATTGGCACATGTTTCATATCGTCCTGGTCGAACCCGAGATCCCGCCCAACCCCGGCAACGTCATCCGGCTGGCGGCCAATACCGGGTGCACGCTGCATCTGGTGGAGCCGCTCGGCTTTTCGATGGACGACAAGCACATGCGCCGCGCCGGGCTGGATTACCACGAGTACGCCGAACTCAGGTGCCATGCCAGTTGGCAGGCTTTTTTGGCGAGCGAGCAGCCGGCGACTGAACGCATGTTCGCGCTCACCACGCGCGCCAGTCGTCTGGTTCATGAGGTGGGGTTCAGGCCCGGTGACTGGCTGGTGTTTGGCGCCGAGACGCGCGGCTTGAGCGAACTGGTGCGCCAGTCATTTGCCGGCCCTCAATGCCTGAAGTTGCCGATGCGGCAAGGTCAGCGCAGCCTGAATTTATCGAACGCGGTGGCGGTCACAGTGTTTGAAGCGTGGCGCCAAAATGGGTTTGGATGATTCTCGTCGGCGAATGTCGGGTTACGCCCTTCGGGCTAACGCGACCTACGACTGACCAATGCTGCTGCTGGTAGGTCGGTTTAGCGCAGCGCAAACTGACATGGCTGCTTCTGGTAGGTCGGTTTAGCGCAGCGTAAACCGACGGGGCTGCTGCTGGTAGGTCGGTTTAGCGCAGCGTAAACCGACATCGCTGGCGCGCAGGCTCAGGGGTAATAGCGCGCCATTGACTCGGCGACGCAGACCGGCTTGGTGCCCCCTTCGCGCTCTATCGCAACTTCCCAGGTCATCTGCACGCCGCCCTGGTCAATCGGCTCTGACTTGAGCAGTTTCATGCGCGCGCGCAAGCGGCTGCCGACCGGCACCGGCGCCGGAAACCGCACCTTGTTCAAGCCGTAATTCACACCCATGCGGGCTTCCACAATCTTCAGCGAAGATATGAAAAACTGTGGCAAGAGCGATAGCGTCAGATAGCCGTGCGCGATCGGGCCGCCAAACGGGCCGGCCTTGGCTTTTTCCACGTCAACGTGGATCCACTGATGGTCACCGGTGGCTTGCGCAAACTGGTTGACCTGCTCCTGCGTCACGGTGATCCAGTCGCTGACGGCGACCTCCTGCCCGACAAGGTTGGACAGTTCTGCGAGGGTTTGAAGTGTTTTCATGGGTTGACTGTAGCGAGCAGCGGTGCGCTTGCGTGTCAGCTAAGCGACAAACTGAAAAGACGACGGTCAGATCAGGCGTTTAGCCAGTCGCAGATCGGCTGCCACTGCGCCAGGTCTTTTTCAACCCGTCCCGGGGCCACGTCAAACAGCGTCAGGCCGCGCGCCGCCAGATGAATATAGTTTTGCGTGTCGCGCAGATAGCCCAGCACCGGCAAGCCCAGCGTATCGACGAATTCGTGCAGTTTGTCGGCGGCGATGGTCCTGGCATCGACCCGCATGCCGACCAGTCCAATCTGCAGTCTGTCATGGTGCTTGTTTTGCAGCAATTGGTCCAGAAAATGACGCGTCGCAAAAATGTCAAACACGCTAGGCTGCAGCGGCACCAACACCTTGGTCGCCATCTTCATCACATCATTGAAGCGCCAGCCGTGCAGCCCGGCCGGTGTGTCCAGCACCACATGGGTCGTGCCCTTGGGTGGCTTGGCGATCAAATCGGCGCTCACGTCCCAGGTGGCAATCGGGCGAGCCAGGCCGGGGCGCAGACCCAGCCACAGGCGCGACGACTGCTGGCGATCGGCGTCGCCCAGCATCACCGCATGCCCCTGCGCCGCGAAATAACCTGCGATATTGGTTGACAGCGTGGACTTGCCGACACCGCCCTTGGGATTGGCTACAACAACCACTGGCATGACCATCTCCTTGTAATCAACTTGGCGCTATGTTAGCGGCATGCACAGCCAATACCCAAAGCACGGCCACGCACTGCCTCAAACGGCCGCCGGCTGAAAAACCCGGATGCGTGGCGCGATTTTGTCGCGGCTTTGGCGGGTAATCGTCCGCATGTCGTACTCGGCCTGCAGGTTCAACCAGTAGCGAGGTTCCATGCTGAAAAACAGACCCAGGCGCAAGGCCGTGTCGGCCGTGATCGGGCGCGCGCCATTCACGATGTCGCTGATGCGGCTGGGCGGCACATCCATGTCGGCAGCCAATTGGCGTGCTGTGATACCAAACGGTTTCATGAATTCTTCCAGCAGGATTTCGCCGGGGTGAATTTCATCGAGCAATTGCTTTGTCATACGTATCCTCCAGATTCAACCTAGTGGTAATCCACAATTTCCACCCGGTATGCACCATCATCTCGCCAGACAAAGCACACGCGCCATTGGTCGTTGATGCGAATGCTGTGCTGACCCTTGCGGTCACCTTTGAGTGATTCCAACTGGTTACCCGGTGGAATCCGCAAGCTGTTCAAGTCGGTAGTCGCGTGCAGTTGCAGCAGCTTGCGCCGCGCGACCCGTTCAATGTTTCTGAACCGGCTGACTGCGTGACTGTTGAACAAGGCCTCAGTATCGGCACAGGTAAACGAACGAATCATGCCGGCATTTTAACCCGTTTCGCAGATTCTGTAATACAGAATGTCAATTGTTGTTCAGGCGCTCAGAAAAATCCGTCCCACATCAGTTTGACGCCAGTCAGAAACATGCCCAGGTACACAAGCCGGTAGAACAGCACCTGGTTGATGCGTCGGGCCAGCCGCACACCGACCAGCACGCCAATCGGTGCGATCGGCAGCAGCACCAGCGAGGTGGCAAAGTTGCGCGTGTCGAGCAAGCCGAGCCAGCCGTACGGAACCCACTTCGCCAAGTTGATGATGAAGAAAAAGAACGCCATGGTGGCGGTGAATTTGATCGGTGACAGACGGAGCGGAATGACATAAGCGCTGATCGGCGGGCCGCCGGCGTGCGCGATGAAACTGGTAAAGCCCGAGGTGGCGGTCAGTATGGCGCCCAGCCATTTGGGTGGCGGCTTGCTGTCAGCCCTCGGCGGGAACAACAGGCGCTGCGCCAGAAACGTCAGCGTGAACAGACCCACAATGCCGGCCACGGTGCGTGCGTCCAGCGCCTTGAAAAGCAGTGCACCGATGACGATGCCGACCAGTCCGCACGGAAGCAAGAACTTCAGCAGTTTCAGGTCGAAGTCCTTTCGAAACGCCGCCATGCCCAGGATGTCCATGAGCAGCAGCACCGGCATCAGAATGGCCGCCGCCTGCGGCACGCTGACCGCCAGCGCCATCAGCGGCACCGCCAGCGATCCAAAGCCAGCACCAAAGCCGCTCTTGCTGACCCCCAGCAACAGCACGGCGGGGATGCTGACGGCGTAAAAGTACGGGTCGGTGATGAGGGGAAAGGTCAAACCCGCTCCAGCACCAGCGCAATTCCTTGGCCGACGCCGATGCACATGGTGCACAAGGCGTAGCGCCCGCCGGTTGCATGCAGCCGGTTGACAGCGGTGGTGGCCAGGCGAGCGCCGGAGGCACCCAGCGGATGCCCCAGCGCAATGGCGCCGCCCCAGGCGTTGACGCGCGCGTCGTCGTCGCGCAGGCCCAGCATGCGCAGCACCGCCAGACCCTGCGCGGCAAAGGCTTCGTTGAGTTCGATGACGTCGAGTTGTTCGAGTTTGATCCCTGTTTGTGCCAGCACTTTTTGCGTCGCCGGCGCCGGGCCTATGCCCATGATGCGCGGTGCCACACCGGCGGTGGCCATGCCGACCACTCTGGCTTTGGGTGTGAGGCCGTGGCTGGCGGCAGTCTTTTCGTCGGCCAGCAACAGCGCGCATGCGCCATCGTTGACACCGCTGGCGTTGCCCGCAGTCACTGTGCCGTCGGCGCGCACGATAGGCTTGAGTTTGGCCAGCGCCTCCAGACTGGTTTCGCGCGGATGCTCGTCCTTGTCAACGACGATCGGTTCGCCTTTCTTTTGTGCGATGAACACCGGCGTGATTTCACGCGCCAGGTGACCGGCCTGTTGCGCCGCGACCGCCCGCAATTGGCTGTTCAAGGCCATTTTGTCCTGCGCTTCGCGCTCGATCTTGAATTCGGTGGCGACGTTCTCGGCGGTCTCAGGCATCGAGTCAACGCCGTACTTTTCTTTCATCAGCCGGTTGATGAAGCGCCAGCCAATCGTCGTGTCATAAACCGCGTTGTTGCGGCCAAAGGCAGAGTCCATCTTGGGCATCACAAACGGCGCGCGGCTCATGCTCTCCACGCCACCGGCGATCATTAGCGTCGCCTCGCCCGCCTTGATCGCACGGGCTGCGGTACCGACCGCGTCAAGACCCGAGCCGCACAGTCGGTTGATGGTGGCGCCGGGTACGTCGAGCGGCAAGCCGGCCAGCAGCGACGCCATGTGGGCGACGTTGCGGTTATCTTCTCCCGCCTGGTTGGCGCAGCCAAACAGGACGTCGGTTACAGCTGCCCAGTCAACCTTCGGGTTGCGCGCCATCAGCGCCTTGATCGGGATTGCGCCCAGGTCATCAGTGCGCACGCTGCTGAGTGCGCCGGCGTAGCGGCCGAACGGGGTGCGGATGGCGTCGCAGATATAGGCTTGGAGCATGGCTTTCGTCCTCGGCAAAAAACTGCATTTTCGCCGCAGTTATGCGCCGCGCCCTGCAGCGTGGGCGACAGCGCGCGACAATACGGCCCATTATGTTTTCACCCTCGCAAGCTGATGTTCGCCGTTTTTTTTGCTCGGTTTATGCCAAAGCCAAGTCCGGTCAAGCCCTGGAAGCCATAGAAACCATCGCCAGTCTGTGGATTGACGAACATCCCGAATACCATGCCGATCTGGCCGATGTGGATCTGGCGCTGGCCACCATGCAGCAAGTGCAGGAGAGCAAGAGCAATCCGTTCCTGCATTTGTCGATGCATTTGTCGATCAGCGAGCAGTGCAGCATTGACCAGCCGCGTGGCATCCGCCAGGCGGTGGAGTTGCTGACGCATCGCCGCAACTCGCTGCACCCGGCGCATCATGAAGTGATGGAATGTTTGGGCCAGATGATCTGGGAAAGCCAGAGCGGCCGCCGCCCGCCCGACGGTGACAACTACATTGCGTGCGTGCAGCGCCACGCGACGCGGGACTGAGCGGCCTGCGCTAGCGGAACTTGCTTTGCGGCACGGTCTTGAGTTCGCCCGGCAGTGAGCCGACGTAGTTGGCCAACTCTTTAAGTTCGGCATTGCTGAACTGCTTGGCAACGCCGGCCATGACCGGGTTGGCGCGCCCCCAGGTGGCATTGCCCTCGGTCTTGTATGACTTGAGCGCCACAAACAGGTAATCGGCATGCTGGCCGGCAATCTTTGGATAGCCCGGATCGACCGGTTTGCTGAAATTGTCGCCATGGCAAGAGATGCAGGCGCCCTTGGCGATCAGGGCGGCGGCGCGGGCATTGGCCGCGGCCACTTTGCCAGGTGCTGGTGGTGCGCCGTCCACTTTCCCTAGGGCTTCATAGTAGGCCGCCACGTCGGCCATGTCCTGCTCGCGCAGATTGTCAGCAATGCCGCGCATGCTGGGATGTTTGCGATCACCTTTTTGATAGGCCGACAGTGCTGACACAATGTATTTGGCGCCCTGGCCGGCGATCTTGGGGACCTTGTAAATTTCCGGGAAGGTGGCCTGATAGCCCTGAATGCTGTGGCAACCGATACACATGGCGACTTTCTTCTCGCCGGCCTTGCTGTCTCCCCTGATTTCCTGGGCCAGCGCAGGCAAGGCCGTCACGCAAGTGACAAGCAGCAGAGACAGTGGCGACAGGAGGTTTTTCATTTTCAGGGGACAATCAAGCCGTGTTTGAGATGGACTGAAAATTATTACATCGATCAGCATAATTGTCAGCACGCCCCAGTAAACGCCCTACCAAACGCAGTGTCCCTGCCAGACCAGAACCATGAAATTCCAAGGAACCCAAAACTACATTGCGACCCAGGACCTGATGCTGTCGGTCAACGCGGCCATCACGCTCAAACGCCCGCTGCTGGTCAAAGGCGAGCCCGGCACCGGCAAGACGATGCTGGCCGAAGAAGTGGCAGCGGCGCTCGACATACCGCTGTTGCAGTGGCACATCAAGTCCACCACCAAGGCGCAGCAGGGCCTGTATGAATACGATGCAGTGAGCCGCCTGCGCGACTCGCAGCTGTCCGATGTCGATGGCGGCGAGCGGGTCAAGAATATCCACAACTACATCGTCAAGGGCGTGCTGTGGCAGGCCTTTACTGCCGACGAGCCGGTGGCGCTGCTGATTGACGAAATTGACAAGGCCGACATCGAGTTCCCGAACGACCTGCTGCGCGAAATCGACCGCATGGAGTTCTACGTTTATGAGACCCGTGAACTGATCAGAGCCAAGCACCGGCCGCTGGTGTTCATCACATCCAACAACGAGAAGGAACTGCCGGACGCGTTCTTGCGCCGCTGCTTTTTTCATTACATCAAGTTCCCCGACGCCGACACCATGCGCAGCATTGTCGATGTGCACTTTCCCGGCCTGAAGAAGGAGCTGTTGGCCGCCGCAATGAAGACGTTTTATGACGTGCGCAACCTGCCGGGGCTGAAGAAGAAGCCGTCCACTAGCGAACTGCTGGACTGGCTCAAGTTGCTGCTGGCCGAAGATATTACGCTGGCCGCGCTGCAGACCAAGGAAGACAAAGTAGCCGTGCCACCGCTGGTGGGCGCATTGCTGAAAAACGAGCAGGATGTGACTTTGTTTGAAAAGCTGGTGTTCATGCAGCGGCATAACCGCTGAATATGCGGTAGCACCCATCATGGATAAATCGCTGTTGATTGAGGGACTGTCGGACGCCGTCGGTTTTGTCGGCGGTGCCCTTGCGGGCTTCTGGCTGGGCCGTTGGTTGGGGCTTGACATTTTTGCCGCTGGTTACGACATGGCCAGCATGGGCGCCATTGTGCTGGTCGGCCTGGGCGGCGGTATCGGGCTGCAATTGGCGCGGCGCTGGCGCAGGCGCAATCAGACAACTGGCAAAGATTGAGAGAGATTGAGTATGGCCTACATTGAAGCTGTGACCCTGTCCGGGCGCGGCATTGACCTGGTGCCGCTGAGTCTGGACCATGAAAGTGGCCTGCGCGCTGCCGCGCAGGACGGCGAATTGTGGAAGCTGCGCGTCACCTCGGTGCCCGAGCCGCAGCAGACGCGCCAATACATTGAAGACGCGCTGGCGATGCGCGACGCCGGCAGCCGCTTTGCGTTCGCCGTGCTCGACGCCGCCAGCGGCACGCTGCTGGGCTGCAGCAGCTACCACGACATCGTGCCGGCGGTGCAGCGCGTCGAGATCGGCTGGACCTGGTATGCGGGGCGCTGCCAGCGCACCCACATCAATACGACCGTCAAATTGCTGATGATGACGCATGCGTTCGAGACCGTTGGTTGCAAGGTGGTCGGCTGGCGCACCGACAACTTCAACTTTGCGTCGCAGGCCGCCATTGAGCGGCTGGGCGCCAAAAAGGACGGCGTGATTCGAGGCCACGCGCTGCGCCGCGACGGCACCATTCGCGACACCGTGATGTACAGCATGCGCGCCGGCGAATGGCCGGAGGCCAAAGCACAGCTGCTGTACCTGCTGGACAAGCCGCGTTGAAACCAGGCGCAAAGCACAACCATATACAATCCGTATATTGCAGTTTCCGGAGCCAAACATGACCACTACCGCCGCCGTTTTCATGTCAGGCAACAGCCAGGCTGTGCGCCTGCCCAAAGAGTTCCAGGTGCGCTCCAAACGGGTGCACATTGAGCGCCGGGGCGACGAGATCGTGCTGCGGGAAAGTCCGCAACTGGTAAGGGATGTGATTGGAGGCTTGCCCGCCATTGACGGTCTGCCGGACGACATTGAAGATCAAGCTCCTGATGCTGCCCGCAGTCTGGAGGGCATTCGGTGAAGCGTTACCTGCTTGACAGCAACATCTGGATTTACGCCATGAATGGGCGTCACCCGGCAGTGCGCGCCAAGCTGGAGTCCCTGACGCTGAACAGCGTTTTCTTGTCAGACATCGTGTTGGGTGAACTGGCATTTGGCTGGGAGAACAGTGCGCACGCGGGCGCTACGCAACGCAAGGTCGAGCAGTTTCTGGCGCATTTTCCCAAGCTGGGCACCGACCCGGCCACGGCGAAAGTTTACGGACAGCAGCGCCAGTTGCTGCAATCGCGCGGTACCACCATCGGCATGAACGATTTCTGGATTGCCGCGCAGGCCTTGGCGCACAAAATGATTCTGGTAACGCACAACACGCGGGAGTTTGAGCGCGTTGATGGATTGAAACTGGAAGATTGGGTAATCCAATGAATTTGCCGGCTGATGTCAACCGAGAGTTTTCATGCTGATCGATTTCTTCTACACCCTGCGCGCGGCCAAACTGCCGGTGTCGGTCAAGGAGTACCTGACCTTGCTGGAGGCGCTCAAGTGCGGCGTGGTTGGCCCGAACGCGCCCGAGCCGACCAGTGAGCTGGAATGCAGCGGCTACACCATCGACGACTTCTATTACCTCAGCCGCACCACGCTGGTGAAGGACGAGAAGCACTACGACAAGTTTGACCGCGCCTTTGCCAGCTACTTCAAGGGCATCGAGATGGTGGCCGACTTCACCAAAGAAATTCCGCTGGAGTGGCTGCGCAAGAACCTCGAACTCAACCTCAGCCCGGAAGAAATTGCCAAGATTCAGAAGATGGGTTGGGACGAACTGATGGAAACGCTCAAAAAGCGTTTCGAAGAGCAGAAGGAACGCCACGAAGGCGGCTCCAAATGGATAGGCACCGGCGGCACCAGCCCGTTTGGCGCCTATGGGCAGAACCCGCAGGGCGTGCGCATCGGCGGCAAGGGCGGCAACAAGACCGGCGTGAAGGTGTGGGAGCAGCGCGCCTACCGCGACTACGACGACACGCAGGAACTCGGCACGCGCAACATCAAGGTGGCGCTGCGCCGTTTGCGCAAGTTTGCGCGTGAAGGTCACGAAGAAGAGCTTGATCTCGACGACACCATCCGCTGCACGGCAGCCAACGCCGGTTACCTGGATATCAAGATGGTGCCCGAGCGCCACAACAACGTCAAAGTGCTGCTGCTGATGGACGTCGGCGGCACCATGGATGAGCACATTGCACGCGTAGAAGAACTGTTTTCCGCTACCAAAACCGAGTTCAAGCACCTGGAGTTCTACTACTTTCACAACTGCGTCTATGACTTCATGTGGAAGAACAACCGGCGCCGCTTTGCCGAGAAGTTCCCGACCTGGGACATCATCCGCAAGTACAACAAGGACTACAAGCTGATCTTCGTTGGTGACGCGACCATGAGCCCGTATGAAATTCTCCAGCCCGGCGGCAGCGTCGAGTACAACAACGAAGAAGCCGGCGTCGAATGGCTGCAGCGCCTGACGCATGCCTTTCCGAAGTTCGCCTGGATCAACCCGGAGCCGCAAGGCGTCTGGCAATACCGCCAGAGCATCAGCGTGATTCAGCAAATTGTGAGTCAGCGCATGTTTCCGCTGACCATCAAGGGCCTGGAAGAAGCGATGCGGCTGTTGACTAAATGAAGCGCTTGGCGGTGGCGGCTCGCTGGCGGGTCTGCGGCTCGCCGGGTAAAATACAAAGCTAGTCTCTCTTCGTAGTTCAATGGATAGAACGGGGTCCTCCTAAGACTCAGATACAGGTTCGATTCCTGTCGAAGGGACCAGCAATTGCGCAGTAAAAATCCGCATCGGGTAGATGGCGGCGTTACACTTCTAATTCATGTCTCGCTACAACACTCCTCTTGAGATCCATGTCCATGGCCAGGTGAGCCTGCGCGTCGATGTCGTGTTTGACCAATTGCAGGATGCCCTCAAGCCGCTCTGGAAGTATGCCGGCGCCCGCAGTCTGGCAGACGCTTCCGCCAGCTCTTATGAAGACGAACCCGGTATCCGCTTTGACCCGAAGGAGCATCTGTTGCAGATGTGCTGGACGGTGCAGGGCGACGATGATTTTCGCCAGACGCTGGACGAAATGTGCATGAACCTCAACGAGCTGGCGCTCACCGGAGCCGCCATCGAAGTCACGTTTTACGACACCGAATTTGATGACGAAGAGGACGACGAAGAGTCCGACGCCGAGTCGCGCGACGACTTCGTGGTGCTGTTTGTGGGACCCGATCCGGCCGCCATCATGCAGGTGCAGCGTGATTTACTGGTGCAGGACGTGGTGAACTTGATGGAGCGCCATTTTGACGGCGCCGAGCTCGGCGGAGTGGTGGTCGAGATCGACAAACTGTTCAGTCAGCGCTTTGACGAGCTGGCGAACTCGCTGCAACTGGGCAAACCGCCGCGCGGCTCCGGCGGTGGTCACGGCGGCATGGGCCACGGCGGCGGCCGCAAGCCGCGGCATCTGCACTGACGCATGATGATCACCGCAGCCCCGAGCAGCACAGTCAGCGCGCCCGTCGCAGCCACCAAGACTGAACGGCTGCGCCTGGGTGACGTGCTGGTGCAGCAGGGGCTGATCTCAAAGGAACAACTGCAGCAGGTCTTGCTGACGCAGCGCAAGAGTGGCAAGAAGCTGGGCCGGCAACTGGTCGAGTCCGGCATGATCACCGAAGAACTGCTGGCCGACGGGCTGGCGCGCCAGTTGCGCATTCCATTTGTCAATCTCAAGAATTTTGCTTTTCGCGCCGAAGTGGTGAAACTGTTGCCAGAGGCGGCGGCACGGCGTTTTCGGGCGCTGGCGCTTGATGACAAGGGCGACAGTCTGCTGGTGGCGCTGAGCGACCCGCTCGACCTGTTTGCGTTTGATGAGCTCACCCGCTTGCTCAAGCGCCGTATTTCCATTGCAGCGGTGCCGGAGAGCCAGTTGACGCTGGCGTTTGACCGGCTGTATCGGCGTACCGAAGAGATCAGCGGCCTGGCGCGGGCGCTGGAAAAAGACATCGGCCATGATGCGGTTGACTTTGGCGAACTCAGTGTGGCGGTCGGCATCGAGGGCGCGCCGGTGGTGCGCCTTTTGCAGTCCCTGTTTGAAGATGCGATTCAGGTGGGCGCGTCGGACGTGCACATTGAGCCACAGGAAAGCGGTCTGCAGATCCGCGTGCGGGTTGACGGCGTGTTGCAGACCCAGACCATGGCTGACAAACGCATTGGCGGCGCGCTGGCGCAGCGCCTCAAGCTGATGGCCAATCTGGATATTTCCGAGAAGCGCTTGCCGCAGGACGGCCGCTTCACGGTACGCCTGAAGGAGCACACGATCGATGTGCGCCTGTCCACCCTGCCCACCGTCTATGGCGAGGCGGCCGTCATGCGCTTGCTCAATCAGGGTGCCGGCATGCGCCGGCTCGACAGCATTGGCATGCCACCTGACATGCTCAAGCGTTTTCGCGAAGCGCTTGGTCGCAACGCCGGCATGGTGCTGGTGACCGGTCCGACCGGCTCCGGCAAGACCACCACGCTGTATGCCGCACTGGCCGAGGACAATGCCACCGAGCTCAAAGTCATCACGGTCGAGGACCCGATCGAATACCGCCTGCCTGGGTTGACCCAGGTGCAGGTCAACGACAAGATTGACCTGACTTTTGCCAGGGTGTTGCGCGCCACCTTGCGGCAGGACCCGGACGTTATTCTGGTCGGTGAAATGCGCGACGCGGAAACCGCCGAGATCGGCCTGCGCGCCGCCATCACCGGGCACATGGTGCTGTCCACGCTGCACACGCGCGACGCCATCAGCACGCCGTTTCGCCTGCTCGACATGGGCGTGCCGGCGTTCATGGTGGCGACCTCGCTGCAGGCCGTCATTGCCCAGCGACTGGTGCGTCTGAACTGCGTCGAATGCGTCGAGCCGCAGCAGCCCAGCGCGCAGGAACTGGGCTGGCTGGCCAGCATGCAGGCCGATCGTGACTCGGTGCTGGCGCAGCGCGGGCGTGGCTGTTCGGCTTGCAACGGCACCGGTTATGCAGGGCGCCAGGGGGTCTATGAGCTGCTCGAAATGGACGCCGAATTGACGCAGGCCGCTTCGCGCGCCGACCCGACGCTGTTCATGCGCGCCGCGCGCGAACGCATGAAGGGGCAGACGCTGGCCTATCACGCGCTGGACCTGGTGCGTCAGGGCCGCACTTCACTGGCCGAAGCGATGCGTATAGGCTTTGACGTGGACGAGCAGGAGTAAGCGCAGATGGCCACTTTTGCCTGGCGCGGGCGCAATTCCAGAGGCGAAGCGGTGACTGGTCAGCTCGATGCAGCAAGCGAACGTGCGGCGGCCGACCAGCTGATGTCGATTGGCGT
>JANNUE010000204.1:0-8193 GCA_031394895.1 Betaproteobacteria bacterium
CCTCAATCCGCATACGTCATGGATGTCGCGTGAAGCCTTTGTCGGCCTGCTGCTGTTTCCGGCCGGCTTGCTGGCGCTGCTGGGCCTTGGCGGCTGGAACTGGGTCACTGCTGCGCTGGCGCTACTTTTTCTGTATTGCCAGAGCCGCATGCTGCCGGCCGCGCGCGGCATTCCGGCCTGGCGCTCGGCCTGGCTGTCGGTGCTGTTTTTGGTCACTGCTGGCGCTGAAGGACTGGCGCTGTTTGTGCTGCTAGGGCTGTGGCACGAGTGGGTGTCGAACACGGCGCTACTGGCCCTGGTTGTCACGCTGCTGGCGCGGCTGCTGGTGTGGCGCCTCTACCGCCAAAGCGTCGCTGCCACGCTGGCGCCGCGCGCCAGCCGCGCACTCGATCAGGCCGGACGGCGCCTGGGCCTGATCGGCACCGTCGTGCCGCTGTGCCTGCTTGGCATCGGCTGGCTCGCCGGCGGGACTGGCGCTGGCGCGCTGCTGGCGCTGGCCGGTGCCGGTGCCGCCTGGGCCGGCGCCAACATGAAGTACACGTTGATCACGCGTGCCAGTTTCAATCAGGGCTTTGCACTGACCCATATTCCGGTGCGAGGCGTTCGAGGCACCGAGTAGAAAAATCATCCACCTGCACCAAGGAGACACCATGGGCGCAACCACCTTGTCGGAAGTCGGACTCAGCAAGAAGACCGACACCGACCGTTACTTCGATAGTCGTGCCGAAACCATGCCGCGCGAGTCGCTGGCGGCGCTGCAGTTCGAGCGCCTGCGCATGACGCTGCGCAACGCTTACGACCATGTGGCGCTGCATCGGAGCCGCATGGAGGATGCCGGCATCGTGCCGGAAGATGTGCGCACGGCCGACGACCTGCGCTACGTTCCGTTTACTTTCAAGACCGATCTGCGCGACAGCTATCCGTACGGCATGTTCGCCCGGCCGCAGTCGGCACTGGTGCGCCTGCACGCCTCGTCCGGCACCACCGGCAAGGCGACGGTGGTCGGCTATACGCGGGACGATATCGCCACCTGGGCCGACCTGATGGCGCGCTCGCTGCACGCCGCCGGCGCGCGCGCCGGCGACGTCATTCACAACGCCTACGGCTACGGGCTGTTCACCGGTGGTCTGGGTGCCCATTACGGCGCTGAGCGGCTCGGTGCCACCGTGGTGCCGATGTCGGGTGGCGCGACCGAGCGCCAGATTGCGCTGATCATGGACCTGGGCGCCACCGTGCTGTGCGCCACGCCGTCGTATGCGCTGGCGATGTCCGAGGTGGCCGAGCAGCAGGGCGTTGACCTGCGCCAGAGCAAGCTGCGCGTCGGCGTCTTTGGCGCCGAACCGTGGACCGCTGCCATGCGGCGCGAGATCGAGGAGCGGCTCTCGCTCAAGGCGATCGACATTTACGGCCTGTCAGAAATCATGGGCCCGGGCGTTGCGTGCGAATGCCCGGCGCAAGCCGGCCTGCACGGCTGGGAAGACCATTTCCTGTTCGAGCTGCTGGACCCCGAGACGCAAGCGCCGGTGCCCGAGGGCCATGCCGGCGAGCTGGTGATCACGACGCTGACCAAGCAGGCGTTGCCGATGCTGCGCTACCGCACGCGCGACATCACCAAAATCACCACCGCGCCGTGCGACTGCGGTCGCACCCATTTGCGCATCCTGCGCATCACCGGGCGCAGCGACGACATGCTGATCGTGCGCGGCGTCAACGTCTATCCGTCGCAGATCGAGGCGGTGCTGCTTGGGCGCGCGATGCTGTCGCCGCATTACCAGTTGCTGGTGGAGCGCCACGGCATGCTCGACCATGTGACGATCGAGGTCGAAGTCGAATGCGGCGTCGGCGCCGACATGTTCGCGGCCATCGCGCGCGACGTAGCCCACCACGTCAAGGCGATGGTAGGCATCAGCTCCGCCGTGGTCGTCAAGCTGCCGGGAGAAATCCCCAGATCACAGGGCAAGGCGGTGCGCGTGCGCGACCTGCGGCCCAAGGAGTAGCGCGTGGCAAAACGTTTGCTCAGCCTCAAGGTCAACGGCCGCGCCCGCGAGGACGCCGTGGCCGACCACACGCTGCTGCTGGACTATCTGCGCGAGCAGCTCGGCCTGACCGGCACCAAGCGCGGCTGCGACGGTGGCGAATGCGGCGCCTGCACCGTGCTGGTTGATGGCGAGGCGCAACTGTCGTGCATCACGCTGGCGTGTCGCTGCGAAGGGCGCGATGTGCGCACCATCGAGTCGCTGGCAACCGAGGGGCGCCTGAGCGCGCTGCAGACCGCGTTCCACGAAAAGCTGGGGACGCAATGCGGCTTTTGCACGCCCGGCATGATCATGGCGGCGCAGGCGCTGTTGCTGCGCGAGCCGAACCCGAGCGAGCATGAGATTCGCGAGGCGCTGTCGGGCAATATCTGCCGCTGCACCGGCTACGTCAAGATCATCGAATCGGTGCAGGCGGCGGCTGCCGCGCTGGCCGCCACAGCAGGAGAGACAGCATAGATACCAGCGTGCACCGCAAAGCGGCAAGCCATGCGATTGGCGTGCGCCAGCCGCTGATCGACGGCCCTGAGAAAGTCACCGGCCAGGCACTTTACACGGCCGACCTGCCGGCGCGCGAGGCACTGGTCGGCGCGATTTTGCGAAGCCCGGTAGCGCACGCCAGAATCCGCAGCATCGATATCAGCCGCGCCTTGGCGATGCCGGGCGTGCGCGCCGTCATCACCGGCGACGCCTGTGACGTGCCGTACGGCGTGATTCCGATTGCGCAAAACGAATTCCCGCTGGCGCGCGAGCGCGTGCGTTACTGCGGCGAGCCAGTGGTGGCGCTGGCGGCGGTTGACCAGGCCACGGCACGCGCCGCGCTGGCCGCCATCACACTCGACCTGGAGCCGCTGCCGGCCTGCTTCGACGCCGCCAGTGCACGCGCTGGCGATGCGGTGCTGCTGCACGACGACCAGCCGGGCAATATTGCGCGCGACGTGGACCATACCTTCGGCGACGTGGCGGGCGGCTTTGCTGCGTCCGACCTGGTGTTGGAGGAGAGTTTTCATTACGCCGAAGTGACGCACGCGATGATGGAGCCCAACGCCTCGCTGGCCAGTTGGGACGTGGAGCGCGGCCGCCTGACCTTGCAGACGGTGTCGCAAGTGCCGTACTACGTGCATCTGATTCTGGCCCAGTGCATGGGGCTCGATGCGGCTCAGATCCGCGTCATCAAGCCTTTTGTCGGCGGCGGTTTCGGGCACCGCACCGAGACGCTGAATTTCGAAATCATTGCATCGCTGCTGGCGCGCGCCGCCGGCGGCACGGTCAAGCTGGAGCTGTCGCGCGAGGAATCGTTCGTCACGCACCGCGGCCGGCCAGAGACCGACGTGCGGCTCAAGATTGGCCTGTCAAGCAGCGGCGTCATCAAGGCAGTTGATTGCGAGGTCGTGCAGCGCGGCGGCGCCTACGCCGGTTACGGTCTGGTGACGATTTTGTACGCTGGCTCGTTGCTGCACGCGATCTACCAGTTGCCGGCCTGTCGCTATTTCGGCCTGCGCGTGTACACCAACACGCCACCCAACGGCGCGATGCGCGGCCACGGCTCGGTCGATGTGCGCCACGCGTTCGAGTCGATGCTCGACACCATGGCGCAGACGCTGGGGCTCGATCCGTTTGCGCTGCGCCGCGCCAATCTGTTGCCCATCCCGACGCGCACCATCAACGACTTGCAGGTCAACTCCTGCGGCCTGGCCGAGTGTCTGGACAAGGTTCAGACAGCGTCTGGCTGGAACGAGCGCCACGCGAATATGCCGAAGGGGCGCGGGCTGGGGCTGGCCTGCTCGCATTACGCCAGCGGCTCCGCCAAGCCGGTGCACTGGAGCGGCGAGCCGCACGCGGTGGTGAACCTCAAGCTCGATTTCGACGGAGGCATCACGCTGCTGACCGGCGCCGCCGACATCGGCCAGGGCTCATCGACGCTGCTGGCGCAGACCGTGGCTGAAGTGATGGGCCTGTCGCTGGATAGGTTGCGCGTAGTCGCCAACGACAGCGCGGTCACGCCGAAAGACAACGGCTCGTACTCGTCACGCGTGTCGTTCATGGTTGGCAACGCGGCGATCAACGCGGCCAGGGCGCTGCGCCAGATTTTGCTGGAAGCGGCGGCGGCCAAGCTGACCGTGCCGGTGGACGCCGTCGAGTGTCTGGGCGAGAGTTACGTAGTCGCCGGCACCGACCAGGCGCTGAGCTACAAGGACGTCGTCACGCTGGCGTTGCAAAAGGGCGGCACCGTGACGGCGAGCGGCAGTTGGTCCACGCCGCGCGACACGCAGGGCGGCAAATTCCGTGGCGCGGCGGTCGGCACCAGCGCCGGCTATTCCTACGCGGCGCAGGTGGTCGAGGTCGAGGTCGATGAAGACACCGGTGCGGTTCGCGTCGTCAAGGTCTGGGTCGCGCATGACTGCGGGCGCGCGATCAACCCGCTGGCGGTTGAGGGCCAGGTGCAGGGCTCGGTCTGGATGGGCATGGGCCAGGCGCTGTGCGAAGAGACGCAGTACCACCAGGGCCTGCACATGCGCGCCAATTTTCTGGACTACCGCATTCCCACCATCGTCGAGTCGCCGCCGATTGAAGTGTTCATTGTCGAGGCGCCCGATCCGAACGGCCCATTTGGCGCCAAGGAAGCGGGCGAGGGTTCGTTGTCCGGTTTTCTGCCGGCGCTGACCAACGCCATCGCGCACGCCACCGGCTTGCGCCTGCACGAGTTGCCGGCGTCGCCGGACCGCGTGCTCGACGCGCTGCTGGTGCGTCGCCGTGCCGACAAGCTCAGCGCCGCCAAGCGCGCCGCTGCGCAGAAAGCGAGCGTCTAGCATGGACGCGATGACTCCCTTTGTGCTGCGCTCGCCCAGGACGGCGGCCGAAGCGGTGGCGCTGCTGGCGACCGACCCGCTATCGCGTGTGATTGCCGGTGGCACCGACCTGTTGCCCAATCTGCGCCGCGGCATTGGTGCGCCGGCGCAATTGATCGACCTCTCTCGCGTGACCGAACTGCGGCAACTGAGTCGCGATGACCGAGGCTGGCGCATTGGCGCTGGCGTCACGCTGCGCGAGCTGGCAAGCAGCACTGCATTGCAATCGGAGTTGCCGGTGCTGGCGCAGGCGGCCGCAGCGGTGGCCGGGCCGTCGCATCGCGCGCTGGCGACGCTGGGCGGCAATCTGTGCCTGGACACGCGCTGCGTTTTTTACAACCAGAGCGAGTGGTGGCGCCAGTCGAACAACTACTGCCTGAAACTTGGTGGCGACACCTGCCACGTCGCGCCGCAGGGCGCGCGCTGCCATGCGGCCTTTAGCGGCGATGTGGCTCCGGCATTGATTGCGCTGGGTGCCAGCATCGAGTTGCTGCACCAGGACGGCCCGCGCAGTTTGCCGCTGGAAGATTTTTATCAGGACGATGGCGCCAACGCGTTGATGCTGCGGCCGGGCGAACTGGTCACCGGCGTGCGCATACCGGCGCAGCCGGCTGGCGCGCGCTCGCTCTACCGCAAGGCGCGCGTGCGCGCCGCGATGGACTTCCCGCTGGCCGGCGTCGCCATGCGGGTGCTGCTGAACGAGGGCGTGCTGAGCGAATTGCGCGTTGCGCTGACTGGCACCAACTCGCAACCGATTTTGCTGACCGGCAGCGACGCATTGTGCAACCAGCCGGTCAGCGCCGACGTATTGGCGGGCTTGGGCAAGCTGGTGCAAAAGCAGGTCAGTCCGATGCGCAGCACGGTGACTGCATCTAACTACCGGCGCCAGGTGGCATCGGTGCTGGCGCAGCGGCTGCTGGCCGAGTTGACCGGGCCCTGAGCATGGGCACGCTGCCTGGGCCGCGTCAACCGGGCGAACAGTGGACTGACGCCGACGGCATTCATGTCGAAGTCCGCGGGCTGGAGCGGCCGGCTCCGTTTGTCACCATCATCCGGCTGATCGAGTCGGTCGGCGCTTTGGTGCCGCTGATCGTGCATCACGATCGCGATCCGCTGCCGCTGTATGCCGAGTTGGCGCAGCGCGGCTGGAGCGTCGAGCGCATTGACGGCGATCCGGGCGAAGTTCGGCTGCGCATATTCAAGGACACCTGATGGCGCTGGCCAGCACTTTTCTGGGCGGTGCCTCCGGGCGCTTGCTGGCGCCGGCCATTCCGTTTCGTTTCTTCGCCAGCGCGGTGCTGTTTCAGTTGCTGGCCTGGCTCGCGCTGTTGATCGCTGCACCGTCGCTGGCCGATTTCACTGGTGGCCCGGGCTGGCCGCTGGCCGCGCTGCACCTCGTCACTCTGGGTGTGCTGGTGATGACCAGCATAGGCGCCAGTTTGCAACTGCTGCCGGTAGCGACGCGCCAGTCGGTCTGGAGCGCCAACTGGCCGTATCACCTGCTGTGGGCTGCGTACACGATCGGTGTCGCGATGGTCACCGCCGCCATGGCGTTCGTGCTGCCTGCCCTGCTGTGGGCTGGCGCGCTGGCGGTGGCAGCGGCGCTGCTGATCTACCTGGCTTTGCTGGCGCACAATCTGCGCGGCGCCAGGGGCATGCGGCTGGTGGTGCTGCATACCTGGGCCGCCGGGCTGTCGCTGCTGCTGCTGCTGGCGACTGGCCTGTCGCTGGCCGGCGCGTACAGTGGCGTGCACCTGCTGCAGCGCGACAGCGCGATCGGCCTGCATGTGAGCTTTGCCGGCTATGGTTTCATGGGCCTGCTGGTGATGGGGTTTTCGTACATTCTGGTGCCGATGTTCGCGCTGTCCGACAACCCGCCGCGAATCTGGTCCGACTCTTCTCTTGGGCTGGCGCTGGCGGCGCTGACGCTGGCGTTTTTGGTGCTGATCGGCGTGTTGCCGACGCCCTTGCTGGCAGCCGCCATTGCCGTCGGCGCGGTGGCGTTTGTGATTCACTGGGTCTTGATGGAGCGCTGCCTGCGCAGCGGTATGCGGCGCGCGCTCGGCTCGTCGTTCGTGCTGGTGCGCATCGGCTGGGGCTGTCTGGCCGCAAGTTTTGTTGCGGCACTGACGCTGGAGTTGGGGTTCCAGCTCAAGCATGGCGCTGTGTTGTTTGGCGTGCTGCTGCTGGCTGGCCTGCTGACGCTGCTGCTGGGCATGCTGTCACGCATTGTTCCGTTCCTGGCGGCGATGCATGCCGGTGCCGGCCAGCGCCGGCCACCGACGCCGTCGAACATGACGGCGCAGCGCTCGCTCGACGTCCATCTGCACAGCCACGGCGCGGCGCTGCTGGCGTTGCTGGGTGGCGTCACGCTGGACAGCGTGTGGCTGGTGCGCGCCGGTGCCAGCGCCGGCCTGCTCGGCGCCGGCGCCTATGCGTTCTTCTTCTTTAACGCGTGGCGCCGCATGACGCAAAAAAAAGAGCTGCCAGGGCGCGCCGAACCGACTTAGAATTGCGACCAACCCGTTAAACTGGTATCCTGATACCATTATTGCCATGATGAACTTTTCAACACTAACCAGCCGTGCCCTGCACGACGAGCATTTCGCCAATCTGCAACTGCTGGGGCGCGCCGAACAGGCTTTTGTGAAATCCCCGCGTGGCGACGCCGAAACCCTCAAACTGCTTGCCGTGCTGGTGCGCGAACTCGAACATGACATTGGGCGCCATTTCGCGTTTGAAGAGCAGGAATTGTTCCCGCGCATGATCGAGGCCGGCGACGGCGGCATGGCCGCGCTGCTGATCGAGGAGCACGAAGCAATTCGCGCCGTCGCCGCCGAGCTGCTGCCACTGGCGCAAGTTGCGGCGGGGCTGGACGTAGCCGGCTGGGAGGCGCTCAAGCGCGCTGTGCTGGAACTGGTGGAGCGTCTCGTGTCGCACATTCAAAAAGAAGAGATGGCGCTGCTGCCGCTGATTGACGATTTGCTGGACGATGAAACTGACCGGCAACTGGCTTTTGCCTACGCCGCAGGCTGATACAGTTGCCTGAACCGACCCTGCTGGCCCGAAGGAAACAACCCATGAAAACCGTTGCCGATACAAACATTGCCATTCGCGCGCTGGCCCGCGCCGACCTGAATGCGGTGGTCGCAATCGACACCGAAATCGAGGGCCGCTCGCGGCGCGACTACATCGAGCGTCGCCTCGCCGCAGCGCTGCTTGAGCCGGCGTTGCATGTGCAGTTTGCCGCGATGCGCGGCGACGCGCTGGTTGGTTACCTGCTGGCGCGCGTGCTGGTGGGCGAGTTTGGC
>JANNUE010000216.1:0-3115 GCA_031394895.1 Betaproteobacteria bacterium
GCGCCGTTCGCGGTTGATGCCGTCCAGTGTCTTGGCCAATTCGTCGGCCCGTGCGGCATCGTCGGTCAGCAGGCACTCGATGCCCAGTGTCATGTCGGACAGGCGCCCGGCGGCATTGATGCGCGGCCCCAGGGCAAAACCGAAGTCGAAGGTAGTGGCCGCCGCGGCGCTACGCCCCGCCACCACGAACAGACTGGCCAGGCCGACGGGCAGACTGCCGCTGCGAATTCGTTTGAGCCCCTGCGCCACCAGGCGGCGGTTATTGGCATCGAGCCTGACCACATCGGCCACGGTGCCCAGGGCGACCAGCGGCAGCAAGGTGTCAAGCTTGGGTTGCGTTTGGGCATTGAACACACCGCGCTGGCGCAACTCGGCGCGCAGCGCCAGCAGCACGTAAAACATGACGCCAACGCCGGCGATGGACTTGCTCTCGAACGTGCAGCCGGGCTGGTTCGGGTTGACGATCACGTCCGCCTCGGGCAGCGCGACCTGCCCGTTGACGCTGGCGGGCAGGTGGTGATCCGTCACCAGCACCTGCAGCCCCAGACGCCGCGCGGTGGCGACACCGTCGAAGCTGGCAATACCGTTGTCCACCGTGATCAGTACGTCGGCGCCGCTGTCCTTCACGCGCTGCGAGATCGGAGGCGTCAGGCCATAGCCGTCCACCACCCGGTCGGGCACGATGTAGCTCACCTGCCTGGCACCCAGCAGGCGCAGTCCGCGCAGGCCGACGGCACAGGCGGTGGCGCCATCGCAGTCGTAGTCGGCCACGATGCAAAGCTTCTTCTCGGCAGCAATCGCGTCGGCCAGCAGCCGGGCGGCTTCGCCCAAACCCAGCATCTCGCCCGGCGCAATCAGGCGCGCCAGACCATCGTCGAGCTCCTGCATGCTTTGCACGCCGCGTGCGGCATAGAGCTGGGCCAGCAGCGGATGGATGCCGGCCTGCTCCAGCGTCCAGACGCTGCGTGGCGGAATGTCACGCGCCACTATTTTCATAGCTGCTCCAGCAGCCTGGCTGCGCTCGGGGTGTCAAACATCGTCATGAATCGCTTCCAGTAGGTTTGCGGCTGGGCGCTGAAGGTCTGCGCGTTGCGTTCGCCGCAGAGCGTGAACTCGCTACGTTCGCCTCGATCAAGCGCGGCCAGCAAGGCAGTGCACTCGGTGGCGTCGAGCGCCTGCCAGGCCTGCGTCCAAGCCGCCCAGTCTTCACGCAATGCGGCGTCGCGCAAGGTGTTGACGGTCAGCGGCGCTGGCGCCAACGCCGCCTGCGCAAAGCGATCCGGCAGTGCCCCGGTGCCACTGAGCCAGAACGAATTGACTGGCGGCACGCCACGTGCGGCCCGCGCCTCATTGACCGGGTGGGTGTAGAGCAGCATCTGCATTTCGCTTTGCAGGCGTTGCAGCCGCGCGGCGCCTGCGCCCTGCGGCATCCAGTTGGCGACGTTACGCCCGATCACCCGGTCCAGTGACGCGGCGGCCAGGCCGTCGAAGGCATCACTGCGGGCCAGCCAGCGGCTGGGTTGTTCGTAGTGCAGCGTGATGCCGTCCTCGGCAAAGTAGGGCTGCATCGCCGCCAGCAGGGCCTGCGACTCCGGCGCCGGGAAATCGGGCAGCGCCCCACTGCTCATGACGATGTGCTTGCTGCCCACCTGCCAGTGACAGGGGGTGATGAAGCCCCAGGCGCCCTCGGTCGCCTGGGCTTGCCGTGCTGCCCACGGAATCAGGCCGTCCGCCACCGGCAGGCCCAGGGCGCGGGCCAGGGCGCGTTCGTGCGGCGGCGACAGACTGGACTCGTCGCCGCCGTCCAGCGGCAGGGGGGTCAGGTGCGTCAGCAGTTTTTCGAGCTGCGGCAGTGTGAGCGTGCGCAGGGCAATGGCACAGCCCTCCGAATTGGAAAAGGCGAACGGGATCAAGACGTGCATGGGTTGATTGTCCGGGATATGCACAGCCCGGGTACGAATGCTGGCGCACCGCATGCGTCAATGCCACACTGAGGCCTTGGGCCTAAACTTGCACAGGAAACTGTGCCGGAGTTCACATTTGGCGACCAATTTGGCTTTGGACGACGGCTTGATTAAAGAAGCGCGCCAACTCGGCGGGCAGCGCACCAAAAAAGACGTGGTGACGCAGGCGCTGGTGGAATACATCCAGCGGCGCAAGCAGCTCAAACTGCGCGATTTGTTTGGTACCGTGGATTTTGAGGATGAGAAGGTATTCAGCCAACGAGATGCCGGAGACAAAGTCTCCGACCGCATCGATAGCCCCCAAGGCATCAACCAGCAACTTGGGAGTTTTGTCGGTCATATATAACGGTGCGGCTGTTGTTAACGGATTGCAAAAAAATAGGGATTCCGAATGTAACGTGGATTCACCAGATCAACATGGCGGCCCAGTAACTGTTCAAGTGCATCCGCCAACTCGGTCCAACGCTTGGCGCGCGAACCCGGGATTTGCGTGTCCAGTTCGACCAAAAAATCAAAATCAATGGTGTCGGGATTGTATTCCGTTCCGGTCGCCGAGCCAAACTGCTCCAGATGGGCAACGCCGTGCTTCTCGCACAGTGCGGCAATCTTGGGCAACTGAGAGGACAGTGAACTGTGCGTGAAGGGATTATCAAGCAGATTCGACCGGATGGATGGGGATGACCTGGGCCGGGTTTTGCATTGCAACACTCGCGTCCCCCACCCCAGCGAATGAATTCGGTGCTGCCGCTTGGTGTAGACGCTCCTGTGCGGGATGCCACAATGGCGCCTGTTTCCAATCCTGGCGCTTGATGCAACTTCCCTACGAACTCATCCTTGGCTGGCGCTACACGCGGGCCGGTCGCGCCACCCGGCGCAACGGCTTTATCTCTTTCATTTCTGGCGTTTCCATGCTGGGCATTGCGCTGGGTGTGGCGGCCCTCATCATCGTCCTGAGCGTGATGAACGGCTTTCAGAAAGAGGTGCGCGACCGCATGCTGGGCGTGGTGTCGCACATCGAGGTGTTCGCCCCCCATGGCGCCGCTTTGCCCGATGTGGTGCGCACGCTGGCCGAAGTCAGGGCGCATCCGCAGGTGGTGGGAGCGGCGCCGTTCATTGCAACCCAGGCCCTGCTGGCGCGCGGCGAGGACATG
>JANNUE010000224.1:0-17224 GCA_031394895.1 Betaproteobacteria bacterium
TACCATCCGTCGTACACCGGCCGGACCAAGATCGACCAGGCTTTTGCCAAGCGCAAGCTGGAGCCGCGCATTGCACTGGAAGCGATCGATTCGGACGTTATCAAGACCTATGTGCGGCTCGGCCTGGGCGTCGGTATTGCGGCCGAAATGTCGGTACGCGACGTGGTTGCCGAGGGCAGCAAGAGTGACCTGGTAGTGCGCCCGGCCGGCCAGTTGTTTGGCCAGAACGTGGCGCGCGTCGCCTTCAAGCGCGGCGCTTATCTGCGCAATTTTGTTTACAAGTTTGCCGAGTTGTTGAGTGACCGCCTGAGCCGCAATCTGGTGGCCCAGGCGATGACCGGTCATGTCGATGATTTTGAGTTGTAAGGGAGTGGGCAATTTTGAAAGTACCACCCACTCGTCATTGCGAGTCTCCAGGTCCGGGGCTGAACTGCACGCGAACCATGAACCAACACCTCGTCATCGCGAGGCCGCAGGCCGTGGCGATCCATGGACTGCCGCGTCGCTGACGCTCCTCGCAGTGACGAAAATGTTGCGTTTGGCATACGGTTCATGGGAAGCGAAGCGCGGCAATGCTGGGGTTCATGGATTGCCACGCTACGCTCGCAATGACGGGAAAAGGTACATATCGATATCGTCCACCTCCCCAACTGATTAGCCGTACCCATGAACACCTTCGTCACACCATCTTTGACCAGCCGCCTGCCGCATGTTGGCACCACCATCTTTACCGTCATGTCGGCACTCGCGGCAGAGAAGAATGCGGTCAACCTGGGCCAGGGTTTCCCGGACTTTCACTGCGACCCGGTGCTGGTCGATGTGGTCAGCCAGGCAATGAAACAAGGGCTGAACCAATACCCGCCAATGACCGGAGTGCCGGTGCTGCGGGACGCCATCGCTGCCAAGATATCGGCACTGCATGGCCACGACTACGCACCAGCCAGCGAGATCACGATCACCGCCGGTGCCACGCAGGCCATCCTCACCATCATCCTGGCTGTCGTCCATCCCGGCGACGAGGTGATCGTGCTGGAGCCGTGCTACGACAGCTACGTGCCCAACATTGAACTGGCCGGCGGCGTGCCGGTGCTCGTGCCTTTGACGCCCGGCACATTTCGCCCCGACTTCGACAAGATCGCCGCAGCCATCAACGCAAGAACGCGCGCCATCGTCATCAACTCGCCGCACAACCCGAGCGGCACGGTCTGGAGCGCACACGACATGCTGCGACTGCAGGAAATTCTGGCGCCCACCAACGTGCTGCTGATCTGCGACGAGGTCTATGAGCACATGGTGTTTGACCAGCAGCAGCACCAGAGCGCCGCGCGTTTTGCGGGCCTGGCGGCGCGCGCCTTTGTCGTCTCCAGCTTTGGCAAGACCTATCACGTGACCGGCTGGAAGGTCGGCTATGTGGCGGCGCCCGCCAGCCTGACGGCGGAATTTCGCAAGGTGCACCAGTTCAACGTGTTCACCGTCAACACGCCGGTGCAATACGGCCTGGCGTCTTATATGGCCAACCCGACGCCCTATCTGGAATTGCCCGCGTTTTACCAACGCAAGCGCGACCTGTTTCGCGAAGGACTGGCGCGCACCCGCTTCAAACTGCTGCCGTGCGAAGGAACCTATTTTCAGTGCGTTGACATCTCTGCCGTCAGCGACCTGGGTGAAACCGAATTCTGCAAATGGCTGACGTCCGAGATCGGCGTCGCTGCCATTCCGCTGTCGGCTTTTTATGAGAGCGGCTTTGACCAGCGCGTGGTGCGCTTTTGCTTCGCCAAGAAAGACGAAACCCTGCAGGCGGCGCTGGCGCGGTTGGCGAAGCTGTAGATGCACTGTCGGATTACGCTACGCTAATCCGACCTACGCGGAGCAGACCTACGCTAATCCGACCTGCGCTAATCCGACCTGCGCGGAGCAGACCTACGCGGAGCAGCATGCCCGGACCCCGTAGGTCGGGTTAGCCGCAGGCGTAACCCGACAATCCCTTGAGACCGGGTCACATTGGCCGATGTCGGGTTACGCTGCGCGACTCCAACCTGCCCCTGTCGGATTACGCTGCGCTAATCCGACCTACGCGACCTACGCGAGTTGCGCCCAGGCCTTGTCGAGTCGCTTCACGCTCACCGGCTGCGGCGTGCGCAGTTCCTGCGCAAAGAAGCTCACGCGCAGTTCTTCCAGCAGCCAGCGGAACTCCTGCAGGCGCTCGTCAACCACGCCTTTGCGCTCGGCCACCAGGCGCCAGTAGCGCTGCTCCAGCGGACGCAACTCGGCCAGCCGCGCCGCGTCGCGGGCCGGGTCGGCACGGTATTTGTCGAGCCGCGCGGTGATCGCCTTGAGGTAGCGCGCATAGTGCTGCAACGCGCCCCACGGTGACGCGGTCAGGAAACGCTTGGGCATCAGCCGCGCCAGTTGTTGCGCTGCGTCGGCGGTGGCTTCCGGCGCATTCTTGGTGTCCTTGATCTTGCGCGCGGCGACCGCATACTCACTCAGTATCGTGGCAGCCAACCGGGCCACTTCAGTGGCGATCAATGTCAGGCGCGCCCTGCCCTCGTCGATCCGGCGTTTGAAGTCGCTCTCGTTGCCAGGCAACGGCTCCAGCAGAAAGGCACGGTCCAGCGCCAGCGCGATGATCTGCTCGCGCAACTCTTCCACGGTGCCGCCGCCCGAGCCGTCCGCTGTCTTGCCAACCTGCATGAAACTGGTGGCCATTTTCTGCAGTTCAGGAATGTTCTTTTCCAGGTACTTGAGCGCATCCCTGATCTGCAGCGAAAACAGCCGGCGCAGTCCGGCGCGGTGCTTTGCCGCAGCCACATCAGGTTCATCAAACACCTCAATCGCCACTGCATCGGCCAGGTCGATCAGCGCCGGGTAACCAATCAGGGTCTGACCACTTTTCTGAATCTCCAACAGCTCCGGCAGTTCGCCAAAGCTCCAGCTTGTGTAGCGCTGTCCGGCCGGCACCGGCGCTGGAGTAGCCTGCGAAGGCACGCGCCGCGCACCCCCGCTCAACGCCGGCGCATCGTTGTTCAAAGGCGCCGGCGCGGCAGGCGCAGTGCGCGCCATCTTCAAGCCGGCCAGCGCCTGGAACGCGCCGCGTGCCTGCGTTCCCAGTTCCGATTTGAGGGCACCCAGATTGCGGGCGCTGCCAAGCTGGCGACCATGCTCGTCAACAACGCGCAAGTGCATGAAGAAATGCGGGCTCAGCATGTCGGCCTTGATGTCGGCGCGCACAACATCGATTGAGGTCGCTTCGCGCACCAGCTTGAGCACGGCGTCCACCAGACCGCCGTGACCAAAGCGCTCGGGCTGGTTCAGCAGTCCGGCCATTTTGGTGGCCGACTCTGGCAACGGCACCAGACGCGAGCGCGGGCGCTGGTGCAGCGTTTTAAGCAGCGCCTGAATCTTGTCCTTGAGCATGCCCGGCACCAGCCACTCGCAGCGCTCCTCGGACACCTGGTTCAGCACAAACAGCGGCACGGTTACCGTCAGTCCGTCCTTGGCATCGCCCGGTTCATGCAGATAAGTGGCGGCGCAATCGACGCCACCCAAGCGCAGCGTTTTGGGAAACGATTGCGTCGTGATGCCGGCCGCCTCGTGGCGCATCAACTCGTCGCGCGTCAGCAGCAGCAACTTAGGGTTGCGTCGGATTTCCTGCCGGTACCAGGTCTCAAAACTGTGGCCGCTGCAGACGTCGGGCGGCAACTGCTGGTCATAAAAAGCGTAGATCAGTTCCTCATCCACCAGCACGTCCTGCCGGCGCGACTTGTGCTCCAGGTCTTCCACCTGCTTCACCAGTTTCTGATTGGCGGCGAGGAATGGCAACGGCGTTTCCCACTGGCCGGATACCAGCGCTTCGCGAATGAAGATCTCGCGCGCAGCGACCATGTCAACGCGGCCAAAGTTGACGCGCCGACCACTGTAGATGACGATGCCGTAAAGCGTGGCGCGCTCCAGCGCCGTAACCTCGGCCGCTTTCTTTTCCCAGTGCGGGTCGAGCAACTGCTTCTTGAGCAAATGGCCCGCCACCTGCTCCAGCCACTGCGGCTCGATCGCAGCCACGCCACGGCCAAACAGGCGCGTCGTTTCAACCAGTTCGGCGGCGACAATCCAGCGCCCCGGCTTCTTCACCAGATGCGCGCCAGGGTGGGCATAAAACTTGATGCCGCGCGCGCCCAAATATTCGCCCTGCGTACCTTCAGTTTCCAGCTTGCAACCAATATTGCCAAGCAGCCCGGCGAGCATCGACAGATGCAGTTGTTCGTAGCTGGCCGGCACGCTATTGAGGCGCCATTTGTGCTCGGCCACCACCGTGTGCAACTGCGAATGAATGTCACGCCACTCGCGCACGCGGCGAATGTTGACAAAACTCTGGCGCAGCAGTTGCTCATACTGACGGTTGGACAACTTATGCTGCCCTTCACCGCCCTTGCCGTCGTTGATCCACTTCCACAACTTCAAATAACCGCTGAACTCGCTCTTCTCGTCGTCAAACTTGGCATGCGCCTGGTCGGCCTGGGTCTGCGCTTGCATCGGACGGTCGCGCACGTCCTGCACGCTCAGCGCCGCCGCAATCACCAGCACTTCATCGAGTGCCTGCCGACTGCGCGCTTCCAGAATCATGCGGCCCACGCGCGGGTCCAGCGGCAGCCTGGACAGTTCCTGGCCAATGGTGGTCAAGTCGTTGGCATCATCGACCGCACCAAGCTCGGTCAGCAGTTGGTAGCCGTCGGCAATGGCGCGCGCCGACGGGCGTTCGATAAACGGAAAATCTTCCACCACGCCCAAGTGCAGCGACTTCATGCGCAAAATCACGCCAGCCAGCGAACTGCGCAGGATCTCGGGGTCGGTAAAGCGCGGCCGGCCATCGAAGTCGATCTGCTCATACAGGCGGATGCAAATGCCGTTGGCGACGCGGCCGCAACGCCCGGCGCGCTGGTTGGCGGACGACTGGCTGATGGGCTCGACCAGCAACTGCTCGACCTTGCTGCGCAGGCTGTAGCGCTTCATGCGCGCGGTGCCGGCGTCGATCACGTAGCGGATGCCAGGCACCGTGAGCGAGGTCTCGGCGACGTTGGTCGCGAGCACGATGCGCCGGCCGCTGTGTGGGTCAAAAATGCGGTCCTGCTCGGCCTGCGAAAGCCTGGCAAAGAGCGGCAACACCTCGGCGTTGCGAAACAGCGGCTGATGACTCAGATGCCCGCGCAAATGGTCGGCCGCCTCGCGGATTTCGCGCTCGCCCGGCAAAAACACCAGAATGTCGCCACTGTTGTGCACGTCGCGCCAGAGTTCGTCCACGCCATCGGCAATGGCCGAATTGAGGTCGTAGTCGCGCGATTCCTCAAACGGGCGGTAGCGCTGCTCGACAGGAAACATGCGTCCCGACACCATGATGACCGGTGCTGGAGCTTGTTTCCCCTTCGTTGTGGACGAGAAGTGCTCGGCAAAGCGCTGTGCGTCGATGGTGGCCGAGGTCACGATGACCTTCAGGTCAGGGCGGCGCGGCAGGATCTGGCGCAGGTAGCCGAGCAGAAAGTCGATGTTCAGGCTGCGTTCATGCGCCTCGTCGATGATCAGCGTGTCATAGGCCTTGAGCAAAGGGTCGGTCTGCGTTTCGGCCAGCAAAATGCCGTCGGTCATCAGCTTGACCGAGCTGTCGCGGCTGAGCCGGTCCTGGAACCGGACCTTGAAGCCAACCACTTCCCCAAGCGGCGTCTTGAGTTCTTCTGCAATGCGTTTGGCCACGCTGCTGGCGGCAATGCGGCGCGGTTGCGTGTGGCCAATGAGTTTGCCCTGGCCCGGCGGATAGTTCAGCTTGCCGCGCCCCATGGCCAGCGCAATCTTGGGCAACTGGGTCGTCTTGCCGGAGCCGGTCTCGCCGCAAACGATGATGACCTGATGCTCGCGCAGCGCGGCCATGATCTCGTCGCGTTTACCCGACACTGGCAGCGATTCTGGGAACTCGATTTGGAGGGGCAAGGCGGTCAAGGCGGTGACTTCGTGGAGAATCGCTAATTATCCCTGCCCTTGCACCCTTACCAGGCCCGCCCCGCATGTCCTCTGTCTTCAATTTCACTTTCGTGCCGTGGTTCCGTTCGGTGGCGCCCTACATCCACAAGTTTCGCAACCAGACCTTCGTCGTGGCCATTGCCGGCGAAGCGATTGCCGCCGGCAAGTTGCAATACCTGGCGCAGGATCTGGCGATGATCCAGAGCATGGGCGTGAAGGTCGTGCTGGTGCATGGCTTTCGCCCGCAAGTCAACGAGCAACTCAAGGCCAAGGGGCACGAGCCCTGCTATTCGCACGGCATGCGCATCACCGACGAGGTGTCGCTTGACTGCGCGCAAGAAGCGGCCGGTCAACTGCGCTATGAGATCGAGGCCGCTTTCAGCCAGGGCCTGCCGAACACGCCGATGGCTGGCTCCACCGTACGCGTCATCTCAGGTAATTTTCTGACGGCGCGGCCGGTGGGAATTCTGGACGGCGTTGATTTTCAACACTCGGGCCTGGTGCGCAAGGTCGATACCGTCGGTATCAAACGCACGCTCGACTTTGGCGCCATGGTGTTGCTGTCTCCCTTCGGCTTTTCACCAACCGGGGAAGCCTTTAACCTGACTATGGAAGACGTCGCCACCTCGGTGGCCAGTGCCTTGCATGCGGACAAACTTATTTTTGTCACCGAGATTGCAGGCATCCGCATCCATCCGCAACTGCCCGAGGGTGACGACAACCCGATCGATACCGAGCTGCCGCTGGCCGCCGCAGAGAAACTGCTGGCGGAGTTGCCGGCGCCCAATCAGCCCAGCGACACCGCATTTTATTTACAGCACTGCGTCAAGGCCTGCAAGAACGGCGTCGAGCGCAGTCACATCATCCCGTTCGCGGTGGACGGCTCGATTCTGCTGGAGGTCTATGTGCACGACGGCATTGGCACGATGGTGGTGGACGAAAAACTGGAAAGCCTGCGCGAGGCCGGCGTGGACGACGTCGGCGGCATCCTGCAACTGATCGAGCCGTTCGAGAAAGACGGCACGCTGGTCAAGCGCAGCCGCACCGAGATAGAGCGCGACGTTGGCAACTACACCGTGATCGAGCACGACGGCGTGATCTTTGCCTGCGCCGCGCTGTACGCCTACCCGCAGGAGCGCACCGCAGAAATGGCGGCGCTCACCGTGTCGCCGCAAGTGCAGGGCCAAGGGGACGGCGAGCGCGTCCTCAAACGCATTGAACAACGCGCAAAGGCGGCCGGACTGGACAGTATTTTTGTGCTGACGACACGCACCACGCACTGGTTCTTGAAGCGCGGCTTTGTGCTAGTGGACCCCGACTCATTACCCGAGGCGCGCAAACGCCATTACGACTGGAGTCGCAAGAGCCAGGTGCTGGTGAAGAAACTGCCGGCTAGTTGACGCGCTTGAACTGGCGACTCATCAGCGCCAAGGCGATCAGCGCGAACGCACTAAAGCACAAGAATGCCCAGTTGGCGATGGAGCCGCCCAGAAAAGTCCAGTCCACTTTGCTGCAGTCGCCGCTGCCCCGAAAGATCATCGGAATCGCGCGCTGCAACGGAAACGTTTCGATCATTCCGTAGAAGTCGCGCCCGCAACTCGACACTTCGGGCGGGTACCACTGCAACCAGCTTTGCCGCGCAGCCACATAGGCGCCAAAGACGGAGAAGATCAACAGCAGCCCGGCGCCGCCGATGTGAACCCTTCTGTTGGCGCTGATGGCGCACAGGGCTGCGACGATCGCCACCAGCACAAAGGCGTAACGCTGCACGATGCACATCGGACACGGCTCGACTCCCACCACGTGCTGTAAGTACTGGCTAAACGCCAGCATGACGATGCACACGCCGGCGATGAGCGCATAAGTGCGACGTGCCGAGCCGCCCAGCCAAGTTGGAAATGTAGTCAAAGTCATGCGTATCCTGGAGCGTTGAACAAAACGTTCAATGGTTGATAGCGAACCTTCAAGGAAAGTTCCAGCCACGCCCGAAAAAACCGCCGGTCCGCAGTATCAGCCGGCAGCCGCCTCGTCCGCCGCTTTGCACGACGGTGAGCACACGGCCTGCGATTTGCCGAGTATCTTGCGCGTGACCATTTGTGAGCGCGCTCTGTGCTTGCCGCACAAAAAGCACGACATGGTTGCCGCCCCAAACGAGGTTGCCGCCGTGAACGGGGAACCCGATACTTTGGACTTGTAACGCAGGCCATCTGCCAGCATCTTTGTTTTGGTGTCTGCTTTTGCCATAGACCCGATTTTACCGCAGTGCGCCGGGGCCACTCAAAGCTTGCTAAAGTCGCATCTTTCAATGAACTCGGAAAAGGCTCGAAATGGCACGCACTGTGAACTGCATCAAACTGGGCAAGGAGGCTGAGGGCATGGACTATCCGCCCTACCCTGGCGCACTCGGCAAACGGATCTGGGAGTCGGTCAGCAAGGCAGCCTGGGAAGACTGGCTCAAGCATCAGACCATGCTAGTCAACGAGAACCGCCTGAACCTGGCCGACGCGCGCTCGCGCCAGTACCTGGCACGCCAGATGGAAAACCATTTCTTTGGCGAGGGCGCCGACGCCGCGCAGGGCTACGTGCCGCCCAGTGCGTAACATTTGCCGTTAACCTGAAATGGCGTTAAGCACAGAGTCCTCAGATCGAGCCGTTATCAATCTTGTCATTGCGAGGAGCGCAGCGACGCGGCAATCCAGGACTTCATGGATCGCCACGGCCTGCGGCCTCGCGATGACGGGGTTTTCGTGATTCTGCGTGCTGACCACTTGCCGCATGAAAGTTAGTTACGCGCAGCAGCCGGCCGGCGCGCTTTCACGTATTCATCGCTCGGCAGATAGCGTTTGCCATCGGCGTAGCGCCACTGCACCATGGTGCCCTTGCCGGCGCGCAGGTCGAGCTTGCCGACAAAGGCGCCCATCGTTGACTGCTGATCGATCGCGCGAAATTCGGCCGGACCAAACGGCGTGCTGAATTGGAGCCCGCGCATGGCCAGCACCAGCTTCTCGTTGTCGGTGCTTTTGGCCTTGCGAATGGCGGCAAAGATCGCTTGCATCGTGGCGTAACCGACGACCGAGCCGACCTTCGGGTTTTCATTGAACCTCTTGTAGTAGTTGGCGGCGAAGCTGGCATGTTCACGCGTGTCGATCTGGTCCCACGGATACCCGGTGACGATCCAGCCACCACCGGCGACCAGCCTGGGGGTTTCATCCTTGAGCACGTCCAAATACTCGGGCTCGCCCGACAGCATCGAGACGACCGGCATCCTGGGAAACACATTGCGCTGATTGCCCTCGCGCACCAGCTTGGCCAGATCGGCGCCAAAGGTAACGTTAAAAATCGCATCCGGTTTGGCTTGCATGATGGCCTGCAGGGTGGTGCCGGCTTCGAGCTTGCCCAGCGCCGGCCACTGCTCGGCGACAAACTCCACATCGGGCCGGCGCGCTTTGAGCAGTTCTTTGAAACTGGCGACGGCGCTTTGCCCGTATTCGTAATTCGGTGCGATCGTGGCCCAGCGTTTGGCCGACAGCTTGGCCGCCTCTTCGACCAGCATGGCGGCCTGCATATAGGTGCTCGGACGCAGGCGAAACGTGTAACGGTTGCCCTTGTCCCACACCAGCGCGTCGGTCAGTGGTTCGCTGGCGACATAAAGGCGCTTGTTCCTGGCCGCGTGGTCGGCCAGCGCCAGACCCACATTGGACAAAAAGCCGCCGGCCAGCACATCAACCTTCTCGCTCGACGTCAGTTCCACCGCGTGGCGCAACGCCTCTTCCGGTTTGCCGGCGTCGTCACGCGCGACGACTTCGACCTTGCGTCCGAGCAGGCCGCCGCCGGCATTGACTTCGTCCACTGCCAGTTGCCAGCCCTGCCGGTACGGCGTGGTGAACTGCGGCATGCTCGAATAGCTGTTGATCTCGCCGATCTTGATCGGGCCGCTCTGGGCGAACGCAGCAGTCGCCAGGCCGCACAACAAACTCGCAATCACTCGTTTCATAACACCTCCGGGGACTCGCACTGTAGCAGGCAGCCACTGCTGCCACTGCATTTACTCCCGATAATTGGAACCCTGCGTATTGATCGTCAATACCTCGCTCCTGGATGCCGCCATGATTCTTGTTGCCGGTTCTGCCAATCTTGACTTCGTCGTTCGGGCCGACCATATTCCGGCGCCCGGGGAGACCGTGCTGGGCCGCGACTTCAGCACTTTTCCCGGTGGCAAAGGCGCCAATCAGGCGGTCGCCTGCGCGCGCGCCGGGGGCGCAGCGACGCACATGCTGCTGGCGCTCGGCGCCGACGCGTATGCCGTGCCGCTGGAAGCATCGCTAACAGCGGCAGCGGTACAAATGCATATCGTGCGCGCCGGGCACCAGGCCACCGGCACGGCGTTCATCTGCGTAGCGGACGATGCGGAGAACGCCATCACGGTGGCACCCGGTGCCAACCTGTTGCTGGGCGCTGCAGACCTGCCGGCGCTCGATGGCTTTACCCACCTGCTGATGCAGCTTGAAATTCCGGTCGATACCGTCGCAGCCTACGCGCTGTCGGCGCGCAGCCAGGGCGTCAAAGTGGTGCTGAACGCCGCGCCGGCGCAGCACCTGACGCCGCAGTTGCTGGCACTGGTGGATGTGCTGATCGTGAATCAGGGCGAACTCTCTCACATTGCCAACAGCGCTGGCAGCGTGGCGCAATGTCTGGCCGCAATCGACGTGCCGTGCATAGTCGTCACCTTGGGCCGCCATGGCTGCTGCGTGCGCTCGGACGGCGAATTCGTGTACCAGGCCGCGTTTGCCGTGAATGCCATCGACACGACCGGCGCCGGTGACACCTTCTGCGGCACGCTGGTCGCCGCATTGCATCAGGGAAACTCGATGGCACAGGCGCTGCGCCAGGCCGCTGCAGCGGGCGCGCTGGCCTGCACCCGGCCCGGTGCGCAGAACAGCATTCCAACGCAGGACGAACTGGCTGCGTTCCTGGCAGCGCAGACGGAGCCGACCGAAAAACAGATGACAGAGCTGAAGAAATTCTGCGGCATCAACGCCGAGGCCGCCTCATGAACAGTAGCGCGCCGTACAAGGTGATCTACGACACCGACCCCGGCGTCGATGACGCGATGGCGCTGTACTTTGCGCTGGCTCACCCACGCATTGAGGTGCTGGGCATCACCACCACCTTTGGCAACGTCACGGTCGAGCAGGCGGCGTGCAACGCGCTGTACCTGAGCGCCATTGCCGGCCGAAACATACCAGTGACCCAGGGCGCTGCCGCGCCTCTGTGCAAGCCGGTCGAAGCGCCGCCAGTCCATATTCATGGCGCCGACGGGCTGGGCAATTTGCCGGCGCGCGTTGCCACGTCGAACCGGCTCGACCCGCGCTCGTCAGCCCATTTCATTGTCGATATGGCGCGTGCGCTGCCCGGCGAAATAACGCTGGTCGCGGTGGGGCCGCTGGGCAACCTGAGCCGCGCTCTGGAACTCGAACCCCGACTGCCCCAATTGCTGCGTCAGGTCATCATCATGGGTGGCACGCTGTTCGAGCCCGGCAACGTCTCTGCGTTCGCCGAGGCCAACATCTGGAGCGACCCGCACGCCGCGCAACAGGTCTTTGGCGCAGGCTGGGCGCTGACCATGGTCGGGCTGGACGTGACGCACCGCGTGATTCTGCCGGTGTCGCTGTTCGACAGCATTGCGCTTACGCATCGGCACGTGGCGACCGACACGCTGCGCCATGCGGTCGGCTTTTACGCTGATTTCTACAGCGCCCGCCACCCGCATGTAGGCGCCATTTACGGCTGCTTTGCACACGATGTGCTGGCCTTCGTCTATCTGGTCAACCCGGAGTTGTTCACTCTTGAGGTAGCGTCGATCCGGGTTGTGACCGACGGCCCGCAGCAGGGGCAGACCGTGCTGATGGAGAAAGACCCCACCGAACATCCGGAATCTGCTGGCGACACCCATAGGCCGTGCACGCAGGTTTGCCTGCAGGTGCAAGCCGAGGACTGCAAGCGCGTGATTGCCGACACTTTGATGCGTTCCTGGCTCAACTGACGCGCGCGGTACCAGTCGGGCTTTGGCGTCTATATACGCCAAACGCATATAGACATCACAACAAGATCGTTTGTGATCCGGCGCTGCGCCGGTAGAGTCGGCATCCATGTACCAATACACAGAATTTGATCGCCAGTTTGTCCGCAACCGCGCGGCGCAATACCGCGACCAGTTGGAGCGCAATCTGGCGGGCCAGCTCAGCGACGATGACTTTCGCCCGCTGCGCCTGCAAAACGGCTGGTACGTGCAGCGCTACGCGCCAATGCTGCGCGTTGCCGTGCCGTATGGCGAGCTGTCCAGCGTGCAGCTGCGCGCATTGGCTACCATTGCGCGCGTGTACGACCAGCCGAGCAAGCAAGTGTTCGAGACCGCCATCGGCACACAAGCGGCCTGGGGCACGACGCACCTGCCGGTCGGCTACGGGCATTTCACCACCCGCCAAAACGTGCAGTTCAACTGGATTCCGCTAGTGAAGAGCGCCGATGTGATGGACCTGCTGGCCAGCGTCAACATGCACGGCATCCAGACCAGCGGCAACTGCATTCGCAATATCACCAGCGACGAACTGGCCGGCATTGCGCCGGACGAAATCGCCGACCCGCGCCCCTTTGCCGAAATCCTGCGCCAGTGGAGCACGCTGCACCCCGAGTTCGCCCACCTGCCGCGCAAGTTCAAGATTGCCATCACCGGTGCCACCGAAGACCGCGCCGCCACCGCCTGGCACGACGTTGGCCTGCACCTGATCCGCAACGCCGCAGGCGAGCTCGGCTTCAAGGTATTGGTTGGCGGTGGCATGGGCCGCACGCCGATCATTGGCACCACCGTGCGCGAGTTTCTGCCATGGAACCAGATCATGAATTATCTGGAAGCCGTGGTGCGCGTCTATAACCGCTGGGGCCGGCGCGACAATATCTACAAGGCGCGCATCAAGATTCTGGTCAAGGCCGAGGGGCAACGCTATATCGACGAAGTTGACGCCGAATACCAGCAAATCATCACGCAGGACGGCGCACCACACACCATCCCGCAAGCGGAGTTGGACCGCGTGAGCGCATCCTTCGTGCCGCCGGCCTTCGCGAAAAGTTCGCCGGCGTTGGGCCATGCGGCTGCCGTTGAAGTGCCGGCGGGCCGTGCGCTTGACTACGCGCGCTGGCTCAAGCAAAACGTGGCATCGCACAAAGACCCTGCCTTGCGCGCCGTCACGCTGTCGTTCAAGCGCCTGGGTCAGGCGCCGGGCGACGCCGATGCCGACCAGCTCGACACGGCGGCGGCACTGGCCGAGCAGTTCAGCGCCGGCGAAGTGCGCGTCACGCACGACCAGAACCTGCTGCTGCCCTGGGTGCATCAAGAAGACCTGCCGGCGTTGTGGGTCGCTGCCAGCCACGCCGGGCTGGCACGCGCCAATATCCGGCTGCTGACCGACATGATTGCCTGCCCTGGCGGCGACTTTTGCGCGCTCGCCAACGCGCGCTCAATTCCGATCGCGGCGGCCATCACCGAACGCTTTCAGGACATGGACGAGTTGCACGATCTGGGTGAGATCGACCTGCACATCAGCGGCTGCATCAACTCCTGCGGCCACCACCACAGCGGCCACATCGGCGTGCTGGGCGTGGATAAAGACGGCAAGGAGTGGTACCAGGTATCGCTCGGCGGCTCCGACGGATCCACCTTGAGCGGTGCCGCCGTGCCGGGCAAAGTGGTCGGACCGTCGTTTGGCGCCGCCGAAGTGCCGCTGGTGATTGAAGCCTTGCTGGACACCTACCGCTTGCAGCGCATCGGTCGAGAGACCTTTATCGACACATTCAAGCGCATCGGCTTTGAAACCTTCAAGGTGGCCGCCAATTCGGCCCGTCTGAGTGACAAGCACGAAGAGCTGCACACGCTCCCCAAGTCGGCCGGGTTTGCCCGCGACGCGCAGGAAGCCTGACCCCGACGGACACCGGAAAAAATGATGAAACTTATCTCCAGTCAGGCACACTCCGGCGCAGCCACCCATCAGACTGTGCTGGTCTTGGCCAATGACGTTGATCCCCGCTCGGCATCGCTTGCCGGCATAGAGCGCATCGATCTGCAGTTCCCCAAATTCACCGACGGCCGGGCCTTCAGCCAGGCATTCCTGCTACGCCGCCGGCTCGGTTTCAAGGGCGAGATTCGCGCCACCGGCGATGTGCTCGTTGACCAGTTGGTGCAGATGCAGCGCAGCGGGTTCGACGCCGCCGTGCTGCGCGAGGACCAGAACCTGGCCATTGCCCAGGCCCAGTTTGACCGCTTCCCGGCGTTCTACCAGGGCGATGCGGTGCTGCCGACCCCTCATTTCGCGAGCGCTGCAGCATCGGGCAAGCCGGGAGTTACCGCATGAGCGCGATTGACCTGAATGCCCGCGCCTCGGCCAACTTCGAGTCCAAGCTGGCGCAAACCATTGGCGTGCTGAGCCAGGTTGCGCGCGACTACGCGCCACTGAGCGCAGGCGGCGCGGCGCGTATCAGCCTGGCCTGCAGCCTGGGCGCCGAAGACATGGTGATCAGTCATCTGATCAACACACAGCAGCTCGACATCGACATCTTCGTGCTGGAGACCGGCATGCTGCACGCCAAGACCATCGACTTGCTGGCGCGATTTCAAGCCGCGTCACGCGCGCCGGTCACGGTGTTTCGCCCTGTCCGAGAGGCGACCATTGAATTCGTCGCGCGCGAGGGCCGGGACGCCATGTACAAGAGCATTGCGCTACGCAAAGCCTGCTGCCAGATCCGCAAAATGGAGCCTCTTGAGCGCGCACTCAAGGGCAAGGCAGCGTGGATTACCGGGCTGCGCCGCGAACAGTCGAACAACAGGGCCGACGTGCCACTCATCGACGGCACGGATGCGCAGCGCATCAAGGTCAATCCGCTGGCCGAGTGGACCTGGGGTGATGTCTGGCACTTTATTGGCAGCAACAGAATTGACTACAACCCGCTGCACGACAACTTCTTCCCCAGCATTGGCTGCGCGCCGTGCACGCGCGCCATCAGCCAGGGCGAGGACTTCCGCGCCGGCCGCTGGTGGTGGGAAGATGAAGCCGCCAAGGAGTGCGGCCTGCATGCCAACGCGTCCAGCACCCTTGAGCGAGCGCCCCTATGAACGCCAGAACCTTTCCCGATTTACTGTCTGCCATGCCCTCTTCCCAGCATCATCGCCCCGACCATTTAAGCAACGCACATCTTGACGCGCTGGAAGAAGAAACGATCTTCATCCTGCGCGAGGTGGCGGCGGCGTTCGAGCGGCCAACGCTGCTGTTCTCCGGCGGCAAGGACTCGCTGGTGATGCTCAAATGCGCCGAGAAAGCTTTTGTGGGGAAGGCTGGCGCCGGCGCTGGCGGGCGCATTCCGTTCCCGCTGCTGATGATAGACACCGGCCACAACTTCCACGAGGTGACCGATTTTCGCGATGCACGCGCCGCCGAGTTGCAAGCCGAGCTGATTGTGCGCAGCGTGGAAGACTCGATGAAGCGCGGCAGCGTGCGGCTGGCGCATCCGGGCGAGTCGCGCAATGTGCACCAGTCGGTCACGCTGCTCGAAGCCATCGATGAATTCCGCTTCGACGCGCTGATTGGCGGCGCGCGCCGCGACGAGGAAAAGGCGCGCGCCAAGGAGCGCATCTTTTCGCACCGCGACAGCTTTGGCCAGTGGCAACCCAAAGCCCAGCGCCCCGAGTTGTGGACGCTGTTCAATACCCGTCTCCAGCCGGGCGAACACTTTCGCGTGTTCCCGATTTCCAACTGGACCGAACTCGACGTCTGGCAGTACATAGACCGCGAGCAAATTGCGCTGCCGTCGCTGTACTACACGCACCAGCGCGCAGTGGTCGAGCGCAAGGGCCTGCTGGTGCCGGTGACCGAGCTGACACCGGCCCGCGCCGATGAAACGGTTGAGACCCGCAACGTGCGTTTTCGCACCGTGGGCGACATTACCTGCACCTGCCCGGTGGAGAGCCTTGCGGCGAGCGCCGCCGATGTGGTGATCGAAACGCTGGCCGCCGATGTGAGCGAGCGCGGCGCCACCCGCATGGACGACAAAACCTCTGAGGCGTCGATGGAGAAGCGCAAGAAAGATGGGTACTTTTGATGGACACCGGAGCGGCACTCAGATTCATCACCTGCGGCTCGGTGGATGATGGCAAAAGCACGCTGATCGGCCGCCTCTTGATCGACAGCCGCTCGGTGCTGCTCGACCAACTGGCCAATGTCTCGAAAAGCGGCGAGGCCGACCTGGCGCTGTTCACCGACGGCCTGTCGGCCGAGCGCGAACAAGGTATCACGATCGACGTGGCCTATCGCTACTTCAACACCGCCGAGCGCAAGTTCATCATTGGCGACGCACCCGGCCACGAGCAATACACGCGCAACATGGTGACCGCCGCGTCCAGCGCCGATGCCGCCGTGGTACTGGTGGACGCCACTAAACTGCAGTGGCGCGCCGATCTGCCGGAACTGCTGCCCCAGACCCGGCGCCACTCGCTGCTGGCCAAGCTGCTGCGGGTGCCGTCCATTGTGTTCGCGGTCAACAAGCTCGACGCGCTGGAGCAAGACGCCGAACTGGCTTTTGCCCACATCAGCCGCTCGCTGGCAGGCTTTGCTAAAGCCGCCGGGATCGAGGTAGCTGCCATCGTGCCGATCTCCGCGCTCAAGGGGCACAACGTGGTGGAGCCGGCGCCCGGCTGGTGCGGCTACGCTGGTCCGAGTTTGCTCGATATTCTGGAAACACTGCCGGTAACTGCGGCAGAAGTTGATACGGCGTTTGCGTTTCCGGTGCAATGGGTTGAGAAATTCTCGGCGTCGAGCGACACCAGCAAGGGACGACGCATTTTTTGGGGCCGTGTCGCCACCGGTGCGGTGCAGCCTGGGCAACAGATCCGCGTGATGCCCAGTGGCCAGACAGCTACCGTAGCCCAGGTGCTGGGTCATACACGCCGCCCCGGATCGGTGCTGGCCGGGCACAGCGCCGGCATTGTGCTCGACCGCGAGGTCGATGTGTCACGCGGCGACTGGCTGCTCGCAGCGGACTCGTTTGAGCCGGCGCGCGAAATCAAGGCGACGGTGGCCTGGATGGATGACGAACCGCTGCTGGCGGGGCGCGTCTATTGGGCGCTGCACGGGCACCGCTGGGTCAAGGCAAAGGTCAAGCGGGTGGTGCATCA
>JANNUE010000231.1:0-38733 GCA_031394895.1 Betaproteobacteria bacterium
TCACGGCGCGGCGCAGGGTCACCCGAAGAATGGCAAGCTGCCGACTCCGAAAGACACCGTGAAGCTGTGCACGCTGTGCCACGAGGCGATGCCGGGGCGCCCGCATAGCCAGCCGCAGATCGACGTCAAAGAACACAACCCGGGCGCGCAGCAATGCACCTCGTGTCATAACCCGCACGCGCCCAAGATTGCGGCGAGCCTGATCAAGGTGGCGGGTAATGCAGCGGACGGCAAGAAGCGAGCCGCCGATTGCGCCGGCTGTCATGGTGCCAACGGCCTCAGCCCGAACGACACCTGGCCGAGTCTGGCCGGGCAGAACGCCACCTATCTGGTCAGGATACTGACGGCGTACAAGTCCGGCGACCAGGAGGATGTGGCGATGACGCCGATTGCGAAGGACCTTGAAGACGCCGACATTCAGAACCTTGCGACCTATTACGCCGGGCTGAGCTGCAAGGCGGCACCAGGCAGGAAACCAAGCGGCGACGCTGCGATTGGCAAAACGCTGGCGAAAAACTGTGCCGGTTGTCACGGCGATACCGGGGTCGGCAACAACCCGGCCTGGCCGAATCTTGCGGCACAGAAATCTGTCTATCTGACGAACGTGCTCAAGGCGTTCAGGTCGGGCCTGCGCAAAGATCCAATGATGGCCGGAGTCACCCGCGGATTGAGTGACACGGACATCGCCAACCTGGCTGCCTATTACGCTGTGCAGGACTGCCAGCCACCAACCACTGAAAGGAAGGCGCCATGAAAGAGAAGGCGACATTGTCATTGCAGGCGCGCCGAGCGTTTCTCGGCAAGCTGGGCTTGGCGGCAACCTGCACCGGAGCAGCGGTGGGGGTCGGCGTCCTTGGTGCGATCCAGAGCGTCGCCGCAAAAGGCGAGTCGAGCGCCAGCGGTGCCAAGAGTTCCAGCGCTGCGGGCGAGGCCACGGCCGGCGCCAAAGGCGGCTCGTTTCCCACGCCCGACTACGACTGGACCAAGCACCAGTGGGCGTTTGGCGTTGACGCCACAAAGTGCATTGGCTGTCTGCGCTGTGTCGAGGCCTGCAAGACTGAAAATCATGTTCCGGCCAACGCGCACCAGTTTCGCACCTGGGTCGAGCGCTACGTCTATGTCGAGGGCGAAGAACATGTACGCATCGACAGTCAGCAGGACCCGGTCAACATCGAAGCGTCCGGCTCGCAAAAGGAGTTTCGATTTGCCAACCGGTACAAGGACGCGAAGGTCGAAAAAGCGTTCTTTGTTCCAAAGCTGTGCAACCACTGCACGCATCCGGCCTGCGTTCAAGTGTGTCCTACGGGCGCCACTTTCCGGACCAAGGACGGCGTGGTGCTGATCGACCACGACTATTGCATCGGTTGCAGATATTGCGTTCAGGCCTGCCCTTATGGCGCCCGTTATTTCGACGAGGAACGGGGTGTTTCGGACAAGTGCACCTGGTGTTATCACCGCATTACCAAGGGCCTGGAGCCGGCCTGCGTCGAGGCCTGCCCGGTCGGCGCGCGAGTCTTCGGCGATACCCGTGACAAGCAAAGCCCGATCAGCCTGTTCATCCGCAACAATCGTGTTCAGGTGCTCAAGCCCGAATCGGGCAACGCGCCGAATGTTTTCTATGTCGGCATTGACAAGGAGGTGAATTGATGGAACACCTGATTCCCTTTGCCCCCTACACGGGGTGGGTATATCCGAACGAAACGGTCTTCGAGTGGTCCATCATGATCGCCGTCTATCCTTACCTCACCGGGCTGGTGGCCGGAGCCTTCACCGTCTCCAGCCTGTACCAGGTGTTCGGCTTCGAGCGGCTCAAGCCGGTGGCTCACATGGCGTTGCTGACGTCGCTGAGCTTCATGATCTTCGTGCCAGTCCCGTTGTTGCTGCACCTCGGGCACGCGGAGCGCGCATTCAACTCCACAATAACGCCGCACTGGAGTTCCGCGATGGCGATGTTTGGCTTCTTCGCCAGCTTCTATGTCGCTCTGCTGGTGCTCGAAGGATGGTTTGCCTATCGCCCCTTCATCGTGGAACAGGCGCAAAAGAAGAACAGCCTGCTGGCCAGGTTCTATCGGCTGCTGACGCTCGGTTCGCACGATGTGTCCGAGCATGCCATGCGCTACGACAGAAAGTGGATCTTCGCGCTGGCGGTGATTGGCATACCCGCAGCCCACGGCCTGCACGGCTACGTTGGCTTCATGTATGGCTCGCTCAAGTCGCGCGAATGGTGGTCGTCTGACCTGATGCCGGTCATCTTCCTGTTCTCGGCCATTATTTCCGGCGTCTCCCTGTTGGCGGTGCTCTATGTGGTCTCATGCAAGTGGCGCAAGATTGCGGTCGATCTGGCTTGCCTGAAGGCGCTTGCCTATACGATCTGGGCCTTCATCATGGTCGCGCTTGTGTTGGAAGGCCTGGAATTCGCCAATATCGTTTACAAAGGGCGCGAGGGGGTCGAGATGATCATGCAGTACGTTACCGGCCCGCTGCTGGTCCCGTACTTTATCTTGCAGTTCGCCGTCGGCGCCTTCATACCGTTCTTCTGGCTTTCCTACATGATCTGGCGCGGCACCACCGGCCGCGCGCTGGTCGTCGGCGTGACGGTCTGCGCAGTCCTGGTGCTGTTCTCCGTCTTCATGATGCGCTGGAACGTGGTGATCGGCGGGCAGGAAATCTCCAAGACTGGCAAGGGGCTGCTGAGCTACAACCTGCCGTTGTTCGGCAAGGAGGGCGCATTGCTGGCACTTGCGGTGACGCTCGCGCCGCTGGCGCTGTTGTTTGGCTTGACCCGTCTGTTTCCGCCGTGGGAAGACGAGGTCAAACTGACCGACGCTGGCGCGCACTGAAGTTGCAGGAGAACATCGCGCTGCGCTCGATTATCAGCAGGCAGCCCGGGCTGCAACCAATGGCGGCCGACCCCGCCCAACCGCATGCGACTGCATCAAGCGAAACGGTCGGAACCTGTTGCGTGAAGCGTCGCGGACCCGGCCTCAACCCAATACCAAGCTTCAGATAGTTTGATGACCGCCGCCGCGCGTTGGCGGCGAGCGTCGTGCGGGATGCAAGTGTTCAGAGAGCGCCGCGTCACGCGGGTCGCACACTGCTGCGCCTGCGGCGTCCAGTGCCGAGTTGATTCAGGCTTGCAACCCGGTAAGGGGCATGCAAGCCTGCAATCGTCCGACGTGTGTGCGGTGGCTGCCTGCGCAACTGCGCTGGCGCTTACTTGGCGGGTTGACTTGCGTACCAGGTTGCCAGGCTTTCGATGATCGCATTGCTGTAGGCGAAACTCATTCTGTGCATGGTCGTGCTTTCGCGCTTGTCGTCGCGGTAAGCACGTAGCGCCATTACCAGATAGTCCTTGTCCTGGCCGCGCATTTTTGGCGCCGACGCCGAGGCCGGGTCCTCCGAGTCATGGCATCGATCGCACTTGGCCGCGAGCTCCTGTGTTGAACTCGGAACCTTGTCCGCCGGCTTTGGATTCTGAGCCGTGTAGTAGGCTGAAATGTCGTCGATATCCTTTTCGCTCAGGCCGGCGACGTAACGCTGCATGCCCCAGTTCTGCCGCGTCTTGCGATACGCCCTGGTCGCATTCGCCAGGTACTGCGCGTCCTGTCCTGCCAGACTCGGTGTTGCCGCGTCGCTGCTGACGCCGCCGGCACCGTGACAACCCCCGCACATGGCGGTGAGCGGTTGGCCGGCCGCGACGTCACCGCGCGTTGCCGGAGCGCGTTGCACTGGCGTTTGTGCCGCAAAGTACAAAGCCATGTTCTCCAACTCCAGCCGGTCGGAATCGCGCAATTGGGACTTCATTGAGCCGGGCTTGCGATCGCCCTGGTGGTACTCCTGAATGGCAGCCACCAGATAATGCGGTTGCTGGCCAGCCAGGCTCGGTGTACCAGGCGTCTTTGCGTTGCCGTCTGCACCGTGGCAACCGGCGCAGGCGGCCGCCAACGCCTTGCCCTGCTCGTAGGGGGACGAGTGCTTGATGTCCTGCGGTGTCGGGTTGGAAACCGGCGGCAGGCCGGCGAAGTATGCGGCGACATTGCGCAGATCGGCGTCACTCATCAGTTTCGTCATGTCCTTGAGCGCCGCGTGTGAGCGCTTGCCCTCCTTGTACTCGATCAGGGACGCGAGCAAATAACGCTCCCGCTGTGCCGCAAGGTGTGGAATGGCAGGGGCAACGCCGCCGCCATTGGCGCCATGGCAGGCCTTGCACTCGCGTTCCGCAATGGCCTTGCCGGATGCGATGTCGATGACTGGCTTGGAAGGTGTTTCAGTCTTTTCAGTGCACGCTGTCAGCGCCAGTAGCGTCAGCACAATACCTGGCAATATGTTTTTCATGGGATATCTCTAAATTAAGTACTTTGGAAAGCTGTGTCCATCGATTGCCCACCGGCCGGACCATTGTGATGCCCGGCGGGAGAGCAGGGTGATCATCCGATCGCTTCGCTGCCGCGTTCAAGCACCGCCTTCGGTGTCTTGCCGATCCACATCTGGTACATCGACACCACCCACATGAATGCAAAGGACAGGCCGAGCATGGCGCCTGCGGCCATAGTCAGCCAGGCAAACGGATGATAGAGCTTGACCAAATACCAGGAACTGACGTCAATCAGCAGGCAGGCAAATGGCGCGCCCATGGCCACGTATTTAAGCCAAAGCGGGCGCACGTAAGCATGGCCAAAAATCTGCCCTACGGCGAAGAGAAACATGACAATGCCGAACAAGTGAATGTGCGAGACGCGAACCAACGTGAAAATATCGGTTCCCTTGTCCTGGTCGGTTGACTTCTTGACATTGTCGTAGCCGCCCAGGTTGGCCAGGTGCGGGTTGCTGCCGTCGTGGCAGGTCACGCAGCGCTTCTCGAGCAACGGCGCGACGAAGGTGTCGTAGGTTGGGCGATCGGCACCCTGCTGCACCCACGTGACCAGCGCCGTCGCTTCGTCTTTGGGCAACATCGACGACATCGGTCCGCGCAAAGCAGACTCCAGCTTGGAGCCCTTGCCGCTGCCGGTATAGGCGATGACCAGATCGTCATACGTGAGATCCATCGCATTGCCGTCGCGTCCCGAGTAGGTGTGAAACAAGTAAATCAGCGCGAACAGGTAGGCCAGTCCGACGACGCAAAGGACGCACGTGTACAGGATGCGCATACTAAAAGGCAACTCTGAATAGTGGTTGTAGAGTCGGTGCAGTTGATTTGGTTGGCTCATGTCAGTGTTCTCTTGCGGTTCGATCGGGATATGGGGGTGCCTGCCGGCGCGTTTCGTCGGCGCTGGCTATTTCGATGTGGGTTTTGCCGGCAGCGGAACGTAAACCACGGTGCGCGCCTTCTGGCGCGAATAATGCCCGGCAAGCTCCGTGATTTCATCGTCGCCCATGCCGTCCAGCATGGCGCTCATCGCCTTGCTCTTGCGGGTGCCCTTTTGGTAGGCGCGCAACACGGGTTCAAGGTAATCCGCGCGCTGTGCGGCAATCGCTGGCGTAAACGGATCGATGCTGTTGCCGTCAACACCATGACAGCGGTTGCAGCGCTCGGCCGTCTCCTCCGTCGTCATCGGTTTTTTTACTGCAGGCGGTTGCGGCGCCTGGTCGGCGTAGTACGCTGCCAAGTCCTTCATGACTGTTTCGTCCATCGATGCCGTCGGCGCTTTCATGGCTGCATCGGTGCGCGCACCGCTCTTGTAGGCACGCATGGTGGCGACGAAGTACTGCGCATCCTGGCCGGCAAGGCTCGGTGCCGTGCCGCTGCTGACGCCGCCTTCGCCATGACAACCGGCGCATGCAGTGGCGGCCGACTTGCCGGCTGCCTTGTTGCCCGGCGCGGGGGTCTTGGCTTTGGCCGGCTTTTGCAGTGCATAGAACAAGCCGAGGCTGTTGATCTCGGCGTCGGTTAGCGCCGACACCAGCGTTTTCATCATGCCATGTTTACGCTGACCGTTCTTGTAGGAGTTGATGGCAGCCACCATGTATTTGGCGTCGAAACCAACCAGGTTCGGCATGCCGGCTGTTTCGCTGATGCCGGTCTCGCCGTGGCAGCCGGCACAGCCCTCTGCAGCGGCCTTGCCGGCGGCGACTGGGTCGGCCTTGCTCGCCGTCTTTGCCTTGGCTGCTGCAGGTGGCGCCGGATCGAGGTTCGCGTAGTAGGCTGATACCTTGACCAGCGCGTCATCGCTGAGGAACTTGACGACGTTGTTCATTGCATTGTCGCCGCGGCGGCCGGCCTGATAGACGCGCATTTCGGCGTACAAGTAGCCGGGACGCTGGCCCGCTATATGCGGTGTTCCTCTGGCCAAAGCGATGCCGTTGAGCGCATGGCAACTGGCGCAAGAGGCCAGCGCCACGCGTTTGCCTTCGGCAATGTCCTGTGGGGTGGCAAATGCGGCGCGCAGGTCCTCGTTGACGCCCGGGCTTGTCTGTGCCTTCGCGGGCGCCGCGGCGGCGCTCAACAACGGCAGGATGGCAATGCTTGCCAGCAACAGTATCAGGGCTTTTCGGGCAGCGCCCCACGATCGAACCATAGCAAGAATGCGACGAGGCATTTGCCCCTCCTCAAAGAAAAATTATTGTGACGGTGAAACTTCCGCCGACCTATAGGCCCAAATCAACCGCATTCAAGCGCTCAACCTATGGGCGGGTAGTATAAACGCAAGTAAGCAGGGCCCCGTCAGGGTTTGTCCGAGTTCTTGCACTGTCCAACCCGCTCTTGCGCAGGATCAACAGCTGCTTCGCACGTCGGAAATTGCGCCTGTCAACGACGGTTAAACCGGCCACACCATGCCGGTTGGCGTCACTACCACTCTCGGGTCAAGTGCGTCAGCCAGGCCAGTGGCACAGGGAACAAAAAAAGCCCGCTGATGCGGGCTCTTTTTTGTTGGCACACGCTCCGGGCAAACCCGAGTCGCATGTGCCTCGATAACTGGCTTACTTGACAGTCAAGATCCAGTCGGCCAAGGTCTTGGCTTCAGCATCATTGACGCCAGCGCTGGCTGGCATATCGCCCTGGCCCTTGAGAATGACACCAGCCAGTTTGGCCGAAGCGCCCGCTTGACCGGCGTATTTCTTGGCCATGGCCTGGTAGCTGGGGCCAGCTTTGGTCTTGTCAACAGCGTGGCAAGTGCCGCACTTCTTGGCTTTGGCAAGCGCTTCATCAGCAAAGGCGGGAGCGGTGACGGCGACGGTGCCGACTGCGGCGGCCAGAACTAGGAGTAAACGTTTCATTGGGAATCCTTTGGGTACGGTTGGTTGAACAAGTTAACGCAAGGTCTTAACGCAAGGGCAATGGCTTGGGTTGACAGCACTGCAATTGGTTACACCACAAACGCGGGCGAAGACAAGGGGTGTTCATTTCGATCGACCGCGTTTGATGTGCAGGATTTTATCCAGGTTCTCGCGATGCCAGTGCCCAGTGGTACGGACATCGAAACAAAACCCAACAGCCGCGGGGAAATGCTTATTGACATGATTCGCACCGGGCTGGCTCTATTTCTTTGCCTTGGGTGCAGTTGATGACTTCTGCCTGGCAATGACCAGCGTTTTGAGGCCCTGGTAGGTTGCTGTCGGGATGATGTTGTTTGTCACCAGCCAGGACTTGCTGCCGTACGGCCGGCCGGCAATTATCTTGGCGGCGTCGCTGTCGCTGATGCCAGGCAGCGTCTGCAATTCAGCGCTGGAGGCAGAGTTGATATCGACCAGTTTGACGTTGGCCGATTTTGCGTTCATTTTTGCCTGGCTCGCCGCTTGCCGCGGCGCAACCGGTTTGGCGCTATCCGCAGCATAAGACTGGCTGCCGCTCATGAGCAGCATGGCAGCAGACAGCGCAAGCGGTATCAAACGGTATTGCATAAGTTGGTGTTGCATATGTTCCTTCTGGAAATTGAAAAACCCGGAGGCGTTGCCGACTCCGGGTTATGGTTTGCAGGCCGGCAGGGAGATGGTAACTCGCTGCCGGCGCCAGGGCTTTACTTGTGCACCGCGACCGGATCGTAGGTCTTGCCTACGCCGTGACATACCGCACACGACTCGGTCGCCGCCAGCGCTGCGCTGCGGGCACCCATGATCAGGCCGCCGTTGAGCGTCACGTGCGCCTTGGTCGCGACGCTGTCATGGCAACTGACGCAGGCCGCGGCAAACGGTGTCGTCACCACGTCGGTTGTATTCCTCGTGTTGAGAGACGTCTTGGCGTTGGCTGCAGTTGCCGTGGTGGCGTAAGCGGCGTTGACCGACTCGTAGGTTGACGGCAAAGTGTTTGCCGGCACCACGTTATAGGTGGTCGCAGCTGTGGTGGTGGTGCTGTGGCAGGTCTGGCAATTGCTCAACTTGCCGGGGAAGTCCATCCGCTTGAAGTCCAGCAGAACGATCACGCTGCTGCGGTCGCGCACATCGACGAACGGTGTCACCCGGTCCCGACCCGCATGCACGCCATGGATCATGTCCTTGAAGTTGTTGCTGGTTACCGGGAATTTGAGCGCTGCTTCTGGTGTTGCAAGCTTGTTGAAGCCCCACTCAGTCAGCATCGTCACATCGGCCGCGGTAAACGCATAGCCTGCCAGGAACGAGTCCGTAACGCCACGCCCGCTGGTGGCCATGCCTGGGTTATGGCACAGCACGCAGACCTGCGTTTCATAGACCCGGCTGCCGCCGTGTCCGACAAACCACTCGTGGCAGTTGGAACACTTGGCCGGATTAACGATGGTACGGCGCACTGTGTCACCCGTGACCGCTTTGACCACCGAGATCGCCGGGCGGCTGATCGAGCTTGGGTCGCCGACCTTGGCGGGCACCACGGTTTGCGAGAACGTGCCCTGCAGCGCTACCGCGCGCATCTTGGCGCCGACCGGGAAGGCGCACTTCACCAGGCCCGGGCCGTTCGTCGCGCTGCCGCACACGGCACTGCCGTCACCGCGGATCGTCGCTACATAGTAGCCCGCGTTGGTGGATGCTGCAATGGAGCCGACGGTGCCGATATTGGCCGCTGCGGCGTTCACCGTTGTGTTGAGCAAGGCAGCGATAGAAACGCTGAGTGGCTGGGCTTGTTTGACACCCGTGTTGTCGTAATCGGCCGGCGTGATACCAGCGGCCGGGGTCGCATAGGCCAGCAAGAAGCCCGGAGAACCGGTGAAGCCGGTCAGCGGGTTGGCCATGGCGAGTGCCGGGGCCAGCAAGGTCACTGGAACGCCATCTTTCTTGATGCCGAACTCGATCGTCAGGTCGTTGCTGGTGGCGTTCACCGCAGCCGACTTGATTTCGTAGGTGAAGGTCACCAGCCCGGTCGCAACCACCGGATTATTCTTCGTCACGTTGTTGGTGTAGTGACTTGCCTTGATATCCGCTGCGCCAGGGCGATGGCAAAGAACGCACAAAGAGTCGTCACTTTGAGCCAAGCCAACGTGACCGGAGCGCGCCATTACGGCACCCACCGCAGTAGCGGCTGCCTTGTCGGCAAGGGTTGATCCGAAACCGGTTGCCCAGTCAATGCCGTCGTGGCAAGAACCGCAGGCCATCCGGCTTGGTTTGGTGTTCCAGTTGTTGGCATTCACCGCATTCGTGCTGTCATGGCAGGTGCTGCACATCTTCTGACCGCCACCGAGCTTGGAGAAGCCCTTGTTGTTGAATGCAACGTCGGCGTAGTTGTAGTTGGCCTTGACCAGGTCTTTGCCCTGGTGGATCTTGTGGACCAGGGTCGTGAAGTTGCCTGCGACCTCGCCGTCTGCAACGCGTGTTTGCGGCGAATACGTGAAGCTGGTAATGCCGGTGATGGCATTAACGCTGGCGGTTTCGGTCAGTGCCGGGAACTTGCCCAGCGTGGATGCCACGTTCGCATAACCATACTTGCGCTGGTCGGTGTGGCACGTGACGCACAAGCGCGGGTCCTGACGCGCTCCGCCGTGGAACGTGAACGTCTCGTGGCAGGAGTTGCAGCTCGCCTTGGCGACAACTTCCCGCTGCAGGCTGGCCGGCGCAATCGCCTGGCCGGTTGCAGGGACGAAGTCATAGACGACATTGAGCGGTGTCTTCATGTTGACCGAAGGCGTCAGCGTGACCGCGTTCGCCGTGTTGCTGCCGGTGCCGCGTGCTGCGCCGCTGACCACCAACACCACGCGGTGCGGCAGCGTCGACTCATACGTCAGATCGCCCAGATCGGCCAGGACGCTCGGGCTGGTCACTGTCATGGCCGCGACGGTGGCCTTGATGGTCGTGATGTCGCGATAGAAGGTGTACTTGTAACTGCCGTCACCGTTGTCCACCAGCGCGCCGGCGTTGTCGGTGCTGGGTCGGGTCGGGGCTGAGGCTGTGGTGGTTGACGGCACCGTGGTCACGAGGTAGCTGACCCATTTACTGGGGCTGCCGTTGCTGCCGGGAACTAGCTTGGCCAGTGTAAAGGATACGTTCGCATAGCTGGCTACCGTGGCGGTCGCACTCTTGGTGGTATTGCCGAGGCCGACGACCGGGTTGCCCAAGGCATCATTGACCCTGAAGGTTACAACTGGCGCACTTGCAATCGTCACACCCGTGACGACACCTGTGAAGTTGGCATCCGCCCACTGGTCGGGTGAAAGGGCTGCCACGTTGACAGTGGCGACCAGATTGGCGCCAGTGGCGCCAGTGGCGCCGGTTGCACCAGTTGCACCGGTTGCACCGGTGGCGCCTGGCGCGCCATCACTGCCACCACCGCAACCGGCGATGGCCGCCGCCAGCAGACTGGCCGCGGCAAGCTTGACCCAATGCGGAGAGTGTTGACTCTTTCTGGACTGATCGAAATACTTCACAGTAGCCTCCTTAGGCGTTAATTTACAAACACACGTAGTTTCTATACCGTCCCTTTACACTTAGGCATTGTGAGTGTTTCGAGAAACGGGTTGCTTGAGATTCATCAAACCTTGTACGCGGTTTGTTTGCCTTGGATCAAATGTCGTGCGCTCGGCACCAGAGATTTGCTGCCGCTGCGGGGTAGATGATGCACCTGCGGTTACGCCAACCGTGCGCGCGGCGCGACGCCGTCTGCGGCGCCAGTATCGAGGTGGCTGGAAGTAGATCGGGTCCGGCGTCAACGGCCCGGCCCGGGAGATCGCTGCTACGGCAACAAATAACTGTAAGTAAGGCCGATAAAGCTGACGTTCTGCACTGGCATTTGCACCAGAGTGGTGCCGTCAGAATAGGTGAACGGCACGCCGTTATAGGCCCAGGTCCAGTCGTTCACGCTGGTACGCTGGTGCATCAGATCGACGCGTAACGAAGAGGCTTTGTCGATCGCGTATTTGCCGAACATTTTCAAGGCGGTCTGACGGTACACAACGTCGGGCAAGCCACCGCTGACGGCTAGCAGATTCATGCTGTAAGTGTCGGCCGTGGCGTCGAGCGTTTGCGCATAGACGCTTTTGTCGTTGCTGTAGCTCAGGTTGCCACCGACCTGCAGCTTGGCGCTGGCCTTGCCGCTGACGCCAATGCTGGCCGCCAGACTGGTGTTATCAAAAGCCATCAGATACCCGGCTGGGCGCGCCTGGTTGAGCGTCTGCACGCCACGCGATGCATAGCCGTTCAAGGCCCAGTTGTCGCTTAGCGTGTAACCCCAGTCGATACTGAGCTGATTCATGCGAGTGTCGCGCAAACCGTAAACACTGGGCGTGTTGAACGTGTCCGAGCCTCTTTCGGCGCTGAACTGCAGCGTCAGCGCCTGGCTGGGCTGCCAGTCGGCAAACAGCCTGACCTTGCTGCGCTGGCGGTCGGCCAGCGTCGGGCTAAAGACCGCTGTCGGGGCAAAGCCGGTTAGTGGGTCAGCCGGGTTGGTGACTTCGGTCACGCCGAGTCCGCTGTTGTCCTTGAGCCAGTTTGAGCCGTCGCGCCGGCTTCTGGAGACGCTGACGGCGCCGCTGACACTTTCCGACACACGTTTGCGCAACTCGGCGCGCAACGTGGTTTCGCGCGTGTCCTGGCGCAGCGCACTGACACCCGAAATGGCGCTGCTGGCGGTGAACACGCCGCGGTGAATCGCCTCATAGTCAGCCCCAAGCGTGCCACGGTAATCGCTATTGAACTGCCAATTGGCCTGCAGCTTGGCGTTGGTCTTGCGCACTGACAGATCACGGTTGGTGTAGGTAAAACTGCCTTCTGTGTTGTACAGCGCAATCGGCGTCTGGTCGTCTTTGTCTTCGTAGCGCAGATCGGCCAGCAAGGACAACTGCTTGACCGGGCGCGAGGTCAACGACAGCTTGGCCAGCCTGGTGTTGACCAGGCCGCCCAGATTGTTGACGCCGGCCGGTGCGCCTGCAAGACCGGCGCCGGCAAAGTCAGCGGCCTGCGTGGCCTTGCCATACGCGAGCTTGAACGCGGCGCGCGTGCTTGGCGTGAAGTCGTAGTTGCCGCTGAAGTCGAGTTGCTGCGCCTGGTTGTCTGGGGTCAGCGCCAGCGGCTGATTGAGCAGGCCAATCAGCGCCGCGTTGGTGTTCAGGCTGGCCGGAACGCCGGGGTTGAGGGTGGCAAGATCATTGCGGTAAAAGGAGCCGTAGTAACCGACGTTGAAACGCAGCTTGTCCATCGCATAGCTCAGTCGCGCTTCGACCTGGCTGTGGCGGGCGTTGACCGGCTCTGGCAGCATCAGCAGTGCCCAGCCGGTGTTGGCAGCACAGCTTGGCGCAATCCCGGACGGGCAGTTCATGCCGATGCCAAAGGCGCGCGCGCCCTGCTTCAATTCGCTCTTGAGGTCAAGCTCGATCAGCATCGCCGGCGTGATCCATTTCGCCAGGCCAATCCCTAGGCCAGTGCGTTTGGTCTTGAGGTCAAAATCAAGCCCGGTGCCAGCGCCACCCGGCAACGCTACGACTTGCGGCATGCTGGAACCAACGCCGAGCAGGCCGCTATTGACGCTGTACGGGTTGGTGCGAACCAGTTGGCTGTAGTCGCCGCTGACCTTCCAGTTTCCGGGGTTCTTCCAGACCAGGTGCAGTTCGCGCAATTCACCCAGCAGGTTCGAGCCGTCGAGTTGTACCCAGGTTGCACTGTCAGCCTTGCGCAGGCTGTAGTCGATGTCGAGCGTGCCGACCAGATTGCGGTCGTTGTGCAAGCCGTTGTACTGGCCGAACTGTGCGCGGTCGGCACTGCCGCCGCTGACGCTGCCCAAGCCGACGCTGACGAGGGTCTGGGCGCCGTCGCTCTGCGCTTGCGCGCCAACGCAGACAGCCGCAACCGCCAGAGCGATCACGGTGCGGCGGGCTTGAGATGAAAAAACGGATGGGGTCATGGGTGATCTCCGTGCTTCAGCGCAGCATGAGCTGTGGTGTCGGGTTGGTAGTTGACGGATTGTTGGATCCGTGAACCTGGGTATGGCAATTCAGGCAACTGCGGCCCTGCCACAGGTTGATGACGTTCTTGCCGCTGCTAAAACTGGCGCCGGCGGGCACGCCGGGTTGACCGCCAACCGTGCCGGCAGCGCCCGCCACGTGCGGTGTGTGGCACTGCTGGCACAGCATTGGCGCACGCGCCTTGAGCATGCCTTCGACCATGCTGCCGTGCACGTTGTGGCAGTTGGCGCAGTCCTCGGCGACCGGTTCGTGCTGATGCACAAACGGGCCGCGCTTTTCGGCGTGGCACGTGTAGCAGGTGGCGTTGGTGCTGTCGCGCTTGGCCAGTTTCGGCCCGGCCGAGCCGTGCACGTTGTGGCAATCGGAGCAACTCATCTTGCCTTCGGGCACCGGGTGGCGCGACGGCCGGTTCATCTGCGCGCGCTGTTCCTTGTGGCAGGTGTAGCAGAGCTCGGTTTGCGCGACCTTGTTGAGCACCGGGTCACGGTTGACGTGGACCTTGTGGCAGGAACTGCAGGTCAGATCCGCGCTGTCGTGCTGGCTGCCAGTCCACAGTGCGCGTTTCGGGTCCTTGTTGTGACAGCTCAGGCAAGCGGCGTTGCGCTCGCTCGCCGGTGTCGCCGATTTCTTCGTGAACATGCGGTCCGGGTGCGGGCGCTCCTTGACGTCGGCCGGCTTCTTCGCATGCGTTGGGCTGGGGCCGTGGCAGCTGATGCAGTCAGGGACGCGCTTGTCGGCGGAAAAGCCGTGCGCCGAGCGGCTCATGTCCGGCAAATCGTCCGAGTCATGACAGGTCACGCACAGGGCGGCCCCGGTCTCTCCGGCAGCCCAGGCCGGTGCGCCGAGGGCGAACAGGCACAGCCCGATAGCGGCAAGTAATCGTTTGGTATGCATCCCAAATCCCTTCAAAATATCCGCGTTCACTTCAACCCGTGGATGATGTCCACGCTCTTGGAACCGATGCCAACGGCATGGCAATCGTCGCAGGTTTCGCGCGGCAGCGCGGCGACGCCGGCCTGGGTCTTGTCGCCAAAGGTCGCACCGCCGTAGTTGATCACATGGGTGACGGCCGTGCTGGAGTCATGGCAGGCGGTGCAACTGGCGGCCTTGGGTGAAATCACCTTCCACAGGTTCGGGTCGGTCACACCAGCGTCCTTTTTGACCACTGCGCCGAGTGGTCCGAGATCGCGCTGGTACGAGTTGTTGACGTGACACGCATTGCAATTGACGCCAACGCCGGGCCATGCGACTTCGGCGGCGTAGTTTTCAACTGCAGGAGTTCCATCACTCTTCAACTGAGCAGAAAGGGGAGCACCGCCGGTTGCCGACGTACCATCTTTATTGAACACTCCTATCACTTTGTTGCCATACGTGAACGGGAAAAACCGTTTACTGTTGCCGTGGATGCCGTGAATCATGCGCTTGAACTGGTACGACTCGTTGAGCGCCATGCCATTGGTCATGATCGTCGATGAAGCCCGGTTTACATCGTGGCAGACAACGCAGGCTTCCACCGTGTTGCGGGCGCCGCTGTGGAATGCTTCGGCCAGCGTGTTGGAGCCGGACGTGGTACCCAGCGACCCGTGGCACACATTGCACTTGTCGTTGGAGACGATAACCCGGCGTGGCTGCAATGTGCCGCTCAAAGCGATTTCCTTGGACGTGTGCTGTACCACCGTGTTGATCAGCACGGTGGGCACAACTTCGGGCCGTGGATCGGACGCCGAAATTGCCTTCAGCTTGCGTTCCTTGATCTGGCCAATGCTGACGACCCGGGCGGTGCCCTTGGCAACGGCGGTCGCGCTGTCATTGGGTAGCGCAATATTGACCGTGTAGTGGTTGGCGCCATCATTGGTTCCCGCGTGAGCATAGGCGCTGGCGCTGTTGCCGCCATTGTTGTACGCGGAGAATTCAGTGACGCCATCAGACTGGCCGATCATGTTCTGGTAAGCCAGGTACAAGCGCAAATTGCCGAACCTGGTATTGTTGGGCGTACTGGGTGTCGTTGTTGGCGGCACGCAGACGCCAGCCGTCCCGGTGTAGGTGCAATCAGCCGTGACCAGGTTGTAGGCCGCGTTGCCGTTGGTCGGGTCCGACAGGAAGTACTTGACCGTGACGCTGCGGCCTTTGCGGTCCGGCGTGTCATTGAAAGTGACGCTCTCGATGTTCATCATGTACTTGGCGGCGTTTTCCTCGTTCTGGTTCCAGTGCACGCGTTCGGCGGAAACGGGCGAACCAGCGCCGTGGCAGCCCAGGCATTGCGCGTTGGGTAAATCCTTGGCTTGTGCGCCGGGTGGCAAACTCCAGCCGGCGACTGCCTTGTGGACAGTGTCCCAGTTGGAACCCGCGTTGCTGGCGTGACAGGTCAGGCAGGCCTCTTTGCTGGGCACGGTCTTCCAGTTGTCGCCCTGCGGTGTGTTAGGGTTCGCCGCCGTGTGGCACTTGGTGCAGTTGCGCAGGTCCTGCGGGAAGCCGACCTCGGCATAGTTGTACCGCCTGTCTTTATAGCCCCAAATCGTGTAGTCTTCGCCGCCGGCTGCCAGCTTGCTCTTGAGCAGCTTGCCGGCGTGAATCTTGTGCACCATGGTGGACAGCGTCAGCACGTTGCCGCTGTTGGCGTCGGTCGTGCCGGGGTTGTGGCAGATCACGCAATACTGGGTATCGACCCGGCCACCGCCGTGCAGCGCCAGCTTTTCGTGGCAGCCGTTGCACGATGAAACGTCGGTCATCTTGCGGGTCTTTGCCGGATCGGTCACCAGCACCGAATTGCCGTTGACGTCGATCGTGAAGTCGATATAGGGGTTGACCAGAATGGTGTCTCCGGCGCCATTTTTGTAGCTGAGCTGAACAGCCACGCGATGCGTGCGCGTGGGCTCGAACACCACGCCATTGGTCTGCGCCGTGTTCTTGATGTCGGTCTTGAAGGTGTAGGTGTAGTAGCCCGCCGGGTTATAGACGAGCTGCGCCGCCAGCAGCGCCGCGTCGGTCTGCTTGCCGTCGGTGGTGGCCTGCTTTGCGCTGGCAAGCACCGGCACGCCGCCTGGCCCGACGCCGAGCGTTGCCGTTTCCGTGCGATAAATGTAGTTGACCCATTGGTCCGGCTCCCCATTGCTGCCGGGGACCAGTTTGGCGATCGCAAAACTGACGTTGCTGATCTTCAGGTCGGTCTTGACGGCACCGTCTGAGAACACCGTGAAATTGACCTTGGGCGCGCTGTTGACTACGACGACTGGCACGCCGGCGCCTTGCACGACGGTGAAGGGTGCCGCCGAGTTGTTCGAGGTATCGTTGCCCGGTACCGCACTGGCGCTGGCAATCGATGCCAGGACCGTCGCTGATACGGGCGCCTGCCCGCTGCCTGAGCCGCCGCAGCCTGCCACAGCCGCCAACACCAGGCCGGCCAAGCCCCATCGAGCCAACGAATGTTTCATATCATCTCCGCCGTTTCACGTTAAACGACGCAACGCGAACTGCCAAAAGCGGTTGGCGCGCTACCGTCACTACACTGCTGATGATACTGGAAAACTTCGCCAGCATTGCCGGCTCAGCACCGCCTCCGACCTGCGCTGGCGTGGCAATCCAGTCGAGCAGATTCTTGATGCTGGTGTCGCAGTGCAGCATCGGGCTTGCGGCAAAATAGCCCCAACAGGAGACCCTATGAGCAACATTGTTTTTGTCAGCACGCCAGAGTTGAGCGTCGAACAGCGCGGCGCGCAGTTGTGGCTCACGATCACCCGCGAAGAACGTCGCAACGCGATGAGCCACGGCGTTTTGGCTGGCATGACGCAGGCGATTGTTGCGGCGCAGGGTCAGCGCGACATTCGCGCCATCATCATCACCGGTGCCGGAACGAAGGCGTTTTGCGCCGGCGCCGATCTGCAGTCGGCGCAGGCCTTCACCACCGATTATTCCGAACCGCACGGGCACCTGGCGCAGTTGCTGCGGGCGGCACGCGCCAGTTGTGTGCCGCTGGTGGCCCGCGTCAATGGCGCATGCATGGCCGGCGGCATGGGGCTGATGGCGATGTGCGACATGGCGGTGGCCGCCAGCCACGCGGTGTTTGGGTTGCCTGAAGTGAAGGTCGGCGTTTTTCCGGCGCAGGTGCTTAGCGTGTTGCAGCACCTCATTGGTCGGCGCGCGCTGTTTGAGTTGAGCCTGACCGGTGAGCCGATTAGTGCGCTGCAGGCGCTCGACATCGGTCTGGTGAATTATGTCGATGACGATCTGGACCTCAAGCTGCAGTGGCTGCTGGCGCGTTTGCAGGACAAGTCGCCGGCCGCGATACGCCGCGGCCTGTACACCTTGAAGGCGGTGCAAAGCATGGCCTTTGAAGAGTCGATGGCGTTCACCGAAAGTCAGATTGCCCTGTTCACGCTGACCGAAGATGCGAAAGAGGGACAACAGGCATTCCAGGAAAAACGCAAACCGAATTGGCGCGGGGCTTGATGATGAGCACTACATTCGACTACATCATCGTCGGCGCCGGCACCGCCGGTTGCCTGTTGGCCAATCGGCTGTCGGCCGACGCGAGCAAGCGGGTGCTGCTGATCGAGGCCGGGCGGCGCGACGACTATCACTGGATACACATCCCGGTCGGGTACCTGTACTGCATCGGCAACCCGCGCACCGACTGGCTCTACAGTACCGAGCCCGATCCTGGCCTGAACGGCCGCGTGTTGCGCTATCCGCGTGGCAAGACGCTGGGCGGCAGCAGCAGCATCAATGGCATGATTTACATGCGCGGCCAGGCGCGTGACTACGACCAGTGGGCGCAACTCACCGGCGATGAGGCCTGGAGCTGGAACAATGTGCTGCCGTACTTCAAGCTGCATGAAGACCACTACAAAGGCGCCAGTGCGGCGCATGGCGCGCGCGGTGTAGCGCCCGAGCAGATGCGTGATGCGGCCGAGCCGTATCGAAAGATTTTGCGCCATCGCAATGCCGGCGGTGAATGGCGCGTTGAAAAGCAGCGTCTGCGCTGGGATGTGCTCGATGCGTTCGCCAAGGCGGCGCAGCAGGCCGGCATCCCGGCGACCGATGACTTCAACCGCGGCGACAACGACGGCGTCGGCTACTTTGAAGTCAATCAACGCGCCGGCTGGCGCTGGAACACGGCCAAGGCGTTTTTGCGGCCGACCTGCTACGCGCGCCCGAACTTCGAGATGTGGACCTCGGCCCAGGTGGTCAAGCTGTTGTTCGAGAAGCAGGGCGACGGCAGTCAGCGCTGCGCCGGCGTGCAGGTCTGGGCCGACTCCGGCATAGTTGATGCCACCGCGACGTCCGAAGTCATTCTGTGCGCCGGCAGTATCGGCTCGCCGCAGATCCTGCAGCTCTCGGGCATCGGTCCGGCGGCGCTGCTGAAGAAGCACGCGATCGACGTGCTGCACGATGCGCCCGGTGTCGGCGCCAATTTGCAGGACCACCTGCAGATTCGTGCCGTGTTCAAGGTCAGCGGCGTCAAGACACTCAACACGCAGGCCAGTTCACTCTGGGGCAAGGCGATGATCGGCCTGGAGTACGCGCTCAAGCGCAGTGGCCCGATGAGCATGGCGCCGTCGCAACTGGGGGCCTTCACGCGCAGCGACCCAGGCCAACCCTACCCGAACATTGAATACCACGTGCAGCCGCTCAGCCTGGAAGCATTTGGCGAGCCGCTGCACAGCTTCAATGCGTTCACCGCCAGCGTCTGCAACCTCAATCCGACCAGTCGCGGAACGCTGCAAATCAAGAGCAACAACTTCCAGGATGCGCCCGCCATTGCGCCCAATTACCTGAGCACCGAGGCGGACCGCAAGGTGGCGGCGGATTCGCTGCGCTTGACGCGCCATATCGTCGCGCAACCGGCGCTGGCGAAGTACCAGCCACAGGAATGGAAGCCCGGTGTTCAGTACCAGAGCGACCAGGAACTGGCCAAGCTGGCCGGCGACATCGCCACCACCATTTTTCACCCAGTCGGCACCACCAGGATGGGCCGCGCAGATGACCCGATGGCGGTGCTTGATTCGAGGCTGCGCGTGCGCGGCCCCGGTGGGCTGATTGCCGGCCTGCGCGTGGTCGATGCTGGTGTCATGCCGCTAATCACCAGCGGCAACACCAACTCGCCGGCGCTGATGGTTGCGGAGAAGGCGGCGCAGTGGATTTTCGAGGACGCGCAGCGCTGCGGGACAGGGTAATTGCGGAAAGGGTAAGCCCTGATGTTGCCAGCCGGCCGGACAGGTACAGTAGCGCCAATCGTTGGCAAACAACGCGGCGGCAGATCGAGAAAAGACCCTGGAGACAAGCCCGCAAGGGCAGATAAAAAGATGAAAAGGCACCGGCAACCCCGGTGCCTTTTCTTTTGTGATGGGACAATCCTGTCATGGATTTGTTGATTGTCTCGCTGGCCTCGCTGCTGGCCGGTTTTGTGGATTCGGTTGTGGGTGGTGGCGGATTGGTCCTGCTGCCAGCCCTGTTTGCCACCTTTCCCGCTGCCCATCCGGCCAGTCTGTTGGGAACCAACAAGGGCGCTGCGTTCTGGGGCACGGCGATGGCCGGTTGGCAATACAGCCGCCGCGTGGAGATCCGCTGGGCGGCGATGTTGCCCGCGGCACTGGCGGGTTTTCTCGCCTCGTTCGCCGGCGCCTGGCTGGTCACCATCGTGTCACCCGAGTATCTGCGCCGAGCCCTGCCGCTGGTGTTGCTGGCGGTGCTCATATACACCGTGCGCAAGAAAGATCTGGGCCGCACGCACGCGCCGCGCTTCTCGGGTAGGCAGGAACTTCTGGTGGCGCTGTCGATTGGCGCTGCGACCGGTTTTTACGACGGTTTCTTTGGCCCCGGCACCGGCAGCTTCCTGGTGTTCCTGTTTGTCCGCCTGCTTGGCTACGATTTTCTCAGCGCCTCGGCCTCGGCCAAACTGGTCAATACCGCGACCAACGCGGCGGCGCTGATCCTGTTTGCGGCGCGCGGCTATGTCTGGTGGCATTTTGTGCTGGCCATGGCGCTGGCCAACGTGGCGGGCAGTCTGCTCGGCACGCGCATGGCGCTGCGCCATGGCACCGGCTTTGTGCGCGCTATGTTTATCGTCGTGGTCAGCGCCTTGATCCTGAAAACGAGCTACGACGTTTTCTGGCGTTAAGGATGCTCTGCATAACTCGCGCCGCTATTTTGTTTCCGGCGGCCAGGGTACTTCGGTCATTGCGCGCGGCTTGCCAATCGGAGTTGTGGCCTGCGCCTTTTGCACTGCGGCAATGTCGGCCACGCTGGGGTACTGGTTGAGCAGCCAGTAATCAAAAACACGGCGCGCAATCGGCGCCGCATTCTGCGAGCCAAACCCGGCGTTCTCTACCACCATGGCGAGGGCAATCCGGGGTTCTTCAGCCGGTGCAAAGGCGGTGAACAGCGCATGGTCGCGAAAGCGTTCCTCGATTTTGGAGGCGACGTATTTTTCGTTTTGCTTGATTTGTATCACCTGCGCGGTGCCGGTCTTGCCGCCACTGGTATAGGGTGCGCCGCGAAAGGAGGCGGCTGACGTGCCCTCGATGTTGACACCCACCAGTGCGGCCTTGATGATCACAATGTTGGCTGCCTTGGCGATCGTCTCACCGACCGATTCGTGCGCCGTAGTGGTCGGCGCATGCGTCATGACGTCCACCACCTCCTTCACCAGATGTGGCTTCATCTTGACACCGTTGTTGGCCAGCGTGGCGGTGGCCGAGGCCAGTTGCAGCATCGTGAAGTTGTTGTAGCCCTGGCCAATGCCGAGTGAGATGGTTTCACCGGCGTACCATTTTTGTTGGTCGGCGCGCTTGTAGGCCTTGCGCTTCCACTCGGTCGATGGCAGCAGTCCGCGCACCTCGCCGAAAATGTCGATACCGGTCAGCTCGCCAAAGCCAAAGCGCTGCATCTGCTCGTGAATCCGGTCCACACCCAATTCGTTGGCCAGGACGTAGTAATAGGTGTCGCACGACTGGACGATCGAGCGGTACATGTTGACCGTGCCGTGGCCGCCCTCCTTGTCGTCGCGAAAACGATGGTTGCCGAACATGAAAAAACCGGGGTCGGCAATCGACTGTTCGGGTGTGCGCATACCGGTTTCCAACGCGGCCAGCGCCATGAACGGTTTGTAGGTCGAGCCAGGCGGGTAGGTGCCGCGCAGCGCACGGTTGAGCAGCGGCTTGTCGGGCGACTCATTGAGTTCCTGCCAGTTGTCGCTGTCAATGCCTTCGACAAACAGATTCGGGTCGAACGTCGGCTTGCTGACAAAGGCCAGTATTTCGCCGGTCTTCGGGTCCAGCGCCACCAGCGCGCCGCGGCGCTCGCCAAACAGCGTCTCCACCAGGTGCTGCAGCTTGATGTCAATCGACAGCTTGACGGTATTGCCGGGCGTCGCCGGACTGCTGGCGAGCTTGCGCATGGCGCGTCCGCCGGCCGACGTCTCCACCGAATCGACCCCCGTGATGCCGTGCAGCTGGGTCTCAAAACTCTGTTCCACGCCGAGCTTTCCGATATAGTCCGTGCCGCGGTAGTTGGCCTGATCTTCCGAGTCGTCTAGCTTCTCCTTCTCGGCCACGTTGATGCGCCCGATGTAGCCGATGACGTGGCTGGCCAGCTCGGCGAACGGGTAATTGCGAAACAGCCGGGCCTTGATATCGACGCCGACAAAACGATAACGCTGTGCGGCAAAGCGTGCCACTTCCTCGTCGCTGAGACGGGTGCGCAGCGGCAGCGACTCGAAGCTCTTCGACTCTTCCAGCAGCTTCTTGAAGCGCCGGCGGTCACGCGCGGTGATCTCCATCACCTGGGACAAGTCCTCGATCGTCTGCTCCAGGTTGGCGATTTTCGAGGGTGTGACTTCCAGCGTATAGGCCGAGTAGTTGTTGGCCAGCACCACGCCGTTGCGGTCCAGTATGAGTCCGCGGTTCGGCGTCACGGGAACGATCGCCGTGCGGTTATTCTCGGCCTGCTCCAACAGGTCTTCATGGCGCACGATCTGCAGATACACCAGACGCGACGCCACCAGCAAGAAACTGATCGTGACGACGATGCTGGCGACCAGTATCCGCCCCCTAAAACGGGACAGGTCCGCCTCGACGTTGCGCAGTTCGGTCATTACAGAGGCCGATGGGCATCAGGGTTGGGCGTCCTTCGCTGCGGCGCCAGCAAAATGACGCTGACCACGGGCCACAGCAGCGACTCGATGACCGGTGCCACGAACAGCAGGAAGCCGGGAAAGGCGCCACCGGCCAGCAACCGCACCGTCAGTTCAATCGCGTGCGAAGCGGCAAACAGCGGCAACACCTGAAACGCTTGCAGCGGCACACTAAACCACAACAGGCGACGGTGGATGGCGATGGCCAGAAAGCTCAGCGCCGTGTAGGCCAATGCGTGTTGCCCGAGCATGGCGCCCTGGTGCACATCGATCAGGATGCCAAACACAAACGCGATTCCGATGCCCACCCGCAGTGGCTGGTGAACGCCCCAGAACACCAGCGTCAACGCCAGAAAATCCGGCATCCAGGCGGCGCGGCCCCAGAGCCCCATGTTTTGCAGCATGTTCATACCCAGCGCGACCAGCAGCGTGCCCCAGATAAAGAACCGGTTGGCGGGCAACAGCAGTTGATGCCCTTGCGGCATTATCATTTTTTGCGTCCTTTCATGGCCGGGGCTTCAGCGGGCGGCGGACCCGGACGCGGCGCGATTTGCGTCGTGATCGGCTGCAGTACCAGCACATTGCCGGCACCCGAGACCAGCGCCAGCGGCGCACAACTGATGCGGGCAAACGCGGTATCGACGCGGCGCTCGATTCTGTCCACGCGCGCCACCGGCAAACCGGCCGGGTAAACGCCGTCCACGCCACTGGTGGTCAGCAGGTCGCCGCTCTGCACATCGGCGTTGGCCGCCATGAAGCGCAGCTCCAGCGTATTGGCGCGCAGCGTCGAGTCGCCGAACACCACGCCACGCGCGCCGGTGCGTGTGTTGAGCACCGGAATGGCCTGGTCGCGGTCGGTCACCAGGGTCACTTCACTGACCATAGGATAGACGCGCGTCACCTGCCCCAGCACGCCGGTTTCGTCGAGTACCGGCGAACCGGCCACGATCTGGTCGAGTTGCCCGCGGTCGATGATCACCTTGCGGGTATAGGGGTCGGCCGCGTCATACAGCACCTGCGCCGACAGCGACGGCGTCGTCAACTTGTCGCGCAAGCCCAGCAACTGGCGCAGCCCTGTGTTCTCGAACGTCAGGTGTTCCACCTGACTGGCGCGCTGCGACTGGATGTTGAGTTTGCGGCGTGCCGCCGCTTCGCTTGCTTGCGCCGACTTCAGGGACTCGAAATAGCCGCCGGCTGACTGAACGGCTGCCACCGGTTGCAGTGCCAGCCACTGCACTGGGTACAGCGCGGTTGCCAGCGCAGAGCGCAGCGGCTTGGCCAGTTCAAAGCGGGCATCGGCGACCATCAGGAATAGCGCCAGCGCGCTGAAAAACGCAAGTTTGGACAGGGCCGATGGACCCTGGCGGAAGAACGCAGGGGGCGCGGCGTTCAGCGTACCAAGCGGCATCGCTGTACTCGATGTTTATTCGCTGGTGAAAATGGAGCCCAGGCGCTCCATCCGCTCCAGCGCAATGCCGCAACCGCGCACCACGCAGGTCAGCGGGTCTTCCGCCACCAATACCGGCAGGCCGGTCTCTTCCGCCAGCAAGCGGTCCATGTCGCGCAACAGCGCGCCGCCACCGGTCAGCATCATGCCGCGGTCGGCAATGTCGGCGCCCAACTCTGGCGGCGTCTGTTCCAGCGCGTTCTTGACGGCGGACACAATGTTGTTGAGCGGGTCGGTTAGCGCTTCGAGGATTTCGTTGGAAGAAATAGTGAAGCTGCGCGGCACGCCCTCTGACAGGTTGCGCCCGCGCACTTCCATCTCGCGCACTTCGCTGCCTGGAAAGGCCGAGCCGATCTTCTTCTTGATCATTTCGGCGGTTGGCTCGCCGATCAGCATGCCGTAGTTGCGCCGGATGTAGTTGATGATGGCCTCGTCGAACTTGTCGCCGCCGACGCGCACGCTGCCCTTGTAAACCATGCCGCCGAGCGAGATGACGCCCACTTCGGTGGTGCCGCCGCCGATATCGACGACCATCGAGCCGCTGGCCTCGCTGACCGGCAGGCCAGCGCCGATGGCCGCCGCCATCGGTTCTTCAATCAGGTACACATCGCTGGCGCCGGCGCCCAGCGCGGATTCGCGAATGGCACGGCGCTCAACCTGGGTCGAACCGCAGGGCACGCAGATGATGATGCGCGGACTGGGGCGAAAGATCGAGCGCGGATGCACCATCTTGATGAACTGCTTGAGCATTTGCTCGGTCACCGTGAAATCGGCGATCACGCCGTCTTTCATCGGGCGGATGGCTTCGATATTGCCGGGCACTTTGCCCAGCATCGCCTTGGCTTCCTTGCCGACTGCCTGAATTGTCTTCTTGCCCTGCGGGCCGCCTTCGTGGCGGATTGCAACGACCGAAGGCTCGTCCAGCACAATGCCCTTGTCGCGCACGTAAATCAGGGTGTTGGCGGTACCAAGGTCGATCGCCAGGTCAGTGGAGAAGTACTGACGGAATGCTCCAAACATTAATATTCCTCTCGGGCATGCAGGGCGCTTCGGCCCAACATCACCATTTTGACTGTATTTATCGCGATATTTCTGGCCAGCGACGGCGCTACGCCGGGCATCTTGCCAAAGGCGAGATAATACTCCATCCCCTGTAAAAACTTTGGTCAGGCAAGCCTCTGGCGAGGTGAGTTACACCCAGTTTCGAAAGAAAAGTCTCTATGTCACTGTCTTCTGCTGATATCGCGCGTATCGCAAATCTGGCCCGGCTGGAACTCAAGCCACTCGAGAGTGGGCGCATGCTGGTTCAAATCAACGGTTTTTTTGATCTGGTGGAAAAGATGCGCGCGGTCGATACCCGTGGCACCCTGCCACTGGCGCACCCGATGGCCGCTGTGCAGGATATTCACTTGCGCTTGCGCGAAGACCTGGTCAGCGAGCCAAACAATCGCGAGTCCAACCAGCGCAACGCGCCGGCGGTCGAGCATGGACTGTTTCTGGTGCCCAAGGTGATCGAGTAAACCATGGCACACAACAGTTCCGCATTGCATGACCTTGGCGTGGCCCAGTTGGCGGCACAGTTGCGTCAGCGCAAAGTCTCGGCGCTTGAGACCGCGCAGCACTTTTTGGCGCGACTGCGCGCAAACGCCGCGCTCGGCGCGTTTCTTGACATCAACGAGGACGTAACACTGGCGCAGGCGCGCGCCGCCGACCTGCAACTGGCAGCCGGCAGCCCCGGCGCGCTGCTGGGGGTGCCGATCGCGCACAAGGATATTTTTGTAACCAGGGACTTCGTCACGACGGCCGGCTCCAGGGTGCTGGAGGGCTATCGGTCGCCGTTCGACGCCACCGTGGTGAGCAACCTGGCGCAGCAAGGCATGGTGACGCTGGGCAAGCTCAATTGCGACGAATTTGCGATGGGCTCGGCCAACGAGAACTCGGCCTGGGGCAGCGTCAAAAACCCGTGGGACACCAGCCGCACGCCGGGTGGCTCGTCGGGCGGTAGCGCTGCCGCAGTTGCGGCACGCCTGACACCGGCCGCGACCGGCACCGACACCGGCGGCTCGATCCGCCAGCCAGCGTCGTTTTGCGGCATCACCGGCATCAAGCCAACCTATGGCCGCGCCTCGCGCTACGGCATGGTGGCGTTTGCCTCCAGTCTGGATCAGGCCGGTGTGCTGGCACGCAGTGCCGAAGATTGCGCATTGCTGCTGTCGGCCTTCTGCGGACCGGACCTGGACCGCGATTCGACCTCGCTGGACGTGCCGGCACAAGACTTCACGCGGCAACTCAACGATTCGATCGAGGGCTTGCGCATCGGCGTGCCGAACGAATTCTTCAGTGAAGGATTGGCCAGCGACGTGCGCGCAGCCGTCGACGGCGCGCTGCGTGAATATGAAAAACTGGGCGCCAGGCTGGTGCCAATTTCGTTGCCGCGCACCGAGTTGTCGATTCCGGTTTATTACATCATCGCACCGGCCGAAGCGAGCTCCAATCTGTCGCGCTTCGATGGCGTCAAGTTCGGTCACCGCGCTACCCAGTATGCCGACCTGACCGATATGTACAAGAAGACGCGCGCCGAGGGATTTGGCGACGAAGTCAAGCGCCGCATCATGATCGGCACCTATGTCTTGTCGCACGGCTATTACGACGCTTACTACCTTCAGGCGCAAAAGATCCGGCGCATGATTGCCGACGACTTTCAGCAGGCGTTCAAACTGTGCGACGTGATCGCCGGGCCGGTGGCGCCAACCGTTGCCTGGAAACTGGGCGAAAAAAACGAGGACCCGGTCGCCAACTACCTGGCCGATATCTTCACCCTGCCGGCATCGCTGGCCGGGCTGCCGGGCATGAGCCTTCCGGTCGGCTTTGGCGAGGGGCAAATGCCGGTCGGCCTGCAACTGATTGGCAACTATTTGCAGGAAGCCAAGCTGCTCAACGTGGCGCACCGATTCCAGCAGGCGACCAACTGGCACGCGGCTACGCCGCAGGGGGTTGCAGCATGATTACCGTGAAGTCAACTCTGGTGATGGGCTATGAGGTCGTGATCGGTTTCGAGACGCATGCCCAGTTGCGTACCAACAGCAAGATATTCAGCCGTGCCAGCACCGCGTTTGGTGCTGAGCCGAACACGCAAGCCTGCGCCGTCGATCTGGCGTTGCCGGGCACGCTGCCGGTGATGAACAAGGCGGCCGTGCAACACGCGATCGAGTTCGGCCTGGCGGTCGGCGCGCACATTGCGCCGCGCAGCATCTTTGCGCGCAAAAATTACTTTTACCCGGACTTGCCCAAGGGCTATCAGATCAGCCAGTTCGAGATTCCGGTGGTGCAGGGCGGCTCCGTCGAATTCTTCCTCGGCGATGAAAAAAAGTCGGTGCGTCTGGTGCGCGCCCATCTGGAAGAAGACGCCGGCAAATCGCTGCACGAAGACTTTGTCGGCGAGACCGGCATTGACCTCAATCGCGCCGGCACGCCCTTGCTGGAGATCGTGACCGAGCCCGACATGCGCTCCAGTCTGGAGGCCGTGGCTTATGCCAAGGAATTGCACAAAATTGTGACCTGGATCGGCATCTGCGACGGCAATATGCAGGAAGGCAGTTTTCGCTGCGATGCCAACGTGTCGGTGCGCCAACCCGGCGCGCCGCTGGGAACACGGCGCGAGATCAAGAACCTGAACAGCTTCAGGTTCATGCAGCAGGCCATCGACTATGAAGTGCGCTGGCAGATCGCCCAACTTGAAGACGGCCACGCGATTGAACAGGCGACGGTGCTGTTCAACCCCGACACGGGTGAAACACGCTCCATGCGCAGCAAGGAAGACGCGGCCGATTACCGCTATTTTCCGGACCCAGATTTGCCGCCGCTGGTGATCGCCGACGAATGGGTGCAGCAGGTGCGCGCCGCAATGACAGAGTTGCCGCGCGTCATGGCGCAGCGCTTCGCGAGTGACTATGGGTTGTCGGACTATGACGCGACCGCGTTGACGCAGAGTCGCGCCATGGCGGCTTACTTCGAAGCGACGATCAGCGTCTGCGGCCAGCCGAAGCTCGCCAGCAACTGGATTATGGGAGAGGTGGCACGTCGACTCAACCAAGAAGACATCGACATCTCCGAATGTCCAGTGGGCTCCGATAAATTGGCTTGGTTGATACGTTGCATTAGCGATGCTGTCATCTCGAACAATGCGGCCAAGACAGTGTTTGATTCGCTTTGGAGTGGATCGAATGCCAGCGTTGCAAACCTCGTGATGCCGACGCCTCAAGTTAGTGCGAGTGGCGCAGACGCGAGAAGCGTTGTGATGGATTTGATCGACAGCCTGGGGCTCAAACAGATGAACGACTCTGGCGCGCTGGAACAAATTGTCGATGCGGTGCTCGCCGCCAATCCGAAAAACGTGGCGGAATTCAAGGCTGGCAACGCCAAGGCGCTCAACGCGCTGGTCGGCCAGATCATGAAGGGCAGCCAGGGCAAGGCCAACCCGCAGCAGGTCAACGAGCTGTTGCGCGCCAAACTGGGTTGACGACCCCCTTCGCAACTGCCAGTTTCAAGTTCCGCTCGGAACTGCACACGAACCAAGACGTCGTCATCGCGAGGCCGCAGGCCGCGGCGATCCATGGACTGCCGCGTCGCTGACGCTCCTCGCAGTGACGAAAATATTGTGCTTGACATGCAATGATTGCCACGCTGCGATAGCAGTGACGGAGCAGCCGTTGCTCAGGGTTTTTTGCTGGCGGCAACCGCTGGCGCCGATGGCGTGGCCCAGAGTTTGTTCAGGCGCACCTGTTCTTCGTCAAAACGTCGATTGATGCGCCTGATTTGGTCGTCCTGGTCGGCCATGAAATGCGCCTGTATGGCCAGGTTATTGGTCACTTCGTCGAACTTGCGGCGAATGGGCGCCGGCGTTTTGCCAGGGTCCTTCTTGTAGAACTCCATTTCCGTCAGCACAGCGCTGTGTTCGCGCTGCAGTTTCTCCGCCTGCTTGGCCGCACCCTGTTTGGCCACGTCGATCTGAGCCAGTGCCTGGGCGCGCTCCTGTTCGTGAGCCGCCTTGCCCGGGTAGCGTATCAACAGGGCCCGGTCACGCCGCTTTTCCTCGACCAGACGCGCCTGTACTTCAAGTTCCTTCTTTTCACGCGCGTCCTGTTCGGCTCGTTCGTTCGCGCTCAGCGTCGGCCCCAGGGTGGCTCTCACACTGCCGTTGGGGTTGAGTACCTTTTGCTCGCGGTCAATGCAGTCGGGGATTGGCCGGTCCGACGTGAGGCGCCGCCCCTTGGCGTCAACACAACTGTAGATGCCTTGTGCTTGTCCCGACGCGGCGCCCGCCAGGCAGACCAGCATGACAGCGCAGCAGTGCCGCAGCACCGAATTCACTGGTAACGAACTGTTCATGGTGCAGGCCGCTCCACGCCGTAGCGTTGCCGATAGGCCAGCACGCGCTGTTGCTCGGTGGCCAGCCCGGCAGCGCTGTGTTGCTCAAGATACTGCAGCAGATCAGCCAGCGTAGCAATGGCGCAGACCTGCAGGCCCAGTTGTTGTTGCACGTATTGCACCGCGCTGTACGGCACGTCGGCGCCGTCCTCGGTGGCTTTTTCCTGCCGGTCCAGCGCAATCACCACACCATGGGCAGTCGCACCAGCCGCGCGAATGATGGCGATCGATTCGCGCGTTGCGGTGCCGGCCGACATCACGTCGTCCACAATCAGCACCCGTCCGCGCAACGGCGCGCCCACCAGCGTGCCGCCCTCACCGTGGTCCTTTGCTTCCTTGCGGTTGTAGGCAAAAGGCACGTTGCGCCCGAGGCGGGCCAGCTCCACTGCGAGCGCGGCGCCGAGCGGAATGCCCTTGTAGGCCGGGCCAAAGAGCATGTCGAACTCCATGCCGCTGGCGAGCAGGCGGCGCGCATAAAATTGCGCCAACCGACCCAGCTTGGCGCCATCGTCAAATAGGCCGGCGTTGAAGAAGTAGGGGCTCAGCCGCCCCGCCTTGGTCTTAAACTCGCCGAAACCGAGCACGCCGCATTCCAGCGCAAACTGCACAAATTCCTGTGCCAACGCATCCGGTGCTGCGTCCTGCGCGGCGATCGCCGCGACACTCTGTGACATGGGAGATTCCTTGTTTAAATTAACCAGCCTCAACCTCAACGGTATCCGCTCGGCCAGCAGCAAAGGCCTGGAGGCCTGGCTGAGCAAAGTCCGGCCCGATTGTATTTGCGTGCAGGAGCTCAGGGCGCAAGCGGCCGATCTGCAGGGCCGCTTTGAGCAACTGGCCGGCCTGCGCGGCTATTTTCATCTCGCCGAAAAGAAAGGTTACTCCGGCGTGGGCGTTTATACCCGGCATGAGCCCAGCGATATCGTCATTGGTTACGGTTCGTCCGAGTTTGACGGCGAAGGCCGCTACGTTGAGTTGCGCTTTGACACGCCGCGCGCCAAGCGTTCCCTGATCAGTTGCTATTTTCCCAGCGGCTCGTCCGGCGAGGAGCGCCAGCAGGCCAAGTTCCGTTTTCTCGAAGAGTTCTACCCGCACCTGAACCAGCTCAAGGCCGGGCGCGAGTTCATCCTGTGCGGCGACGTCAATATTGCCCACCAGGAAATTGACTTGAAGAACTGGCGCGGCAACCGCAAGAACTCGGGTTTTCTGCCCGAAGAGAGGGCCTGGATGAGCCGGCTACTCGGCGAGGCCGGCCTGATTGACGTGTACCGCCACCTTCACCCCGCCACCACCGAGGAAGCCTACACCTGGTGGAGCAATCGTGGTCAGGCCTACGCCAACAACGTCGGGTGGCGGCTGGACTACCACCTTGCCACCCGGGGTCTGGCCTCCGGTGCCCGCTCGGCGGCAATCTACAAGGGCGAGAAGTTCTCCGACCATGCGCCGTTGAGCATCGACTACGACTTCGAAATCTGACGTGTTTCACGGCCGCCCACCGCGCGAACGTCCTCGCGTCACCTGCAGGCATGGAAGAGTTCCTGCGCTAGGAAGCCGGCTATGGCCGGTCGCGCAGTCGCTCCAGTTTGCTGGCCAGCGACGCCGTTGACAAGCCTCCGACCTGGGTATCGACCAGCTGACCGCTGGCGTCGTAGAACAGCGTGGTCGGCAGCCCCATCGATCCGACCGCGCGACCGAAGTGGGCACCGGGATCGAGCACCACATTGGCCAGCTCAAGCTGACTGGCGCTAAGGTAGCGTTGTACGGTGGGCTGATATTCACCCTGGTTGACAAAGACAAAGATCACGCCGGTTTCTTGTTGCTGTGCGGCCGACAGCACCGGCATTTCTTGCCGGCACGGAGGACACCAGGTGGCCCACAAATTGACGACCATCGGCTTGCCGGCCGCCAGCGCAGCCAGATCCACCGGCGCGCCGGCCAGTGTCACCAGCGACACCTTGGGCAGAAGCGGGTTTTGCAACAGGCGCAGCACGCCAGACATCGCGCCCCAGGCCAGTGCGCCTGCCAGCAGCCCGATGGTGAGCGGTTGACGTAGCGGTGCGCGACGCCAGCCGTGCCAGATCGCCACCAATAACGCCGCCAGCATGCCGGCCCAGGGCAAGAAGCCGCCGTCCCGTATATCGAGCATGGACCAGGGGGACTTGCTGTAAGTATCGAACCAGACCGCAACAAAGGCGATGCGAGCCACCAGCAATGCCAGCAGCAGCATGTCGGCCAGGATGTGGCCGATGCCGCCGCTTTGCTGGCGCCGCCCGACCAGGTAGCCAACCCCCATCGCAACCAGCAAAGCCATCATCAACACCCATTGGCTGGTCGGTATGGCAAGAGGCCCCAAGTTGACTGTCAGCATGCGCGCTTGCCAGTCAAGAGCGGAGCACGTCTGGCGCGCCGCTGCTCGGGTGAATCAAAATGATGCAAGTTTTGACGATGGGCATGATGGCAAAGAGGGTTTTCCGAGGCGATTATGCGCCGCTGCACGCGCCGGCGAAACGCACGCTGCAGATGGCCGCGCGGACCACAACGCGCTCGGCAAACAGGCCACTCAGCGCCAGGCGGTACGGGCTCGCTCGCGCACCAGCAGTACCGGCGTCTGCGGTCCCTGCGCTGTCGGCTCGGGTCCAGCACACGGCGGCCAGACAGCTTGCTCGAAGTGGGTCGTCAACGCCTGCGGAATGAAGCGCGTACGCCCGGCGTAAAGGTGCCGGTCGCCACCGGGGGTTTGCTGCGTTACGTAGAAGCGCTGTGGCACGATCAGATGCAGATAGTCCTTGGCGCGCGTCATCGCCACATACAGCAGCCGGCGTTCCTCCTCGATCTCGGCCGCGCTGCCGGTCGCCATGTCCGACGGGATGCAGCCGTCCACCACATTGAGCACATGCACCGATGTCCACTCCTGGCCCTTGGCCGAATGAATGGTGGACAAAATCAGATAGTCCTCATCCAGATGCGGTGGCCCCGACTGGTCGCTCACTGCCTCTGGCGGGTCCAGCGTCAACTCGGTCAGAAAGCGCTCGCGCGAGCTGTAGGCTGAGGCCAGGCGCACCAGTTGTTCCAGGTCGGTGCTGCGCGTTTGCGCGTCTTCATGCAGGCGCTGCAGGTGCGGCAGGTACCACTTCTTCGCCAACTCCACGTCAGCCGGCCAGGCCAGTTGCGGATCGCGCAAACTCGTGTAGGTTTGCAGGAAAGCGGCCCAGTCGCTGGCCGCTGCCGCCGGCGGTGTGAACTGCGCCAGCGCGGCGACCGGCTCGGCCGCCTCGGCCAGCAATTTCATCAGCCTGGCGGCGGTGGCCGGGCCAATGCCGGGGATCAGTTGCGTGACGCGAAAGCCGGCCATCTGCCCGCGCGGATTTTGCGCTAGGCGCAGCAGCGCCAGCAGGTCCTTGACGTGCGCGGCTTCCAGAAACTTGAGGCCGCCGAACTTGACAAACGGAATGCTGCGCCGCGCCAGTTCCAGCTCGAGCGCCGCGCTGTGCGAGGAGGTGCGAAACAGCACCGCCTGCGCCTTGAGTTTGATGCCGCTCTCGCGCTGCTCCAGCACCCGGTTGGCGACCCAGCGCGCCTGTTCCATCTCGTCGGGCACCAGCACCAGTTGCGGCTTGCTGCTGGAGGTGCGCTCGGTCCACAGCGTCTTGGCATGGCGCTCGGGGCAGAGCGCGATCACGGCGTTCGATGCGTCCAGAATCGTCTGCGTCGAGCGGTAGTTGCGCTCCAGTGTCACGCGCCGTGCGCTCTGGCTGAACTGGCCTTCAAAGTCCAGAATATTGCGCACCGTGGCGCCGCGAAAACTGTAGATGCTCTGCGCGTCGTCGCCAACCACCGTCACGCCGCGACCGTCGGGCTTGAGTCCGCGCAGAATGGCGGCCTGCAGCCGGTTTGTGTCCTGGTACTCATCGACCAGCACATGATCGAAGCGGCCGCCAACCTGCTGTGCCAGTTCGGGGTCGGCCATCATGTCGGACCAGAACAGCAGTAGGTCGTCATAGTCGAGCACGTTGTGCTGCTGCTTGGCCTCGACGTAGCCGCCAAACAGCCGCTTGAGCTCGCTCTCCCACTCGGCGCACCACGGAAAAGAGCGCTGCAGCACTTCGCTGAGAGGCTCCAGGCTGTTGACGACGCGCGAGTAGATCGCCAGGCAGGTGCCGGCGCGCGGAAAGCGGCGCGAGGTAGATGACAGGCCGAGACCGTGGCGCACCATGTTCAGCAGGTCTTCGGAATCGCCACGGTCATGGATCGTGAATGTCTCGTCAAGACCGATGCGCGCGGCATAGTCGCGCAGCAGCCGCGCGCCAATGCTGTGAAAGGTGCCGGACCACGGCAGCGCCGGCAACGGCTGGCGATTGCCCAGCCCGAGCGCACGGTTCAACACCGAGCCGACGCGGCGCTCCATCTCCTGCGCGGCGCGCCGGGCAAAGGTCAGTAGCAGCAGCCGCTGCGGGTCGGCGCCATGCAGTATCAGGTTGGCGACGCGGTGCGCCAGCGTGTTCGTCTTGCCGGTGCCGGCGCCGGCAATCACCAGTAGCGGGCGCTGGTCCGACGCAAACTCACCGGTGCCGTGCTGCACGGCGGCAAGCTGCGTCTGGTTGAGCGTATCGAACACGCTGCCCGCAGGCGGGGCGGCAGTGGCGGCAAGGGTGGACATCTGGTAAATTGGGGCGGCGATGATGGACTTTATATGAATACAGCCCCGCGTCGTCAAGCACTAGAGAAACCCCCATGCCCATTCTGGTTGGCACCGCTTCGTGGACAGACAAGAGCCTGATCGGCTGTGGCCGTTTCTACCCAAAGGAGGCCAGCAGCGCCGAGGGCCGGCTGCGCTACTACGCGTCGCAGTTTCCACTGGTCGAGGTCGATTCGAGCTACTACGCGATGCCCAGCGCTACCAATGCCGCACTGTGGGTTGAGCGCACGCCAGCCGACTTCGTCTTCAACATCAAGGCGTTTCGTATTTTCACCGGGCACCAGACCTCGCCGACGGTGCTGCACAAGGACTTGCAACAGGCACTCGGCCCCCCGGTCAAACCGATGCTTTACTACAAGGATGTGCCGCCAGAGATACGGACCGAACTGTGGCGGCGCTTCATTGAGGCCGTCGCGCCGCTGAAGCATGCCGGCAAGCTCGGCGCCGTGCATTTCCAGTTCGCGCCGTGGATCCTGCGCAACGCCGCCGGGCTTGAACTGGTGCGCCATTGCACCGAGATGATGGCCGGCCACACGCTGGCGGTCGAGTTTCGCAACAAGACCTGGTTCGACCACGAACACACACCGGCCACGCTGGCGTTCGAGCGCGAACTCGGCGTCGCGCATGTGGTGGTCGATGCGCCGCAAGGCTTTGGCAACAGCGTGCCGCCAATCTGGGAGGCGACGCAGCCGGCGCTGGCCGTCGTGCGCCTGCACGGACGCAACAGCGCAACATGGAACCAGAAAGGATTGAGCGCCTCATCAGACCGTTTCAACTACGACTATTCGGACGACGAACTGGCGGTGCTGGTGCCACAGATCCAGGAGCTTTCCCGGATGACGGCGCGCACCCATGTGATCTTCAACAACAACCACGAAGACCAGGGTCAACGCAACGCCCAGACGCTGCTGAAGCTGCTGGCGCAAGCAACGCCGGACACCGACGCCTGACTGGCTCCGGTGCTGCAACGATTTTCAAAAGTGTTCGCCAGCGCACGGATGAGCCGCGCCAAAGGTGCGACATTGCTCACTCATCCACATCACCTAACGGGGAACAAGATGCATCACTCCATTCAATCGCTCAGCCTGTCGAACCCGGGTCTTTTGCAGGCGTTCAACGAGGTTTTTTCACCGGCCGACCTGGCGCTGTCGGCGCACCGCGCCAGCCTGCGCAGATTCCCGCTTGGTGATTTGCTGGACGACGACCTCGACACGGATTTTGGAATGCTCGATGCCATGCCCGATGGCAGCAAAAACTGGAATGACGATTAGGCTCGAACCAAGCCAGACCGGCCGACAGCGCCGGCGCTGGCAGCTTCGGCGCCGTGTCCCCGCTTGATGGCACGCTGCAAACGTTCTTCGCACAGATGGTGTCTGCGCTCAATGTGTGAGTGCGGGCAAAAAATTTGACCCAATAAAGGTATGCCTCTTCGGTGCGTCAGCTATAGTGCTCGTAACGCAGAACCTCCCGCATCTGATCCAGCAAGCGGAGCGACTGGGGAACATAGGAGACGGGTTTGGCGGACGTTACGAATACCGTGATTACATCCAGCACATTCAATTCAAACGCAGGCTGCAAGCGGCTTGGCACAGTTTTTTTTGCGGTTTCGTTCAACCCCGCTCGCCCAGTTTATTTTGTCGTCTAGCTTGGGAATGCCAAGATAGGCGCTCGGCTACATTACGTTAGGTTTCGCCACATGTACGCAGAAATCGTCGCTGCCATCCAAGGCACAAAGACCGCCATTGACCTCGTGAAGGCCACGAATGGAATTGCCAATTACAGCGAATTGCTCGGAGCCGTCACTGCGGTTCAAATGAAGCTCACGGATGCCGTAGCAGCGGCATTGGCAAGCCAAGAGAAACAAGCGGCGCTCGCCGAGCGGGTACGCGAACTTGAAAAGCAAGTAGCAGAGGTGGAAGACTGGCGCGATCAAATGTCGCGCTATTCGCTTTTTGAGTTCCCAACCGGTGCTCTCGCTCACGCGCTGAAGGCTGGCCTGGATGGCGGCCAGCCTATGCACTATCTTTGTACATCCTGTGTGGACAAGAAACAAATATCCACGCTCCAGCCTCATGGCCGCCTTCTTCGTTGTACGGTTTGCAAAACAGATATTGCTACGCAAAGTGCGCCTCCTTTGAATCATGGTCGTGGTGGTTCATGGATGTCCGCATGAAACCTAACCGGTTGATCGACTCAGACACACCGCATCAGAATGCGGCTTCGCCGCAGTTGCTGTGCGCTGGTCATCGCCAACGGTATGTCGCAACGGCCGTTGCCTACTGAACCAAGTGAGGAGAAGCTATGGGACTGTTCGGACTTTTCCAAAAGAAGCGCGTGCCGTCGGACGGTGAAGCGTGGTTCCTGGTCGCGAGCAAGATTTCGTCGACACTGGGGCAGTTGATGCATCTGCACCCTGAAATGCTCGCGAATCCGTATGCACGTGTTGTTCTTCGCGACGACTGGAGCGTTTATGTCGCTGCTGACAAGCGGGATCCGAAAGCGCTACTTGGCCCGCATGACGTCACGTTCGTATTTCTGCGTGAAGACGAATCAGCTCTGAAGTCTTGGGTGGACCAACTGCGCGACGCTGACCCTATCTTCGGTCAGATCGCGACAGAGGAATACGCGAAGCGGCTGGTGCGCACCATGATGGTCAACGTGCAAGCCGTCGACTGACATGCGACATAACATGTCAATCAAAACGTACCCGCACTTGCAGGAGGCGGCTTCGCCGCAAGGGGTGGCGGTCCGGTCGTCTTCACGTTAGCGCAAAAATGAGTCTCGACCCCAATTGGTTCTACTCTTCATTAGCTCAGTCGGCCGCCGGCTTGGTTGGACTGCTTGGAGCCGTGCTCGCGGCACGCCTGCAAGAGCAATATGGTCGCATTCTTGAGACGGCAACAGTAGAAATGAAGCTGTTGGAGGCGCTTCGCATTCATCTCGATGGTAAGCTTGCTGAAGCGAAACAATACATTGCCTTCGCTGACAAAAGGATTCAGGACCTAGCCGCAGCAATGGCGGAACGACTACCGACGCTCACGGTTTCGGAAGAACTAGACCTTTGGCGAAGCAGCACATCCGGCGGCGCACGGGCATGCGGAGCTACATCAGAAGAATTGCAGCGGTACAAAAAACAGCGCGCGTTTGCCCAAAACGTAGCCACCCATTGGAGCAAGGGTGCAATCCTTACTACGCTGGCTGATGCCAGAACGATGCGCCTTGGCGCTGAAGAATTGCTCAAGCAAGCTGCAGATGGCGTGCGCGCCCCGTTGGACTACTGCATTGTCCTGGTGGTGCGCGCGGAGGAAGCGGACAGGAAACATCAGAATGCCGCTTCGGTAAGGCTGCCCGTCGCAGTCGTTGCCGTCATTGCTTGGCTTGGTTTATTTGGTCTTGTTGCGCCTCTGTACTACCTATCCGCCTTCGACAACGCATCAAAGTACACCCTACTGATAACGTTCTCTGTGGGTGTAATGGCAATCCCTTTCTACATTGGCTATGAGATTTTTCGAATCGTTAGGCTCAAAACGGTCGTGGCGGAACTTGCAACCTAACCGCCAATCAACCGGCATTTGGGTGGTTACTGGTTATACTGAGTTTCTAAAATGTCAGTATAACCATGCTATTCACGCCACAAACAACAGCAGCGCACACCGCATTCGCGGCACTCAGCAGCGCGAGCTTACTTAGCGCAGTACGCAACATCGCGCAGCTTCCTGGCAGCTTTTCGCAGAAGCAGATCAAAGGCATTGCCTACTGGTACTACCAGTCCTCTGACCTGCTTGGCGGCCAGAAGCAAATATTCGTCGGCCCCGCGACGGATGAGCTGACCGCTCTTGTGAACAAGCACCGTCAAGGCGATGCCGCAACACTTCATATGCGCAAACTTGCGCAGCAATGCATTGCCGCAGGTTGTCCGTCCATTACGCCTGCCCACGCCAAGATTCTCACCAGACTTGCTGATGCAGGTTTCTTTCAGGCAGGCGGGATTTTGGTGGGCACGCATGTCTTCATGGGTTATCAAAACTATCTGGGAGTCCAGTGGGCATCAGGCGCGCAGACGCTGGATCTTGACTTTGCGCATGCGGGCAAAAACGTGTCTATCGCCATTCCTTCCGATGTTGTGATGGACATGGGCTCGGTGATTGAGTCGTTGGAAATGGGCTTCGTTCCCGTACAGAGCCTCACCACCTACGTGAAGTCTGATGAGACAGATCTGCAGATTGATTTTGTAACTTCCTTGCATCGAGGTGGGGATACACCGGTGCTCATCAAGTCCCTCAACGCCACGATGCGGCCATTGAAGTTCATGGAATTTTCGATGGCTGCACCTATTCAGATGTCGCTTCTGTCGAATCAGGGGGCTATTCTTGTGAGCGCGCCACCACCAGAGAAATACGCCGTGCATAAACTGCTGGTGCATGGTGAGCGTCCGCAAAACATGCGCATCAAAGCCGCCAAGGATCTGGATCAGGCGGCGACCCTCATCGAGTATCTAACCGAGAACGATGCCGACGCACTGAGTCAGGCATGGAACGATCTTGTTGGGCGCGGCCCGGGATGGCTGAGCCGAGCAGAGTTGGGTTTGACTGCGCTACAAAAGTCGTACCCGCAACTCGACACCAGTCTGCTTGCGTTGCCGCAGGCAAAGCCATCCCGCAAGCCGAGACGAGCACGGTAACCTTGCTCTGTGCTGAGGTTACAGCGGTCAAGCAGCTACCGGTGCCGGGAGCCATCCTGG
>JANNUE010000241.1:0-15893 GCA_031394895.1 Betaproteobacteria bacterium
GTTACGCCCTGCGGGCTAACCCGACCTACGAGCTTGCTGAACACCGGCACGTCGCCGTAGCGCTTGCTCAAGTCTGTGATGACGAGGCTCATGGGCGGCCTTGTGCGAATGTCTGGGCCAGCGCCAGCACCTGCGGCACGGCGTCGGCGTCGGCGTCGTCGCAGGCCACCACCTGGCGCTGCGGCATCGACCGCAGCCACGTGAGCTGGCGTTTGGCCAACTGGCGCGTGGCAAAAACTCCCTTGTCGCGCAGCTCGCTCATGGGCCACTGACCGTCGAGCGCCTGCCATGCCTGGCGGTAGCCGACGCAGCGCATCGCGGGCAAATCGGCATGCAGGTCGCCACGCGCGCGCAGTGTTTTCACTTCATCAATAAAGCCGGCCACCAGCATCGCGTCTAAGCGCTCGGCAATGCGCTGGTGCAGCCAGCTGCGCTCGCGTGGTTCGAGTGAAATCAGCAGTGTTTGAGCAGCCGCAGCGTCCGTCGGCCCGACCTCACTGGCTTTTGTCTTGGCGCGGTGAAACGACGACAGGGGTTGCCCGGAAATCCGGAACACTTCGAGCGCCCTGGCAATGCGCTGCGAATCCGACGGGTTCAGGCGTGCGGCGCTGGCCGGGTCCACCAGCGCCAGCGCGGCGTGCAGCGCGGGCCAGCCAAGCTGGCTGGCTTCGAGTTCGAGTGCTGCGCGAATAACGGGGTCGGCCTTGGGCATGTCGTCGAGCCCGTCGAGCAGGGCCTTGAAATACAGCATGGTGCCACCGACCAGCAGCGCGAGCTTGCCGCGCCCGCTGATGTCCCTGATCAAGCGAGTGGCATCGGCGACAAACTCGGCCGCGCTATAGGGCTGCAGCGGGTCGCGGATGCTGATCAGGTGATGCGGCACCTGCGCCAGTTCAGCCGCGGTCGGTTTGGCCGTGCCGATGTCCATGCCGCGGTACACCAGGGCCGAATCGACGCTGATGATTTCGACGTCAATGTGGCGCGCAATCGCCAGTGCGGCGGCGGTCTTGCCGGACGCCGTCGGCCCGGCCAGCGCCAGATAGCGCAGCGCGTCCGCGCCAGCGGTTGCAGAGGGTTCAGTGCTCACCGGACTTGCCATATTTTTGCACCACGGTCCAGGCCGTTAGCGCGATCAGCACGCTCCAGAACCAGATGCCATAGACCAGCGGATAGACCGTGCCGTCCATCTGCCTGCCGAGCCAGCTGCCGACGCCAAACGCGGCCACCATCATGAAGAATCCGTTCAACGCCGATGCGGCGCCAGCGGCTTGCGGTAACGGGCCGACGGCGCCGCTTTGACTGCAAGGCTGGTGCACGCCGTGGCCCAGCATGAAGACGTAAAACGGCAGCATGATGGCCCAACTGCTGTGAACATTGAGCAGCGCCAGCACGCCCATGGCAGTGCCGCCGGTCAGCGACAGAACGCCGGCGATGGCCAGGGCTTTGCGCACACCAAAGGCCGGCAACAAGCGCCGACACAAAAAGGTGCCCAGCAGGTAGAAGAAGGCCATTGAGAACATCAGCAGCCCGTACTGCGTTTTGCTCAGGCCCAGCACCTTGATGAAGACAAACGAGCCGGCCGCCAGGAAAGTAAACAGCCCGGCGTAGGACGCGGTTGAGAGCGCTGAAAACGCCAGAAAGGTCGGATGGCGCAGGATCAGCAGCCAGGTCCGCGCCAGCGTCGCCGGCTCCAGTGCGCGCGGGTTCTTTTGCGGCACGGTCTCAGAGAAACGCAGCGCCACCAGGCCGAGGCAAACGGCGCCAAAAATCGCCAGCGCCAGCAACGCGATGCGCCAGCTAAACAGGTCGGACAGCGCGCCGCCGAGCGGCGCGCTCAGGCAGGCGATGACGCCCAGACCACTCAATGCCTTGGACATCACGCGGGCGCCCTGCAGCGGCGTGTACAGGTCGCGCACGATGGCGCGCGCACACATCACGCCAGCGCCCATGGCGGCGCCCTGCACGGTGCGCCAGACGATCAGCACACTGATGCTTGGCGCCAGCGTGCAGGCAATCGACGCCAGCACGTAGGCGCTCAAGCCCGCCAGCAGGATCGGGCGCCGGCCGAAGCGGTCCGACAGCGGCCCCCAGATCAGTTGCGACAGGCCGAACGCCAGCAGCAGCGCCGTCAGCGTCAATTGCGCCTGCGCCATGGGCGCGCCAAAGCCTTCTGTCAGCGCCGGCAGGGCCGGCAGGTACAGGTCGGTGGTGATCGGCTGCAGGCCCAGCAGCAGCGACAAAATCAGAATGGTCAGACCCGGCGCCATCGCGTTGTCAGTTCCGCGGTTTGATCAGGTTGGCGGCCAGCGCGGTGCCGCAAACAATGATGGCAGCGCACAGCAGCATCCACAGCGAGACGGTCTCAGCCAGGAAGATCACGCCGTAAATCACGGCGAACACCGGCAATACAAAAGTGACGGTCAGCGCACGGGCCGGACCGATGTTCTCGATCAACCAGAAGTACAGGATGTAGGCGACGCCGGTGCACAGCACGCCGAGCGTCGCCATCGCCAGCCAGGCCGGCGCCGCGGGTGTGCGCAGCGGCCAGAGGTACACGGTGGGCAGCGCCAGGCCCAGCGAGGCACCGACTTGGCTGCCGGTGGCGGTGACCAGCGACGACAGGCCGCTCAGATAGCGTTTCGTGTAGCTGGCCGAGATGCCGTAGCACAGGCAGGCCAGCAGAACCGCCAGCACGGCCCAGCCGCTGGCCACGCCCGACGCGTCGGGCTTGAAGCTCGCCTTGTCCCAGGCCAGCATGGCGACGCCAGCGAAGCCGATTGCCAGGCCCGCAATGCGCCAGCCGTGCGGCCTATCCTTCAGCCAGGCCCAGGCCACCAGCGCGCCGAACAGCGGCACCGTGGCATTGAGGATTGCCGACAGGCCGGTGCTGATCGACAGCAGCGCAAAGCTGAAGCAGGCAAACGGAATGGCCGAGTTCAGCAGCCCGACGAAGAAGACCTTTTTCCAGTGCTGCGCCAGTTGCGGTCCCAGTCCGCGCCACAGCAAAATGGGCAGCAGGAAGAGCGACGCAATCGCCACCCGCAAGCCGGCGGTTGGCAGCGCGCCAAATTCGAGCGCACCCAGGCGCATGAAAAGAAAAGAAGAACCCCAGATGGCCGCCAACAACACAAACTGAAGCAGCCACGGTTTCTTCGAAGCCACTGGATTCATCTGCGGCTCTCTAATTGCAGCAAGGCAACTTTGCGCTCCAGCCCGCCGGCGTAGCCAGTCAGCGCGCCGTCGGCGCCAATGACGCGGTGGCACGGCACGATGATGCCCAGCGGGTTGCGCCCGACCGCGCCGCCGACAGCGCGCACCGCGGTCGCTTGGCCGATGGCTTGGCTCAGCGCGCCGTAGCTGGTGGTGTTGCCGAATGGAATCGCCAGCAGTGCGCGCCAGACCCTTTGCTGGAACACAGTGCCGGCGCTCAAATCCAGCGGCAGATCAAAGCCTGTGCGCTGGCCGGCAAAGTATTGCGTCAACTGCGTCTGCGCGAGTCGCAGCGCCGCGTGCTGCGGCGCATGCGTCCAGCCGGAACTCTCAGGCAGGTGGCGCTGCGCGTCGAACCAGACACCAGTCAGTTTGTCGCCGCTGGCGGCGAGCAGCAGTTGCCCAAGCGGGCTGTCGTAGTGGCAATAAACGGTGGAGGGTGGGAATTTCATGGTGTTTGCTCTTGAGGATAACTTGAATAGCGTGTGGTGTTCGGGGCGTTGGCGATGGCGCAGCCACAGCAAACTCGTCATTGCGAGGAGCGTAGCGACGCGGCAATCCATGAAGCGCTGGATTGCCGCGCTTCGCTCGCAATGACGGGAAAAGGCACATGGGCAGTGTCCGCATCCCTCAGGCAGCCCAGGCCCGAATAACGGCGTAACTGCGCCACGGCCGCCAGTCCTGCGCTGCAAGCTCGGCCTGGCGCGCCGGGTTCTTGGCTGCGCGAACGCCCAGCGCCTTTTGCAGCGCCACATCACCGGCCGGGAAAGCGTCCGGCCAGCGCAGCGCGCGCATCGCAATGTACTGCGCCGTCCAGTCGCCAACACCGGGCAGGCTGTTCAGCGTGGCGACGGTGCTGGCCACGTCGGCGCCGGCGTGCAGTTGCAGCCGCCGCTCCAGCACGGCGCCAGCAATCGCCTGGAGTGCAGCCTGTCTTTGCTTGACGATGCCCAACTGTCCCAGCGCGTCGCCGCTGGCTGCCGCCAGTGCGGTCGGTGTTGGAAACAATCGGTTCAGTCCAGCGAATGCACTGACGATGGGCTCGCCAAATTGCTGCACCAGCCGGCTTGTCAGCGTGCGCGCCGCCGCCACCGTGACCTGTTGCCCAAGCACGGCGCGCACCGCCAGCTCGAAGCCGTTCATCGTGCCAGGCACGCGCAAGCCGTCGCCGGCCGGAAAGTGTTCATGCAGCAACGCGTTGATGGCACGCGGGTCGGCGTCGAGGTCGAGCATGGCCCGCACGCGGGCCATCACGCACGGCAGCACGGGCCGCAGCGAATCGCTGACGCGCAACTCGACGCGATGGCTAGCCACATCGAAACGGGCTTGCAGGCAGCCTTTGAATGTCTGCCTGCCGTCGTGCACGCTCAGAGTTTTGCTGATGCTTTGCTCCGTGTCCGTCAGCGTGACGCGCTCGATGCCGGCAATCTGGCGCGTCGCAAAGAACTGCAACATGGAGCTCACGTCATACGGTGGCCGATAAGCCAGCCGAACCAGCACATGGTCCGGCGCGGCGTTCGCGCCGGCACCTGCGTCACGGCGCAACCGGGTCGGGTTCAATGCGTAATGCTGGGCAAAGGCGGCGTTGAAACGGCGCACGCTGGCAAAGCCGCTCAACGCAGCGACCTCGGTGACTGGCAGTGTGGTGTCGCTCAGCAGTTGTTTGGCGGCGAGCAGTCGGCGCGTCTGCAGGTATTGCAGCGGTGAGACGCCAAACTGCGCCTCAAAGATGCGGCGCAGATGGCGCGCGCTGATGCCGATGCGTTGCGCCAGTTCCGCCACGCCGGCGCGCTCGTCGTGCCACGCGTCGGGGTTGTCGAGCAGCGCAGCGGCCTGCCTGGCCAGAATCGCGCAGGCATCCTGCATCGACCACGACGGGTCAGCCGGCGCCTGGCTGGTTGCAGGGTTGCGCGGAGCGAGCTCCGGGCGGCAGCGCAGACAGGGCCGAAAGCCGGCTTGTTCGGCTTGCGCCGCGAGCGTGAAGAAGCGGCAGTTCTCGCGCTTGGGTGTGCGCACCCGGCAGACCGGTCGGCAGTAAATGCCAGTGGAAGTCACTCCGGTGAAAAAGCAGCCGTCAAAACGCGCGTCCCTGGCCTTGAGCGCGAGGTAGCAGGCGTCGTCCGGGGCTTGCGCAGGGGCACTTGTCATGGCTTCGATGATACCTTTGCCCGCGTTGCAAACCAGCCGTTTTCGGACCTGTGCGTCATTTGGCTCCCGCCTACAATTGCGCGGGTAAACCGGCGTTGGACAACAATTTGAAAGAAACACCGCATGCAATTCTCCGCTTCCATTTTCAAGGCCTACGACATACGCGGCGTCGTCCCGGTGACGATCGACGAGACGGTCGCCGAGATGCTCGGGCGAGCCTTTGGCACGGTGGCCCAAGCCGAGGGTGAAACCTGTGTTGCCGTCGGTCGCGATGGGCGCCTGACCGGCGCGGCACTGAGCGCGGCGCTGATCCGTGGACTGCTGGTGTCGGGGCTGGATGTGATCGATATCGGCAGGGTGACGACGCCGATGCTTTACTTTGCCGCCAGCACGCTGTGCCGCAGTGGCATTCAGGTGACCGGCAGCCACAACCCGAAGGATCACAACGGCTTCAAGATGGTGCTCGCCGGGCGCGCCATTTACGGTGAAGAGATCCAGGCCCTGCGCCACCTGATGGAAGCTAACCAGTGGGCGCCAGTGCCGGCTGGCAAACTAAGCGTGGCCGACGTGCTGCACGACTACCGCGCGCGCATCGTCGGCGACATCCTGCTCGCCCGTCCGATCAAGATCGTCGTCGATTCGGGCAACGGGATTGCCGGTGCGTCGGCGCCCGACATCCTGCGCGCCATCGGCTGCGAAGTGACCGAACTGTACAGCGAGGTCGATGGCAATTTTCCGAACCACCATCCGGACCCGAGCAAGCCCGAGAACTTGCGCGACCTGATGGCCGCGCTGCAATCCGGCGACGCCGAACTCGGGCTCGCGTTCGACGGCGACGGAGACCGTCTTGGCATCGTCACCAAGGGCGGCAACAACATCTATCCGGACCGGCAGATGATGCTGTTTGCGCAGGACGTGCTGAGCCGCGTGCCGGGCGGCACCATCGTCTATGACGTGAAGTGCTCGCAGCGGCTGGCGCCGGCGATTGTGGCGGCCGGCGGCGTGCCGCTGATGTTCAAGACCGGGCACTCGCTGATCAAGGCCAAGATGAAGGAAATCGACTCGCCGCTGGGTGGCGAGATGAGTGGCCACATCTTTTTCAAGGAGCGCTGGTTTGGCTTTGACGATGGCACCTATGCTGGTTGCCGCCTGCTTGAAATCCTGAGCAAATCGGCCGACGGCAACGCCGTACTCGATGCCTTGCCGACCAGTTTCTCGACGCCCGAGTTGAACGTCAAATGCGCCGAAGGCGAGCCGCACACGCTGGTTGCGCGACTGGTTGCCGAGGCCAAATTTGCCGCGCCGGCCGTGCTCAACACGATTGACGGCTTGCGCGTCGATTGGCCCGATGGCTTCGGCCTGATTCGCGCTTCCAACACAACACCGGTGCTGGTGCTGCGCTTCGAAGGCCAGACTCCGGCCTCGTTGCAACGCATTGAAGGCGACATGCTGGCGCTGCTGCGCAGCGTCAAACCTGGCGCAGTCATCGATGAGGCAGTGCATTGAGCGCCGACGGGCCGCCCCTAGGCGCGAAGGCCCCCGCGGGGGGCAGCGCAGTACACGCAGTGACAAGCGTGGGGGTCATTTGAGAATATTAATTGTCAAGCTGTCTTCGCTTGGCGATGTGGTGCACGCCATGCCGGCCGTGCAGGACATCCGGCGCGCTCTTCCAACAGCGCAGATTGACTGGGTGGTCGAGCGTGGCTTTGCCCAGCTGGCGCGGCGTTGCGACGGTGTCGAGCGCGTCATTGCCTGCGATTTGCGGCGCTGGCGCAAGTCGCCCTGGTCGCGCGACACGCGCCAGGGCTGGCGCAGTTTCAAGACCGAGTTGCAGGCGCTGCGCTATGACGCCGTGATTGACTTGCAGGGCCTGACGAAGTCGGCGCTGGTTTCCTGGCTGGCGCGCCCGACAGCACTGGGCCAGCGCTTTGGCATGGCGAACCGCACCGACGGCTCCAGCTTTGAAGCGCCGGCGCGCTGGTTCGCTGACGTGGCGATTCAAATGCCGGCCCACATTCATGCGGTGGCGCGTGCGCGCGCGCTGTGTGCCCAAGCACTCGGCTACTCCGTTGCGCCGGGGCTTTCCTTCGGTCTGCGCGCCGGCCTGAACGTGGTGGGGCGCGGCGCCACGCCGAAGCCCGTCGTCGTGCTGGTGCACGGCAGCTCGCGTGCCGACAAGCAGTGGCCGCTGGCCAGTTGGCAGGCGTTGGGGCGGCGCCTGAACGAGCAGGGTTTGTCGGTGGCGCTGGTGCATGGCAGCGACGAGGAGCAGGACTTTGCCGAGCAGATTGCCGCCGTTCTTGCTGCGGCCACGGTGTGGCCGCGGCTCGATCTGGACAGCCTGATCGATGCGATGGCGGATTGTGCCGGTGTGGTCGGCGTTGACAGCGGCTTGAGCCACATCGCCGTTGCGTTGAATCTGCCGCATGTGCAGATCTACAACTTCGATACCGCATGGCGCACCGGCCCGAGCGCTGGTGGGCGCCAGTGCAGCGTGTATGCGTTGCCAACGCCGTCACTCGACGCCGTCTGGCAGGCCTGGCTCGGGGTATCGGCTTGAGATCACCGCCTTGACCCGCTTGCTGTATTCCTTCGTCATGTGGCTGGTGCAACCCTGGGTGCATCGCAAACTGGCCCGCCGCGGCGTCGCTGAGACCGGCTACCTCGAGGCAGTGCCGGAGCGCTTTGGTCACTACACGCTGGCGCCGCTGGCCGCGAGCGGCAACATCATCTGGTTGCATGCCGTGTCGCTGGGCGAGACGCGCGCCGCCGCCGTGCTGGTGGATCGCCTGCGCCAGCAGTTGCCGGGCATGCGGCTACTGCTCACGCACGGCACCGCGACCGGTCGCGCCGAGGGCGCGCAGCTGCTGCGCTCGGGCGACCTGCAGGTCTGGCAGCCGTGGGATACGGTCGGTGCGGTGCGGCGCTTCCTGACGCACTTCAGGCCGCGCATCGGCATCCTGATGGAAACCGAGGTCTGGCCAAATCTGGTCGCCGCCTGCGCGCAGATGCAACTGCCGCTGGTGCTGGCAAATGCGCGCATGAGCGAAAAATCGGCGCGCAAGGCAAGACTACTGGTCTCGCTGTCGCGCCCCGCAGTGAGCGCTTTGAGCGCAGTCTGGGCTCAGACCGAGGCTGACGCCGCGCGACTGACGCAGCTCGGCGCCCGCGGCGTCTGCGTGTTCGGCAATCTCAAGTTTGACGCCACGCCGGATGCGGCGCAGTTGGCAACCAGCCGGGCCTGGCGCGCCACATTCGGCCGGCCGGTCGTGCTGTTCGCCAGCTCACGAGCCGGTGAAGAACAGGCGCTGCTGAATCTGCTGGCGACGCGGCGCTTGAGCGACGCGCCTGGCGAGGGCGTTCAGTGGCTGATCGTGCCACGCCACCCGCAACGCTTTGACGAGGTGGCGGCGCTGATCACGGCGCGCGGCTTTGCGCTATCGAGGCGCAGCAACTGGGGTGCTCAGGCTCCGCCCAGTGACGGCTCTGGCGCCGGCGCGATCTGGCTCGGTGACTCGCTCGGTGAGATGGCGCTTTATTACGGCTTGGCGGATGCCGCCTTGTTGGGCGGCAGCTTCGAGCCGCTCGGCGGGCAAAACCTGATTGAGGCGGCGGCCTGTGCCTGCCCGGTGCTGATGGGGCCGCATACCTTCAATTTTGCCGATGCGGCTGAGTTGGCTGAAGGCGCTGGCGCCGCGCTGCGCCTGCCTGGACTGGCGCAGGCCGTGACTGCGGCCCGTAACCTGGTGGCGGATGCGCCGGCGCAGCGTGCCATGGCCGCTGCGGCCGGCCGCTTTGCCGCGCAGCACCGCGGTGCGGTGGAGAAGACGGTCAGCGCCGTGCTGGCCTTGCTTGGTGAGAGCTAGCGTCGGATTACGCTGCGCTAATCCGACCTACTTAAGCAGCGCGTTGACGCTCTGTAAGTCGTCGGCTTTGAGCGTGCCGCTGGCCTGGCGCAGCTTCAGGCCACCGAGCAATACGTCATAGCGCGCCTTGGCCAGTTTGGCTTTGGTGTCGAACAACTGGCTTTGCGAGTTGAGCACGTCGATGTTGATGCGCACTCCCACCTGGTAGCCCAGTTTGTTGGCGTCTAGCGCGCTCTGGCTGGACGCCTCGGCGGCTTGCAGCGCGTTGACTTGGCCCTGACCCGACAGCACGCCAAAGAACGCGGTGCGGGTGGCCTGTGCAACGCTGCGCTTGGCGCCTTCGAGGTCATTGCGTGCCTTGTCTTCGAGGGCCAGCGTTTCGCGGATCCGGTTCTGCGTCGAGAAGCCGGCGAACAGTGGCAGGTTGAATTGCAGACCGATACTGCCAGCGTTGACATGGGAACTGACGCTGCCGGGGGTGCTGCCGCCTTCCAGATTGTTGATGGAGCTGTAGCTGGCGGTCAGGTCCAGCGTTGGCAGGTGGCCGGCGCGCGCTTTCTGCGTTTCGAGCTGCGCCACGTCCAGCGCAACCTGCGTTTGCCGGATCACCGGGTGCTCCGCTTCGGACTGCGCCACCCAACTGTTGACATCGCTTGGCTGCAGGGCCGGCAATTGCAATGGCAGCGCCAGCTCTCGTGGCTGGGCATTGTTCTTGCCGACCAACTGGTCGAGCGCAATTCTCTTGACGCGCAAGTCGTTCTCGGCGGCAATTTCCTGCGCGATCACCAGGTCGTAGCGGGCCTGCGCCTCGCGCGTGTCGGTAATGGTCGAGGTGCCGACTTCAAAGTTGCGCTTGGCTGAAGCCAGTTGTTCGGCCACCGCGGCCTTCTGCGCTTTGACAAAGGTCAGGCTGTCCACTGAGGCCAGCACGTCAAAGTAACCCTGGCTGACGCGCACGATCAAATCCTGGTCGGCGGCGGCAAGTTGAGCCTGCGCCAGATCGATCTGTTTCTTGCCCTGTTCGTAGCTGGCCCAGTTGGCCGGGCGGTACAGCGGCTGCGAGGCGCTGATGGTCGCACTTCGGGTGCCATAGGAGCGCTCGCTGCCGGGTGAGCCCTCGGGCGTGACTTCCTGCATCGAGCGCGACGCTACAGCGGCCAGATTGGCAGTCGGCAGGATGGCTGCCTTCGCCTGGTCGGCCCTGGTCAGCGTGGCATCAAATTGCGATTTGGCCGACTGGTAGCTTGCGTCGAAGCCGCGCGCCGACTCGTACAGGTTCACCAGGCTCTGCGAGTGCGCCGGCGCGGCCAGCGCTGCGCTGACAGCCGCGAGGAGGGGTAACAGGCGAAACGTTTTCATGGGCGACCTTGAAGTTATTAGTGGGGCAGGTATTCAATAGCGTGCTATGGCCGGGTCAAGCTCGTTCGACCAGGCGTTGATGCCACCGGCAATATTCGCAACATGGGCAAACCCCCTGGCTTGCAAAAAAGACGCTACCTGCATGCTGCGCCCCCCATGATGGCACAGACAGGCAATCGGCTGTTGCAGGTCAAGTTCATGCAGACGCGCCGGCACCACGCCCATCGGCATGTGCAGCACCTCAAAGCCGTCGGGCTGGACGCTGGCGATGGTCAGTTCCGCCGCTTCGCGCACGTCAAGCACCACCGGCACGCCATGGCCGCGCAGCGACGCCAGCCAGGCAGCCAATTGAAGTGGACGCACCTGCGTGATCATGAAACTCAGAATTTGAATTGTGATGGCACGGGAAAATTCAGCAGGCGCGGTGCCACCGTGTCCCACACCTGGCGCGTTTTGAAGCTGGCCTGGGCATCGCGCGTGACGATGGTCACGCACATGGTTGGCTCTTCACCGACGATGGCCAGCAAACGGCCGCCGACCTTGAGTTGATCGAGCAGGTTCTGCGGCACCTGCGCCACCGAGCCGCACAGCATGATGACGTCGAACGGAGCGTCCGACAGCGTGCCGGTCGCGCCATCGCCCTGGCGCACTTCGGCGTTGTGGATGCCGGCCTTTTGCAGATTGGTGCGCGCCATTTTGACCAGTTCCGGATCGACTTCAAGCGAGATGACGCGCTGCGCCTGATGCGCCAGCAGTGCGGTCATATAGCCCGATCCGCTGCCAATTTCCAGCACCTTCTCGTGTTTCTTGATCGCGGCGTCCTGCAGCATGCGCGCCTCGATGCGCGGCGCCAGCATGCGCTGACCGTGGCCGAGTGGAATTTCCATGTCGGCAAAGGCCATTTCCTGCTGCGCTGGCGGAACAAAGTCTTCGCGCTTGATGACCGACAACAGGTGCAGCACTTCGGCGTCGCGGACGTTCCAGGGACGGATCTGCTGCTCGATCATGTTGTAGCGGGCTTGTTCAAAGTTCATTTATGTACTCCAGGGGGTATGTTAACTGATTTCCCAAAATTTTACCCGGCGCTGGCTTCGGACCCGCGCCAGCGCCGTCGCAGCCATTGCGCCAGATCATCCATATAGCAGTACACCACCGGCACCACGACCAGCGTCAGCAGCGACGAGGTGATGACGCCGCCAATCACGGCCTGGCCCATCGGCGCACGCTGCTCGGACCCTTCGGTCAGCGCCAACGCCAGCGGCAGCATGCCGAAAATCATCGCCAGCGTGGTCATCAGAATCGGGCGCAAGCGCACCTTGGCCGCCATCAGCAACGCGGCACTGCGCTCCATGCCGTCAATGCGCTGGCCATCGGCGTCGATGCCCGGCGCGCGCGCCCGGATTGCAAAGTCCACCAGCAAAATGGCGTTCTTGGTGACCAGGCCCATCAGCATCACGACCCCGATGACCGAAAACATCGACAGCGTCGAGTGGAACATCAGCAGCGCCAGCACGACGCCTATGAGCGTCAGCGGCAGTGCCGTCATCAGCGCCAGCGGCTGGAAAAAGCTCTTGAACTGGCTCGCCAGAATCATGTAGATGAAGATGATCGCCAGCACCAGCGCCGAGATCGCATAGTCGAACGACTCGGTCATGTTCTTGGTTGAGCCGCCAAACTGGTAGCGGTAGCCGGGCGGAAAACTGATGCTGTCGAGTGCTGCCTTGATGTCGGTGGAAACCTCGCCGGCCGAACGCTTGTACACATTGGCATTGATGGCCACTTCGCGCGTCAGGTCGCGCCGGTTGATCTGGTTCGGACCGGTGGACTCCTTCACAGTGGCGACCTGGTTGAGCCGCACGATGCGCGCACTGCCGTCGGCGTTGGCGCCGACCGTGAACGCCAGCCGCTGCAGGTCGTCCGGGTTGTTGCGCGCCTGTGGCGCCAGCCGCACATTGACGTCGTAGGTTTGGTCGTCCGACGCGCGCCAGTTGCCGACCGTCTGACCGGCCACCAGTGTGCGCAGCGCGCTGCCGATCTGGCCGATGCCCAGACCCAGGTCGGACGCGGCGTCGCGCTTGACCGCGATGTCCAGCGTCGGCTTGTTCGGCTTGACGCTGGAGTCCAGATCGACCAGGCCGGCAATCGGACGGATTCGCTCCATCACCAGTTGCGTGATGCGTTCCAGCTCGCCCAGGTTCTGCCCCTGCAGCGAGAACTCGATCTGCTTTTGTCCGCCGACCGGGTCCATCAGCCCGGCGTGCGTGACGGTAATGCCCGGCACCTGCTTGAGCCGTTCTCGCAGCACGGCTGACAGCTCATCGACATTGCGCTGGCGCTGGCTGCGGTCCACCAGCCGGATGTAGATGCTGGCGTAGCTCTTGCCCGCAGCGTTGCCGGTGTTGATAGTGGCCAGCGTGTAGCGCACCTCGCTGAAGCTGCGCAGGACGGTTTCCACCTGCTTCACTTTGGCTTCGGTGACTTCGATGGACGAGCCCATCGGCGTGTAGAAGTTGACCGTGGTCTCCGAGAAGTCGGCCGCCGGTACGAACTCGGTGCCCAGCAGCGGCACCATGACGATGCTGATGATGAAGATGACGAGTGCAGTGAACAGCGTCTTGAGCTTGTGCACCAGGGCCCAGCGCAGAATGCCCTGGTAGGTCTCGATTAGCAGCTCGGTTGCATGGTCGAACCAGCCGGTGACACGGCCAATCGTCCTGTCGTAGAACGTCACGCGCGGGCCATGCCGGCCGTGCTCGGCGATGCTCGGGTCGTGCCAGATGGAGGACAGCATCGGGTCCAGCGTGAAGCTGACAAACATCGAGATCAGCACGGCGGCGACGATGGTGATGCCGAACTCGTGAAAGAACTTGCCGATGATGCCGCCCATGAAACCAATCGGCAGGAACACGGCGACGATCGACAGCGTGGTGGCCAGCACCGCCAGTCCGATTTCCTGCGTACCGTCGAGCGCCGCCTGAAACGGTTTCTTGCCCATCATCACGTGGCGCACGAAGTTTTCCCGCACCACAATCGCATCGTCGATCAGCAGCCCGACGCACAGGCTCAGGGCCATTAGCGTGATCATGTTGATGGTGAAGCCGAACAGGTTCATGAACAAAAAGGTGCCAATCAGCGCGATCGGCAGCGTCAGCCCGGTGATGACGGTGGAGCGCCACGAATTAAGGAACAGGAACACGATCAGAATCGTCAGCAGTGCGCCTTCGAACAGCGTCTCGCGCACATTTTTCACCGCCACCCTGATCTGGCGCGAATTGTCTGTGACCGGCTCGAGCCGAACGCCCGGCGGCAACTCGGCCTGCATCGCGGCCACCGCTTTGGACAGGCCGTCAACCACGTCGATGGTGTTTTCGTCCTGCGACTTCTGCACGCTCAGCAACAGCGTTCGCTGGCCGCTGTAGAGCGCCAGGCTGTCGGTTTCCTGCGCGCCATCGACAACGCTGGCGAGCTGCTCGACGCGCACCGGCGCGCCGTTCTTGCGCGCGACGATGATCTTGCCAAAATCCTCCGGGCGCTGCATGCGGGCCTGAATCTGCACCACGCGCTCCTGCTCCAGCGAGCGGATCGCGCCCAGCGGCAGGTCCTGGTTTTCGTTGCGCACGGCAGTCACAACCTGCTCCGGCGCCACGCCGAAACTCTCCAGCGCCTGCGGGTTGAGGTAGATGTTGATTTCGCGCTTGGTGCCGCCGACCACGGTGACCGAGCCGACGCCGCGCACGTTTTCAAGCCGCTTGCGCAGCGTCTGGTCGGCCCAGTTGGTCAGCTCGACGTCGCTCAGCTTGTGCGCGGCGCTGGCCCCGGCCGGCACTGCAATGTCCTGCGGCAGCACCGCCAGCGACCAGACGGCTTTGCTGGCCGGGTCGAAGCGCAGCACACGCGGCTCCTTGACCTCGGTGCGCAGTGTGGGTCGCAGCAGCGCCACTTTCTCGCGCACGTCGTCAGCCGCCTTGCGGCCATTAATGTGGAGCTGGAATTCAATGATGACAACCGACATGCTTTCATAACTGCGCGAGGTCAGCGCATTGATGCCGGCAATCGAGTTGACGCCTTCCTCGATCTTCTTCGTCACTTCGCTTTCGACAATTTCGGGCGACGCGCCCGGGTATTCGGTAGTGATCACCACGACGGGGAAGTCAACGTTGGGAAACTGGTCAACGCGCAGGCGCTGATAGGAAAACAGTCCCAGCACCACGATGGCCAGCATGATCATCGTCGCGAAGACGGGGTTTTGGAGGCTGACGCGGGTGAACCACATGGTCTATTTGTCCTGCGCTGCCGGCAGGGCAGCGGTGCTGAATTTGACTGCCGTGCCGACGCGCAGCGCGCCGACCTTGCCCGCCACCAGCGTGGTGTTTTCGGGCACGCCCTTGATCGCGACCATGCTCTGTCCATCGACCTCGCCGCGTGCTCCCATCTGCACCGTCTGATGAACGATCTGCTGCTGGCTTACCAGTTGCACATAAGGCTGCGGCGCGTCGCTGCGCACCGCACTCAGCGGCACGGCCAGTGTCTGCAGCCGGGCTGTACTGATGGTCCCCTGTGCAAACAGACCCTGGCGCAAGCCCGGCGTGCTCTGCACTGCCAGATAGACCAGAACGGCGCGGCTGCCCGCGACGGCGCTTGGATTGATGCGCACCACTTTGGCGCTGACCGGCGTCGTCGAACCTTCAATCTGCAGCGCGACGCTTTGACCCAGACGCACCTCCAGCGATTCAGTCGCGCTCAGAGTGGCCTCCAGTTCAAGCCGGCTCAGGTCAACAATTTCGACCACGCGGGCCTCGACACCGACGCGCTCGCCCGGTTGCGCCAGGCGCTGCGATATCAGGCCGCCAATCGGCGCGCGCAGCACGGTGTCATCCAGCGACTTGGTCGCCACCTCGGCGCCGGCCTGCGCGGCGCGGTAGGTCGCCTCGGTCGCTGCCAGCGTGGCAATTGAGGTGTCCAGCGCCGTCTTCGAAATAAAACCCTGCTCCACCAGCGAGCGGTTGTTGTCGTAACCGCGCTGCGCGATCTCGACCTGGGCCTTGGCCGCCTGCGCCTGCTGTTGCGCCTGGCGCACGCGCGCCTGATATTCGGTTGCATCGATGCGGGCGATGATTTGCCCGGATTCGACCCGGTCGCCCTCGCGCAGCGTCAGACCCTGCAACTCGCCCGCCACGCGCGCTTTCACGAGTGCCGTGTTGACCGCCTTGAGTGAGCCCGAGATCGCCAGGCCTTGCGTCAATTCCAGGATTTGCACCTTGACCAGATCGGCGGCACCTAATTCGACCACCGCCTGTGTCGGCTTGCTCG
>JANNUE010000258.1:0-4304 GCA_031394895.1 Betaproteobacteria bacterium
TCGCCGTGGCGGGCGGGTTGCCCGGGCGGCTCGGTGAAATTCAGATTTGGGATGTCGAGACGCGCAAGCTCACGCTGTCCGCGCCGGTTTCCTACGACACGCAGATATCCCCGCACCCGTCCGTACGTTGCAGCTTCCGGGATGCCGGTCATATTCTGGGATCGGCCATCATCGAAGTCTGGGTCAAGGATAGAGACAAGCAGACCAAGCTGGTCTTCTCGGGGGACTTGGGCCAACCCGGCCAACCCATCCTGCGTGATCCATCCATCATCGAAGAAGCCGACATCCTGTTCGTCGAATCCACCTACGGCGACCGCTTACACAAGGACCTGCCTGCAACCGCCGAAGAATTCGTGCATGCCATCAATGACACGCTGTACCGAAAAAAAGGCAATGTCATCATTCCCGCCTTCGCCGTGGGGCGCACCCAGGAAATCATCTATTTTCTTCAGGAGCTCACACGCCAGGGGCGATTCAAGAATCTGACCGTCTATGTGGACTCGCCGATGGCGACCAAAGCCACGGATATCACCATGCGGCACATGGAAATGTTCGACGAGAAGGCGAGAGAACTTACCGCCTGGCAGGCAAAAAACCACAGTCCACTAAAGATCACTTTTACTGCCAGCACGGAAGAATCCATTGCGCTGAACAGCATTCATTCCGGTGCCATCATCATTTCCGCCAGCGGGATGTGCGATGCCGGGCGCATCAAGTTTCACCTGATGAACAACTTGGGAAAAAGACAGAACACGATCCTGATCACCGGTTTCCAGGCTCAGGGCACGCTGGGAAGACGGCTGGTGGATGGCGCGAAAACGACGCGGATTTATGGCAAGGACATTGCCGTGCGCGCAGAAATTTATACGATAGGCGGGTTCTCGGCACACGCAGATCAGGCTGCCCTGCTGCACTGGCTCAAACAGTTCAAGCACCCGCCCGCACTAACCTTCGTTGTTCACGGCGAACCACACGCCGCCCAGGCGCTGACCGATTACATCAAGAAAATGAACTGGGAAGTCGCCGTACCCGGCTTGGGAGACTCAGCCATCTTCGTAAAAATGGCCGAGGATAAAGCATAAGCCTTTACTCAGCGGCAGCAGGAGGCGGATTGACGCCACCCTCATCCGGAGATTGAGCTGGCTTTTCCTGGGGCTGGTTTTTATTCAGTTTCTGCTGTGCTTTTTCTTCTTTTTTTCTTTTCTTTTCCAGCTCTTTTTGACGCTTTTCGTATTGAAAATTAGGTTGTGCCAAGTTGTTCACCCTTTAAGCTGGTATTCGGATTAAGAAAATAAATAAAGCCGAGCCTGGAAGCCAGATTCGCTAAACCAATGCAGTTAGTTTAACAGAAACAACAACACAACTGCGCCCTATCATCTGGGCTGCCTCGGGCCATTGCGCAACCCGGCAAGGCCATGAAGGGGTAAAATAGCATTTTATCCGCGCTCCCTCCCATGCCCGCCTCTTCAGCCCAGCAAATTCTCCACGACGTTTTTGGTTACTCGGCCTTTCGCGACGAGCAACAGGCCATCGTCGAGCACGTCACAGCAGGCGGTGACGCGCTGGTACTGATGCCAACCGGCGGCGGAAAATCCCTGTGCTACCAGCTCCCCGCCCTATTGCGGCAAGGCGTCGGCATCGTGGTGTCGCCACTGATCGCGCTGATGCAGGACCAGGTGGATGCCCTCAAGCAACTCGGCGTGAAGGCCGCCTTCCTCAACTCCAGCCTGAGCGCCGATGCCGCCCGTGACGTATTTGGCCGCCTGATGCGCGGCGACCTGGATATCCTCTACGTCGCCCCTGAACGCCTGCTGATGGCCAATTTCCTGAGCGCGCTAGAACAGGTACAGTCCGGCCCGGGGCTGGCGCTGTTCGCCATCGACGAGGCGCACTGCGTGTCGCAGTGGGGCCACGACTTCCGCCCCGAATACCGGGAACTGACGGTACTCCACGAACGTTTTTCCGGCGGTGCCGCGCATCGCGCTGACGGCCACGGCGGATGCACCTACCCGGCGCGAGATCGTCGAACGCCTGGCGCTGGAACAGGCCCACCAGTTCGTCTCCAGCTTCGACCGCCCGAACATCCGCTACCGGGTGGCATTAAAAGCCAACGCACGGAACCAGTTACAGGCTTTTCTGGAAGCCGAACACGCCAACGATGCCGGCATCGTCTATTGTCTGTCGCGCAAGAAAGTCGATGAAACCGCCGCCTGGCTCAAGGAAAAAGGCTGGGATGCTCTGCCCTACCACGCTGGCCTCGACGCCGCCACGCGCAACGCCAACCAGCGCCGTTTCCTGCGCGAGGAAGGCGTGATCATGGTCGCCACGGTCGCTTTCGGCATGGGCATCGACAAGCCCAACGTGCGCTTCGTCGCCCATCTCGACCTGCCCAAGAGCATGGAAGGCTATTATCAGGAAACCGGCCGTGCCGGCCGCGACGGCCTGCCTGCGGACGCCTGGATGACTTACGGCCTGGGCGACGTGGTCTCGATGCGCCAGATGCTCAGCGCCGGCGACGCCCCCGCCGAGCGCAAGCGGGTCGAACTGCAAAAGCTCGACGCCCTGCTCGGCTTCTGCGAAGCCACCGCCTGCCGCCACCAGACCCTCCTGTGCTACTTCGGCGAAGACCACCCCGGCGACTGCGGCCAGTGCGACAATTGTCTCGAACCCGTCGACACCTGGGACGCCACCCAGCCCGCGCAGATGGCGCTATCCTGCGTCTACCGCACCGGCCAGCGCTTCGGCGTCGGCCACCTGATCGACGTCTTGCTCGGCAAGACCACTGCCAAAATAGAACAATTCAACCATCAGCAACTCAGCACCTTCGGCATTGGCAAAGAGTTGACGCCAGCTCAATGGAGCAGCGTCTACCGCCAGCTTGTCGCCGCCGGCCTGCTCAACGTGGACATCGAAGCCTACGGCGGCCTGCGCCTGACAGAGAAATCCCGCATCGTATTGCGCGGCGAGCTGGAAGTCTGGCTGCGGCGCGATGCCGAACCAGCCAAAAAGAGCCGAACCAGCAAAGCCGAGCGCGGTGCCCGCGCCCGCGAAGCCTTCGCCGGCGCCAACGAAGACCCGCTGTGGCTCGCCCTCAAGGCCAAGCGCACCGAACTCGCCCGCGAGCAGGGCGTGCCGCCCTACGTGATCTTTCACGACAGCACCCTGCTGGAAATCCTCAATCGCCGCCCCGTCACCCTGAGGGAAATGGGGCAAATCACCGGCGTGGGCCAAGCCAAGCTGGCGAAATACGGCGATGAGTTTTTGCAGGTGCTGGAGAATGAGGCCGGATAACATGTTGGTTGGGGTGACGAAGGAACCCCAAAACGCGCTAAATAAACAGGCAGATGTCGGCCTTCGCCGCAATCGGCAGAAAGCTGGCAGCTCCAACCCAATCGTCAACCTCAGGCACAAAATCATTCTTGTCATGGCCGAACAGGTCGACAGTCATCTGGCATGCCACCATTTTGACACCGCAGTCGATCGCCATCGAACGCAGCTCGCCAATGCTGGCCACGCCTTTTTGCTTTAACGTGCTCTCGAACATTGCCTTGGCCATGCCTTCGAAGCCAGGTATGTTACCCATGATCGCATTGGGAATGTTCCAATCGATGTTACGCAGCCAGTCCGGGCCTAGCGACATCTTCATGGGCATTGCCGGGTTGCCCAGGGGCGAGACGCCCAGGTCCAAATCCTTCTTGAGCAACTCGAGGCCATAGAAGCTGAAAAAGATGCTGACATCCCATCCCAGCGCTGCGGCGGTGGTGCCGAGAATGAATGGCGGATAGGCCCAGTCCAGCGTTCCTTTGGTTGCTATCAGCGCCAGCGATTTGGTTCTGGTGGTCTCGCGTTCCTCCATGAGTTTCTCGAATTCCTCCCTGAAGCAATGGTTGAATTTGGCTCGTTCCTGTTGTTCGATTTCGTCAGCAAACGCAACTTGCATATTTGTCATGATTGGTCCTCCTGATTTGGACTGGGTTATGCCTTGTGAGGCCGAGTCCAATCATCTACCATTTCCGTATCAGCGATAAACAGCCATTTTGTTAATTCACTTTTTCCATTTCATTGAAAATATGCTGGTAGACAACATAACGGATTTACGCATCTTCGCGCAGGTCGTGAAGGAAGGAAGCCTGTCTGGCGCGGGGCGGGAGCTCGGATTTTCCAGTGCGCTGGTGAGCAAGAGATTGCAGCGTCTGGAAGCGCAACTGGGGGTTCGCCTGATCAATCGCTCTACCCGCAGCATGGGGGTGACCGAGGAGGGAGCAAAATACCACGAGTATTGCGTGCGGGTACTGGCCGAACTG
>JANNUE010000262.1:0-6357 GCA_031394895.1 Betaproteobacteria bacterium
TCTAGGAGCCTGTCGGGCTTTGGGTTGGGTCCGCGTTGGTTCTGCAAGGGGGTGCAGGCAAGGCGCAAAGCGCAGCCGGATCGCGCATCCGGCGAGCCTTTGCAACGCCGCATGGGCCCCCTTGCAGAGCCAACCCGAAGGGCCGGGGCGACTCGCAGCGCCAAGCGTCGTTGCCCGCACGTTGTGTGGACTCGCCACACGGCCTCGCCGACGCCTAGCCTGTCGCCACGACTCGCCCCGGCGCGGGCTCGACCCAAAGCCCGACAGGCTCCTAGACAAGTGTAAACGTTAAATGGGTTTGTCGCAACATGTTTAAACCTCGTGACAGCACAAAGTCGTAATGTCCCCTTTTAACCAGATTCAAATGTCCCCTTTGATGTTTAGGGGCGTTGCGATGGTAGAGGTGGTACAGATGAGTTTGAAGGAAGCAGATCGCTACGCGGTCATAGTGCAGGTCATTGAACGCACGATGGGTCAGTCTGACGCGGCGGCGTGGCTCAACATCTCCGTGCGCCAGGTCAAACGTCTGGTGCGTGCCATCCGTCAAGACGGTGCTCAGGGCGCTGTTTCCAAGCGCTGGGGTGTTCCCAGCAACCGGCGCATAGCGCAAGCGGTTCGTGATCGGTTTGTCGGCTTGGTGCAAGAACACTACGCCGACTTTGGCCCCACCTTGGCGTGCGAGTACTTGACCTCCCTGCACGGCTACATGGGCAGTGCCGAGACATTGCGAGGCTGGATGATCGAGGCACAACTGTGGAAGGCCAAGCGCTCACGCGTCAGACGCATCCACAGTCCGCGCGAGCGCCGTAGCCGCCTGGGCGAACTGGTGCAAATTGACGGCAGCCCACACGCATGGTTTGAGAATCGTGCGGGCAAGTGCTGCCTCATCGCCTTCATTGACGATGCCACCGGCACGCTGCTACAGGCGTGCTTCTACCCGGTGGAGTCCACCAATGCCTACCTGCACAGCTTGCAGTGCTACGTAGGCTCCCATGGCCGCCCACTGGCGCTGTACAGCGACCGCCACAGCATCTTTACCAAGCACGACCCCGAAGACCCGGCACCGACCCAGTTCGAGCGCGCCTTGGGTGAGCTCAACATCGAGTCCATCCTGGCGTACTCGCCTCAGGCCAAGGGACGGGTGGAACGTGTCTTTCAGACCCTGCAGGACCGTCTGGTCAAAGCGTTGCGCCTGGCCGGCATCAGCACCATCGAGGCCGCCAACGCGTGGTTGGCGCAGTATCTGGCGAAACACAATGCACGCTTTGGGCATCCGGCAGTGGACAAAACCGACGCCCACCGGGTCTTTGACGGTGAGATCCAGCACCTACGCCGTATCTGCGCTCACCACTATGAGCGTGTGCTGTCCAAGACCCTGACCTGCAAATTCAAGGGTCAACTGTTGGTACTCATCACACGCCCAGAACAGCCGCGCTACGCATTGCGAAATCAACCCGTAAAAATTATTGAGCATCAAGGCGGTGAGCTCGAACTTCTGTGGGGTGATGAAGCGCTGGAGTTCAAGACGTTTGACCAGCATCAGCATCTGAGTACGACCCGAATAGCGGACGACAAGCTGATCAACACCCGTGTCGATGAGGTGCTACTCAAAGAAGCAGCTCGGCTGCACAAATTGCAAGTCACTGTGGCGCTTGAGAATCAGGCTGTACGCGCCCGCCGTGGATAACTGATCTGCCCACACCACCGAGGGTGTGGACAGCCGGCGAGTACGCCGGTGCATCAGTTACCCACCGCTCCCCGACTTTGAGCCTTCGGCCTGACGCGCTCACGCTTGCCAACAACCATTGAAATAGAAGTCAAAAGGGGACATTTCAATCTTGGAGAAAAGGGGACATTTCAATTTTGGGTTGACACATGTTTAAACCTCGCCTGCCTGCGACGCTGTCGATGCCGAAAGGCACCGCCGCGGCAGTGCGGAAACGATCAGCCGCGGCGGTGCTCGCGCCGCGCAATCCACACGGTGGCGGCCAGGATCACCAGTGCGCCCAGCAGTGTGGTCTGTTTGGGCACATCGGAGAACACCAGCCAGCCCAGCAGCGAGGCCCAGATCAGGTCCAGAAAGCGCAGCGACTGCGTGGCCGAGATGTCGGCCACCCGAAAGCCGCGCGCCAGGCAGTAGTGGCCGAGTGAGCCCAATGCGCCGGCGGCGGCAAAACCAAGCCACTGCCACGCAGTTGGCGCCGACCAGTGCAGCAGACCGAGCGGCAGGCTCAGCAGCGTGACCGAGATCGCCTGCCAGAGCACGATGACGCCCGAATTCTCATAGCGCGTGAGCGTCTTGGTCATCAGAAACGATGCGGCAAACACCGGGCATGACGCCAGCATTACGAGCGAATACCAGCCGCCCTTGCCGGCGAGTTGCGGAGCCACCACCACCAGCACGCCGGCAAAACCGATCAGCGCCGCAACCCAGCGGTCGCTGCGCATCTTCTCACCCAAAAACCAGGCGGCGCCAATCATGATGAAGATCGGGGCGGTAAAACCGATCGCCGTCATTTCGGCCAGGCCGATGTGCGGCAGCGCGGTGAACCACAGCAGCAAGGCCAGCGTGTGCACGCCGCCGCGCCAGAACTGGCCGCGCAGATTCACCGGCCGATACGCCGCCAGCCCGTGACGCCACAGCAGCGGCAGCATCGCCACCACGCCGAACAAATAGCGCAGAAACTGCGACTCGAACGGATCGAGTGTCAGTGTGATGCTGCGCACGATGGTGTTGAGAACGGTGAACAGCACGCCGCTGAACGCCACCCACAACATGCCGCGCCAGACGGCAGGCAGGCGCGATACGCGCAGCCGGGTATGCCGATGGGCGAGGGCGACGCGACGGCGCATGGGGAGCTAAACGGGAATTCCGGCTTCAAGCGCGCAGGGCGGCGGCGCCATGGCCTGCGCCCGATTGCCTGATGAACGCGGCCACGGCGGGCGCCACCAGCGCCGGCTGCTTAAGCCAGGAATAGTGGTCGAGCGCCACGCCGGCGCTGTCTGCCGCACTCCAGTGCCGGTGCACAAACGAATGTTCCGGCAGCTTGTGGAGCAAGGCTTGGGTCGCGGCTTTTGGTGTCCAGCCGTCCGCTGCGAACGTCAAGGCCAGCACCGGCAGCCTCAGCTTGGCCATCAAATGCTCGTAGTCGAGCGTCGATCCGACCGGGCGGAATTCGCCGGTTACCGCCACGTGACTCCAGTCGCGCATCAGTCCGGCCGCTTCGCGCCCGCCAAATCGCACGCGCTGGCCCGGGAAATAGCCCAGCGCGACGCGGGAAAGGCGCGACATCCAGACCAGTGAGTGGATCGCCAGGCGCATCTTGGCCGGGTAGCGCGGCGTGTGTACGGTGCCGCTGGCGATCAACACCAGGCCCGACAACTGCGACGCATCGGCCGCCGCTGCCAACAGCGACAACTGACCGCCCAGGCTGTGGCCGCCGAGCCAGATCGGGGCCTGTGGAAAGCGCTGGCGCACGCCGGCAATCGCCGCCGCCATATCGAGCTCGACCAGATGGCGGTAGCCAAAGTCGCTCTCGCGCGCGGCGCGCACCGAGCTGCTGCCAATGCCGCGCCAGTCGGGCGCGCAAAGCTGCACACCGTGCTGGTTGAGTTCGTGGCCAAAATGGCGATAGACCTTGGCTGGCGTGCCCAGTGCGCTGAAGAAGAGCAGCACCGGTGCCGCAGCGTCCGCTGTCGGATAGAGCAGCGCGTCAAAGCGGTGGTGGTCGGCCGACGTGAAGGTGATTGTTGCAGGCATGCGTTTGAGTATTTGTTGCCGTCAGGTGCCTACGCTGGCACGGGCAATGCCAATTATCAATGCTGGGCGCCAGGAGCCTGTCGCGCGCGGGATGGCGGTACCGATCCATCTCATGCGACACGGTCCAGCAATTGATCTCTAGCGCGCAAACGTGTATAGTTCGATCGTTCCGGAAATACAGGCGTACCATGAAACACAAAGATGATGCAGCAGCAACCGCGCGCTACGCCGACATGCTGTCGGCCATTGGCACCGAGCCGCGGCTGCGCATATTGCGCTTGCTGCTGAGCGCCCATCCGGACGGCATGGTGGTGGGCGATATTGCTGCCGAGCTGGGCTTTGCCAGCTCGACGCTGTCGCACCACCTGGACAAGCTCAAACACGAAAATTTGGTGAGTGTCAGCCGGCAGGGGACCTTTCTTTGGTGCTCGGCCAACACGGCGGCGCTGCAGGACCTGCTGAGTTTTCTGTACGCCGAGTGCTGCACCCGCAACAAGGTGATCGAGCCGCAGACGATCGTCTGCTGTCGTTAACGTGAAGGAGAGAAAGATGATGACAGATAGCAACGTGAAAGAAGTGGTCAGGCAGAAGTACGGCGAGGCCGCCAGCCGCGTCAGCGCCGGAGCGGGCAACAGTTGCTGCGGCGGCGCTGCAGCGGGCAGTTGCGGCGCAGACCCGATCACTTCCAATTTGTACGACGCGCTGCAGGCCGGCGAAGTGCCTGAGAAGGCGCTACTGGCTTCGCTCGGTTGCGGCAACCCGACCGCGCTGGCCGAGCTCAAGCCCGGCGAGACCGTGCTCGACCTCGGCTCGGGCGGCGGCATTGACGTCTTGCTGTCGGCCAGGCGCGTCGGGCCCACCGGCAAGGCCTTTGGTCTGGACATGACCGACCAGATGCTGGCGCTGGCCGAGCAGAACAAGCAAAAGAGCGGCCTCGCCAACGTCCACTTCCTCAAAGGCGAGATTGAGAACATTCCGCTGCCAGACAACTCGGTCGATGTGATCATTTCCAACTGCGTGATCAACCTGTCGGCCGACAAGGACCGGGTCTTGCAGGAGGCGTTTCGCGTGCTTAAACCGGGCGGCCGCTTTGCCGTCTCCGATGTGGTGGTGCGCGGCGAAGTGCCGCCCATCATCCGCAAGAGCATCGAGCTGTGGGTTGGTTGCGTGGCGGGCGCGTTGTCCGATCAGGATTACCTGGCCAAGCTGGCCGGCGCCGGTTTCGTCAATGCAGAGATCGAAGTCACGCGCATCTACAGCATCGACGATGCCAAGGAGTTTCTGGCCGGCCAGGGTGCCGATATGCAGCGCATGGCGCAAGAGGTTGACGGCAAGTTCGTCAGCGGCTTTATCCGCGCGAGCAAACCGGACGCGGCTGGCGCGGGCAGCCCAGCCCAGTCCTCCAGCAAACCAGCCGCTGGCGCGTGCTGTGCCGGTGGCTGCTGCGGTGGCAGCGCATGACAACTCACGTACTGATTCTTTGCACCCACAACTCGGCCCGCAGCATCCTGGCCGAAGCGATGCTCAACCATTGGGCGCACAAGCTCGGGCGCGCGGTCAAGGCGCACAGCGCGGGCAGCGCACCGGGCGGACGCATCAACCCGCTGGCCGTGGAAGTGTTGGACAAAGCCGGTGTCCGCACCGATGGCTGCAAGAGCAAGAGCTGGGACCTGTTCAGCGCGCCGGGCGGGCCGCCGCTTTCGATCGTGATCACGGTCTGTGACAACGCTGCCGCTGAAACCTGCCCGGTGTTCTTCGGCGGCGCCGGTAAGCAAGTGGTCAAGGTGCATTGGGGCTACCCCGATCCGTCCAACGCCGAAGGCGGCATTGAGGGCCAGCGCCGTGCGTTCGAGTTGACGCGCCAGGCAATCGGCTACCGCATGCTGCAACTGCTGGCGCTGCCTCTGGCGACGCTCGATCGTGACGCCCTGCACAGCGCGTTGCTCGACATCGCAAACAATTGAGGCCGATTTGCATGAACACCGCAACACTCAAAACCAACCCTGTTGCCGAACCGATGAGCGTGTTCGAGCGCTGGCTCAGCGTCTGGGTTTTTCTGTGCATCGTGGCCGGCATCGCGCTCGGCCAGTTGTTTCCCGAGCCGGTCCAGTTAATCGGTCGCATGGAGTTCGCCCAGGTCAACCTGCCGGTGGGCTTGCTGATCTGGGTGATGATCATCCCGATGTTGCTGAAGGTGGACTTTGGCGCGCTGCATCAGGTCAGGCAACATTGGCGCGGCATCGGCGTCACGCTGTTTGTCAACTGGGCGGTCAAGCCGTTCTCGATGGCACTGCTGGGCTGGATCTTCATTCGCCATCTGTTTGCCCAGTGGCTGCCGCCCGATCAGCTTGACAGCTATATCGCCGGGCTGATCCTGCTGGCCGCGGCGCCGTGCACGGCGATGGTGTTTGTCTGGAGTCGCCTGACCGGCGGCAACCCGCTTTTTACGCTGTCGCAAGTGGCGCTCAACGACAGCATCATGGTGTTCGCCTTTGCGCCGATCGTGGCCCTGCTGCTGGGTCTGTCGTCGATCAGCGTGCCGTGGGACACGCTGCTCACCTCGGTCGTCCTGTACATCGTGCTGCCGGTCATCCTGG
>JANNUE010000266.1:0-3853 GCA_031394895.1 Betaproteobacteria bacterium
CACCATCACTTTGGTGCCGTCATCGCTGAGTTTGTAGTGGACTTTCGCCACATCAAGCTTTGCGACGATTTCCGTTGTGTCGGATGGGGAAAGGTTGCCGTAGAGCAGGGTGCCAGGCCAGGCGGCGCGTGCGCGCCGGCAGTGCCGGGGCCGCAGCGGCTTGCTCCAGCAGCTTGCGCGCCTTGCCCCACAGACGCCTTTCGGCAAAGACCATGCCCACTGCCGCCACCACGGCCCCTTCGTGGCCGAAGGCCTGGGCCGCGCTTTCCAGGCGCGGCAGCCAGTCGCCGCCGATGCCGGCGCGCGCCTCGATCAGCGCCAACGCAGCCTGCTCGCGCTCTTCGCGCGACAGCTCCGACAGCCGCTCCCAGAACGGGCGTAGCCAGCGCCGCGCATCCTCGGCCGCGTCCAGTTGCACCGCACGCGCCGCGGCGCGGGCCACCACTTGGGCGTCGCGCCGGTCGGCGGCATCGAACTGCCCCCACAACCGGCGTAACTGCTGCACGTCGTGCGCGCCCTCCAGCGCCTCGGCCGCCAACGCGCGCAGCAGGCTCTGCGCCACCACCGGCGAGAAAGCCTGGTGATTGGCCAGCAGGCACGCGGTGGACAGTGCTTCCATCGGCTGGCGTGCCATGCGCGTAGCCTGCAGGCGCAGGCGCAGGGCCTGGGTACGCCTGCCGGCACCGGGCGGCAGCGCGCCCAGAAGCTCGAGCGCGCGCGGGCCGTCGCGGTCTTCCAGCGCCCACTCGGCGGCCAGCAGGCGCGCTGCGTCGTCGGCCACGCGCGGCCGGCTCTCGGCCAGCGCCAGCTTGAGCATGGCGTCGCGCCGCGTGCGGTCCTGCAAGCGGTGCAGGCTGCCCGCGGCCAGCAGCAGCGCCAGCGTGCGGAAGTCGGTGTCGGCCTGCAGCAGCGGCGTTTCCTGCTGCAAGGCCAGCGCCCTTTGCGCAGCCTTGCTGGCGCGGCCGTAGCGCGCACCGAAGTATTCGGCCAAGGCCTCGCGCAGGGCCGCCTGGGCACCGCGCTCACGGCGCAGGGCGCGCCAGTCGCCGGCGCGGCGCGGCAGCGAAAGCAGCGAGTCCAGCGCCTTGACCGAGGACATCAGCAGCAGGCAACTGCCCAGCAGTAGGATCACCGCCAGGTTGAGCGACAAGTCCATGCGCCAGCCGCCCCAGTACACCGTCACCAGGCCGTCGTTGCTGCCCAGGGTGGTGGCCGCAACCACCGCCACGGTGAACAGAAGCACCAGCCAGATGACGCCGCGCATGGTGGATGCGGTGCCGGCTCAGCGGCCCGCTGAAACGGTGGCGATGGCGGCCAGCGTGGCGTCGGGCCGCGGCACGGTGACCAGGCGCGCCTGCGCGCTGATCTGGCGCACCTGTTCGCTGGCCGTGACCACCCGGCGCGCACTGCGCTCGAAGTAGCGGTCCAGGGCCGCCTGCGCGTCGCGCAGGTCGGACTGCGCCGTGTCGAACTGGCGCGATAGCAGCGCCAGGCGCGCGTTCAGCAGGCGCAGCTTGAGGTTCTCGCGCAGGAACCAGGCTTGCTCGGGCGCCACCAGCATGCCGTCGGGGTGCTCGATGCGCGTCACGCGCACCAGGCGCTGCACCTCGCCCCACACCTGCAGGCCGATGTTGCGCCACTTCTCGGGCAGGTCCAGACCCCAGCCGACGGACGAGGCGGCGGCCGATGCCGGCGCCGCCCCGGCGGGCGCGGCGGCGCGGCGGTCGGGCGCCGACAGCAGCGGCAGGTCGTCGACCAGGCGTATCACTTCGTCCAGGCGGATGGTGAGCACGGCGATGTCGGTCACGCCGGCGGTGCGCACGCGGTCCAGGTCTTGCGCAACGGCGCGGCGCACGCGCTCCAGGCGCGGTTGGTTGAAGCGCCCCAGGCGCTCGTCGGCCTGCTTGAGCGTCAACACCAGCGGATCGGCGCTGCCGGTGATGGCCGTCTGCTGCATCGCCACGCGCAGCGCGGCGTCGATGTCTGCCAGCACGTTTTCGTCGCGCGAGCGCGCCAGCGACTGGATCAGCTCTTCGATCTGCGTGCGCTGCAGCGTGGTCTCGGCCACGCGTGCCTCGAGCAGCGCCTGCTTGGCGGCGATCTCCCGCGAGGTCGTTTCGGCCTGCTTGGCCAGCACGCGCGCTTCAGCCGCCTGGCTGCCGCTGTCCTGCTGGCGCCGCACCAGTTCGGCTTCGAGCGACTTGACGCGCTGCTGCGTGTTCCAGGCCAGCACCAGCGCCGCCGTGGCCAGCGCCGCCAGCAGGGCCGCGCCGGCTGCGATCCAGCGTCCGGCGCCCGAGTGGGCCGCAACCAGCACTGCGGGCGTCACGGCTTGCGCCAGGGGCGGCGGCGGGGCCGCGGCAGCGGGCTCGACTGGGGGGGATGCAGGCGCTTCGGTCACTGGGGCTCAGATTGTATCGAGCGCACACCGGCCAGGCAGCGGGCCACCTCGGCCGGCGTGGGCGACACGGCCAGGACGCGGCCGAAGCCGATGCGCCGCGCCGTGGCCGCGATGCGCGGATGCGAGGCCAGGGCCAGGCTGGCCGACCAGTCGGCGCCCGGCGCCAGGCCGCGCAGGTGCTGCGCTGCTTCGCTGCTGCTCAGCAGCCAGGCATGCGCCTGCGGGGCGGCCAAGGCGGCCTGCAGCAGCGCTTGGCCTACGGCGTCTGGCACGGGTGCCAGGCGGCGGTAGGCGGCCACGAAGTCCACCGTGGCGCCGCGCGCGCGCAAGGTGTCGGCCAGCCAGTCGCGCCCGTCTTCGCCGCGCACCACCAGCGCGCGGCGGCCTGCCCAGTCGCGCCCCGACAGCCGCGCCCACAGCGCTTCGCTGTCGAAGGCCGGGGCGTCGGCGGCGGGCTCGACGATGGTGGCATCGGCCACGCCGGCCTGGCGCAGCGCATGCGTGGTGCCCGGCCCGGTGGAGCCGACCGGCACGCCCGCGGGCCAGGCTGCGCCTTTGGGGCGCGCGGCAAAGAAGTGCTGCACCGCGTTGGCGCTGACGAACATGACCAGCGCGCAGCCCGGCAGCTGGTGCCAGGCGGCGTGCAGCGGCGCGGCATCGGCCGCCGGCGCGATCTCCAGCAGCGGCAGCGCCTGCGCGTCCACGCCCAACGCTTGCAACTCCTGCACCCAGCGCGCGGCCTGGGCCGCGGGCCGCGTGACGATCAGCCGCATGGCGCGCGCCGTACCGGCATCAGGTGTGCAGGTAGTCGGCGGCACCGGCGGCGCGCAGCCGGGCCACCGCCTCGGCGCCAGGGCCAGCGCCGCGGCCTCGTCGGCCACCGCAGCGGCCACGGTGGCGTGCAGCAGCGGGCGCGTGGGCGCGTCGGCATCGCCCAGGGCGGTGTGCAGGCGCAGCGTGCCGCCTTCCCACACGCCGTGCGCCGCCAGCGGCACGCTGCAGCTGCCGCCCAGACCGCGCGAGACGGCGCGCTCGGCAGCAGTGGCCAGCAGCGTGGGCAGGTGGCTGGTCAGCGCCAGCGTAGCGCGCAAGGCCTGCGCGTCCTCGCGCACCTCGATGCCCAGTGCGCCCTGGCCGGCGGCCGGGATCATCTGGTCGATCTCGAAGCAGGCGCGCACGCGGCTGCCCAGGCCCAGGCGCTTGAGCCCGGCGGCGGCCAGCACGATGGCGTCGAAGCCGCCCTCGTCGAGCTTGCGCAGCCGCGTGTCCAGGTTGCCGCGCAAGGGCTCGATGCGCAGGTCGGGCCGCCTGGCCAGCAACTGGGCCACGCGGCGCAGGCTGGAGGTGCCCACCACCGCGCCCTGCGGCAACTCGTCCAGGCCGGCGTAGCGGCTGGAGACGAAGGCGTCGCGCGGGTCTTCGCGCTCCCACACCGCGGCCAGCACGAAGCCG
>JANNUE010000279.1:0-1633 GCA_031394895.1 Betaproteobacteria bacterium
GAGGCAGAACCGCGCATTATAGGTGGGCAGCACCGCGCGGCCACCCTGGGTTGCCGGGGTGTCAGTGGTGCTTGTCCGCGGTGTGGGGCTGTTGGCCGGCCCGGATGGCAGCCTCGATCGAATGGCCATGGTGCTTGATCAGTTGAGGCGCCAAGGTACCCAACAGCATGCCGATGGCCGATGCGAACAGGCCGATCAGATTGGCCGGAACCATCGCGTCGGGGGCCACGTTGCTGGCGGCAAGCCAACAGCCGATGCCCAGCAGAATCGAGAACAGCGCGCCCTGCGTCGTCGCGCGCTTCCAGTACGCCCCCGCAACCAGCGGCACAAACGCGCCCGCCAGCGTCACGTTGTAGGCGTTCTGCACCATCTCGTACATCGTGCTCGTGCTGTTGAGCGCAAACAGCAGTGCCCCCGCAGTGAATGTCACCAGGATGATGCGCAGTGTGAGCAGGAACTGCCTGTCGCCCATGCGCAGCGCGAAGGGCCGCAGCACGTTCTCGGTGAACAGCGCCGTCGGCGCCAGCAGTGCACCGCTGGCCGTGGACAGAATGGCCGACAGCAACGCGCCGAAAAACATGATCTGCGCCCACATCGGCATCTTGCCAAGTATCAAGTCGGGCAGGATGCGTTGGATGTCGCGCCCATCGTCGGACGCAAACAACTCCTTCAGCGTCGGGTCGGCCGTCAGTGCCGAGTAGGCGATGAAGATCGGCACAAACGCGAACACGAAGTAAACCAGACCGCCAATCATCGTGCCGCGCACGGCCGTCTTCTCGTCCTTGGCGCTGGTCATGCGCTGGAAAACGTCCTGCTGCGGCACCGACCCGAAGGCAAAGGCGAAGAATGCGCCGGCCATCGCCCACCACGCAGCGGCATCCATGCTTGCCGGGAACATCGTGAGCTTGCCTTCAGACGCCGCTCTGTCAACCACATTGCCGATGCCCCCCGCGAGGTCACCGACCAGGTAGGCAACCAGGCTCAGTCCGATCACGATCACGATCGTCTGGAACAGGTCGGTGTAGGCGATCGACCACATGCCGCCGAAGATGGTGTAGACGACCACGACGCCGGCGCCGATCAGGATGCCGGTGTTCAAGTCAACCGCCCCGCCAGTCAAGGTCGTGATCACCAGCCCCAACGCAGTCAATTGCGCCGAGGTCCAGCCCAGGTAGCTGAAGACGATGGCCACGCTGGTCAGCACCTCGACGCCCTTGCCGTAGCGCTGCTTGTAGAAGTCGCCGATGGTCAACAGGTTCATGCGGTAGAACAGCTTGGCGAACAGCAGTGCCGCGATCACCAGACACATCGAGGCCCCGAAAGGGTCACCGGCGATGCCGTTCAGGCCGTCCTTGGCGAACGTGGCCGACACCGACAGCACCGTCTCGGCGCCAAACCAGGTGGCGAACACGGTGGCCACGTTCATGTACAGCGGCAACGATCGGCCGGCGACCAGGAAGTCCCTGGCGTTGTGCACCCGGCGTGCGGCGAGCAGGCCAATGGCGATGGTCACGAGCAGGTAGGCGACAACGAAAGTGATCAGCACGTCGGGCTCCAGGCAACAAGGGTTGAGGGCAGAAACTGGGGCAGCAGTTTAGGGCCTTGCGCCGGTCGCAGTCAGTGCCACAAAGGC
>JANNUE010000285.1:0-2292 GCA_031394895.1 Betaproteobacteria bacterium
AGACAAACACCCAAAGAGGCGGCAAAAATAGCCTCGTCCGATCATGTCGTCAATCGCAACACCTTGCTGCCGCGCGCGCCGTTGTCGATTGAACCGGCACCGCCACAAAAGAACTAGCCCCAATCGGCGTTCTCACGATGAACTCCGACTGGATCACGCCTCCCCTTGCCAGGCGCATGGCGTGCTGGCTGTATGAGGGAATGCTGCTGTTGGGTGTGACTTTCATCGCCGGCTACCTGTTTGGCACGCTGAGTCAAACCCGCAATGCGCTCGACAACCGGCATGCTCTGCAGGTGTTCCTCTTCATTGTCTTTGGCATTTATTTCGTCTGGTTATGGTCCAAGGGCCAAACGCTGGCGATGAAAACGTGGGGAATCTGTGTTGTGGATCGCTCCGGACTAGCGCTCACGCAAGGCCGCGCACTGCTGCGCTATTTGCTCAGTTGGCTTTGGTTCCTGCCGCCTCTTGCAGCTATCGCGCCGTTGCAGCTTTCCGCACCGCAATCTGTTGTCATCGTCCTTGGCTGGGTGGCCATCTGGGCCCTGTTGAGCCTTTTTCACCCACGACAACAGTTCTGGCACGATGCGCTGGCCGGGACCCGGCTGGTTGCCAGGCAGCCATGAAGTTGACCGCTCAGGTGACTCGAACGATGATTCTGCCGCCCTATATCGCTGATTCGTCCAGTTCCCCGGTACGGATTCGCACGACACGCTCCACGCTGGTCACAAAGATCTTGCCGTCGCCGATCTTGCCGGTGTGAGCAGCCTTGACGATGGCGTCCACGCAGCGTTCCACGTCGTCGGTCTTGACCACCACTTCGACCTTGACCTTGGGCAGGAAATCAACCACATATTCAGCACCCCGGTAAAGTTCGGTATGGCCTTTTTGCCGGCCAAAACCCTTTACTTCCGTCACGGTGAGCCCGGTCACACCACATTCGGCCAATGCTTCACGGACCTCTTCGAGCTTGAACGGTTTGACGATAGCTGTGATCTGTTTCATGGTGTTCCTTGTGACGTTAGGCGCGAAAGCGATTGGTAATAGGATAACGCCAATCCTTGCCAAAACTGCGATGCGTGACACGAATTCCCACCGGTGACTGGCGCCGCTTGTACTCGTTGATCTTGATCAGGCGGGTCACCTTTTCCACGTCGGCACGGGCAAACCCGGCCGCCAGGATTTCTTCCATGCTCTGATCGTTCTCCATATAACGCTCGACAATCGCATCCAGTACCTCGTAAGGCGGAAGGCTGTCCTGGTCTTTCTGATCGGGTCGCAATTCGGCGCTCGGAGGACGGGTGATGATTCGATCTGGAATCGGCTGCGTATGGGTGCCGTACGGATCGTTCGCGTTGCGCCAGCGGGCCAGGCGAAAGACCGTCGTCTTGGCCAGGTCCTTGATCACGGCAAAGCCACCGGCCATGTCGCCATAGAGTGTGCAATAACCAGTTGCCATCTCGGACTTGTTGCCGGTCGTCAAAACAATGCTGCCAAACTTGTTGGACAGCGCCATCAGCAGCGTTCCGCGAATCCGCGCCTGGATGTTCTCCTCGGTCGTGTCCTCTGCAAGACCCTGAAACTCGGCTTTCAGCGAGGCCTTGAAGGCCACAAATTCCGGCACGATGGAAATCTCGTCGTAGCGCACGCCGAGCCGTGCCGCCATGTCGCGCGCATCGATCCAGCTGATATCAGCCGTGTAGGGCGACGGCATCATGAGTGTGCGAACGCGGTCTTTTCCCAGGGCATCCACCGCCACGGCCAATACCAGGGCCGAATCGATGCCTCCCGACAAACCCAGAATGACGCCCGGAAAACCATTCTTGTTGACGTAGTCGCGCACGCCCAGCACCAGCGCGTCCCACAAGTCGGCTTCCAGCGAGCGCTCCGGCGCCACGCTGGCTGCCACAGCGACCACGTGCTGCGAGCGATTGACAGCGACCGGGAAGTTGTCTTCCTGGAAACTTGGGGCGCGTCCGGCCAGAGTGCCATCGGCGTTGAGTGCAAACGAGCGGCCTTCGAAGACAACCTCATCCTGCCCGCCCACCAGATGGGCGTACACCAGCGGCAAGCCGCAGGACTCTACGCGCTCGCGCATCATCTGCTCACGCTCATTGCCTTTGCCGATGTGAAAGGGTGACGCATTGATCACCACCAGCAATTCGGCGCCAGCTTCTTTGGTCTGACGTGCCGGCTCTTCAAACCAGGCATCTTCACAAATCAGCAGTCCAACCTTGATCCGGCTGCCGGCCTGCCCTGCTTCAAACACACAGACATCGCGCCCCGGCGTGAAAT
>JANNUE010000308.1:0-1967 GCA_031394895.1 Betaproteobacteria bacterium
CGAGCAGCGTGAAGGTCGCCGGCAAAGGCGCGAGCAGCCACCATTCGGGGACCGAAATCACCTTGACGACCATGCCGCTGATGGCGTGGCTGGAGAGCACCGCCTTCACGCCGTAGAACGAGATCGCCACGCAGCACACCAGGGCGGTCAGGTCCACCGCCCACTCGCAGTACCATGCCAGCCGCGGCGGGATCGCGCGCAGCAGCACGTCGACGCGGATGTGCAGCCCCCGGCGCAGCAGCCAGGGCGCCGTCAGCAGCGTGATGAGGTAGAGCGCGTACTCGGTGGCCTCGTTGGCCCACTCCACGCCGCGCACGCCCGGCACGATGCGCACGTTGCGCAGCAGCACGTCGACGCAGATCACCAGCATCATCGCGAGCAGCACGGCGCAGCCGGCGAGCGAGAGGCCCGCCAGGAAGCGGCCGTACAGCTCCGGGATGCGCTTCATTACTTGCTGAAGAGCTTCCGCATCTGCGGTCCGTACTGCGGGCTCGCCTTGATGAGGTTGGTCCAGGCGACGTCGTAGGCCTTGTCGTAGAACTGCTTCGCTGTCGCGGCGTCGAAGTTGATCACCTGGATGCCGGCCTGGGCCTGGCGCTTGATGTCGTCTTCGTTGACCTTCTTCCACGAGACGGCGTCCGCTTCGTGGGCCACGACGTGACGCATGAGAAGGTCCTTCTGCGCCTGCGACAGCGACTTCCACTTGTCCAGGTTCATCACCAGCGAGACCTCGGCGCTGTAGAAGCCCGGGTCAACGCGGAATTTGGTTTTCTCCTGCCAGTTGAAATCGAAAATGCCGTTGATCGGCCAGCCGTAGCCGTCCACCACGCCGCGCTCGAGTGCGGTGTAGACCTCGCCCGGCGCGGTCTGTACCACGGTCGCCCCCAGCGACTGGAAGAAGTCGCGATACACGGGCGTAATGCGCAGCTTCAGCCCGGTGAGGTCGGGCTTGTCGATCTTCTTGGTGAGGTAGAGGTGGAACGGCGTGTAGTCGATGACGCGGCCGAGGTACTGCATGTTGGCCTTCTCGTTCCACACCTTGTTGATCAGGTCGATGGCGCCGTTCTTGCGCAGCTCGGGCGCCGGCAGCTGGGTCAGCTTGAGCGCGTCGGCCTCGGGCATGATGTTGGTGTAGAACGCGCCGGTAGTCATGCCGATGTCGACCACGCCGGTGCGCACCGCGTTGCCGACCTCGAACGGCGGCATCGCCTTCGGGCCGCCGATGAAGTTGAGCTGCAGTTGGCCCTTGCCCTCGGCATTAAGCTTCTGCATGAAGGGCTCGAAGTTCTTGACGTAGGTAGTGTTCTCGGCGAACGAGCTCACCACGCGCAGGGTGACTTCCTGCGCGACGGCGTGGAGCGGAACCAGGGCGGTGGCGGCTGAATATGCGACTGTGGCCAGGCAGCGGATGAAATTCATGATTTTCTCCTCCTCCAGAATGAGGTCCGCATATCATATGTCAAATCAAAGCGATGAAAGACATGAAGATTCTCGTCGCCGGCGCCGGCCCGGCCGGCCTGTACCTCGCCTATCTCGTCAAGCGTCAGTTGCCCGGGTGGGGCGTTCGCATCGTCAAGCAGAATCCGCGCGACTCGACCTTCGGTTTCGGCGTCGTCTTTTCCGAACGGGCGCTCGAGTTCCTGCGCGCCGACGACCCTGAGACGTTCGATCTCATCACGCCGGCGATGGAGACCTGGACCGACATCACGGTCATGCACCGGGGCACGCCGGTGGTCATCGACGGCATCGGCTTCTCGGCCATCGGCAGGTTGCAATTTCTTCGATTGCTGAAGCAGCAACTGGCGGGGGTTGGCGTTGTTCCTGAATATGAAACGATGATTGAAGAGCGGGAGCAGTTGCGCGGCTACGATCTGGTGGTCGCCGCCGACGGCGTCAATTCCTTCGTCCGGCGGTCACATAACGACGCCTTCGGCACTTCCATGGTTCCGCTAAAGAACAAATTCTCC
>JANNUE010000341.1:0-1586 GCA_031394895.1 Betaproteobacteria bacterium
CAAGTCGGCCGAGGAATTTGCCGCGATGTATGGGTTGGCTATGCGTGACGTGAACGCGGTGTTGGCGCGCAGCTAGTGTGGTGACTGTCGGGTTACGCCTGCGGCTAACCCGACCTACAGGTTGCTGGCACGTCAACCCGACCTACAGGTTGCGAACACGCTCGCAGTTCAGCTCACCCCGCTGCCCGACGGCTCAAAATCTCGAACGCGGGCAGCGTCTTGCCCTCCAGCACTTCCAGAAACGCGCCACCGCCAGTCGAGATATAGCCGATTTGCTCGGCGATGCCGTACTTGGCAATTGCCGCCAGCGTGTCGCCACCACCGGCAATCGAAAACGCGCTGGACTCGGCTATCGCGTGCGCAATTACGCGCGTCCCATTCTCAAACGCGGCAAACTCAAACACGCCGATCGGGCCATTCCAGACGATGGTGCCGGCCAGCTTGAGTTGCGCCGCCAATGTCGCCGCCGTGCGCGGGCCGATGTCCAGGATCAGGTCGTCGTCGGTCACGTCAGCCGCATCCTTGACGGTTGCCACCGCGTCTGCGGCAAAGGTCTTGGCTGTGACCACGTCCACTGGAATCGGAACTGCTGCGCCGCGCGCCTGCATCGCGTCCATCACGGCTTTCGCCTGCGCCAGCAAATCCGGCTCGGCCAGACTCTTGCCGATTTTCAGACCGGCCGCCAGCATGAAGGTGTTGGCAATGCCGCCACCGACAATCAGTTGATCGACCTTGTCCGCCAGGCTCTTCAGAATGGTCAGCTTGGTCGAGACCTTGGAGCCGGCCACAATAGCCACCAGCGGCCGCCGCGGGTGCGCCAGCGCCTTTGTGATGGCATCCATCTCGGCCGCCAGCAGCGGGCCGGCGCAGGCCACTTTAGCAAACTGCGCAATGCCATAGGTGGATGCTTCGGCGCGGTGCGCCGTGCCAAACGCGTCGTGCACAAAAATATCGCACAGCGCCGCCATCTTCTTCGCCAGTTCCTCGTTGTTCTTCTTCTCGCCCTTGTTGACGCGGCAGTTTTCCAGCAGCACCAGTTGCCCCGGCTGCAGGCTGACACCGCCGACCCAGTTGGCCAGTAGCGGCACCTCGCGCCCCATCAATTCGGCCAGGCGCCGCGCCACCGGCGCCAGCGAGTCGGCCGGCTTGAACTCGCCTTCGGTCGGGCGCCCGAGGTGCGACGTCACCATCACCGCAGCACCGGCGTCGAGCGCCATCCGGATGCAGGTCAGCGAAGCGCGAATCCGGGTGTCGTCGGTGATTTGACCGGTATCGTCTTGCGGCACGTTCAGATCGGCGCGGATGAAGACCCGTTTGCCAGTGACCAACCCTTGAGCGCACAGATCAGCGAAGCGAATGACATTCATAAATAACCCTTGGCGGCAGAAAAGAAGATTGTAGGATCGCGCCGAGTTACCAGTTCCGCACCAGATGCAGCGTCAGACCCGTAGATACCGTCTTGTCAAGCGCTTTTTGACTTGAAGTTTGGGTCGTAAGGTTGACCAGAATGAAGGACCCCAAAGCACAGGTGAGCCAGTTTACGCATGGCTGCACCAATGGCTGACATCTTCGATTTACCTTTACCC
>JANNUE010000343.1:0-11057 GCA_031394895.1 Betaproteobacteria bacterium
CAACAGGACGCCTGGGATGAAGCGCGATTCGACCAACAGGAACATGCAGATCTGCGCCACGTGTGTGCCGGTGGTGATGTGCGCCCAGTACTGCTCCGTGTCGGGCTTGAAGCTGTAGCTGCGCACCCAGTCATAGAGCGCGCCGTACATCTCGCCGAAGTCCCACGGGTCACTGATGTCCATCGGCACGAGGCGCACGTCGGTCTCGGGCGACACCGTTGCGATGTCGCGCTTGACGCCTTGTGCGAGGGCTTCATGCCGCGGCGTGTAGATCAACTCCAGCCGGTGAACGACGGTGTCTTCGTGCTGGGCCAGCGAGACCGTCGGGCGCCACTTCTCCCAACGTCCTGCGCCCTGGCCGGAATCGAGTTGGGTGCCGAGCTCGGTATTGACCGTGTACAGGTCTGACTGCACCGTCTGGATCGACCTGATCAACTTCTGACGCAGGTTTTCTATCTGGTGCAGGTTGATCAATTCGCTCAGCATCCTGTTCGTTCGGCCGACGTTCACGTAGGCGAACGTGGCGCCCAGCAACGCAATGAGAAACACGCTCAGGAATGAAAGAATGATTCTCTGCTTCATCGACAGCCCGCCCGCACGCGCCGCGCCAAGGGCTTGGCCAAGCTACTTGTTGGTGTAGTCATAGGTCATGATGTCGATGCCGGCCCTTGTGGCCAGATCGAACACCGGCTGATAGTCCGCGCTGGTGGTTTCTATGAACTTGAGCGCACCAAGCTGCTGTAGAACAGCCTTGCCCTGCGGGTCGTCGTGCAGGCCCAGCAGCGCCGACTTGAGCTTGCTCTTGAGCGGCTCAGCCAGGGTGCTTCTAACAAGCAGGCCGTTCGAGGGGACCCGCGGCGAGTCCGCCAGAATGACCAGCTCTTTGTCGACCCTGGGATCAGTCTGTCTAACCCGGTCATAGATGCTGTGCTTGGCGGCGCCAACATCAGCTTTGCGCGTCAGCACCGCGTTAATGGCCGCATCGTGGCTGCCGGTAAAGAATTTTTCGCTGAAAAAATGGTCGATATCGGTGACGCCTTGTTCCTTCAGATAGGCCCGCGGAAAGATATAGCCGGCCGTCGTTGCCTTGTCAACGTAGGCCATCTTCCTGTTCTTCATGTCTTTGACATTCTTGATCCCGCTGTCTTTGCGGACAAACAGGTACCCGTGGTAGGTTGAGCTACCGTCAAGATTGACCGGCCGCGCCAGCGCAATGACATCGAGTTTCTTGAGCGCCAGCGCGCCGGTAAACGAGCCAAAGAACGCGCCGTCCATCTTTTCGGCGGTAAAGCGTTCGATGATATTGCCGTAGCGGCTCAGAACGGTGAACCCCACATCGGTATCAGTCTTCTTCGAAAGATATTCACTCAGCAGCGTGAAGCGCTGCTTTTGCTTGAAGACGTTCATCTCCGGCAGCACGCCGATCAGCAGTTTCTGTCTATGTGTATCTGCTCGAACGGGAACAGGAAGGCCAAGCGACAGGAACATGGCGCCCAAAAGAAGTAAACGCAGAATGTGTGTCATGAGCGCACCCACTGTTATGAAATCCCCCTGACCTTGGCACAAGCGTGTTGCGCCCGAGTATCGCACTGTTGTCCCCGGCAAAACAAACTGTACCCCTTGCGTCTTGCGATTTACTACCCTCTTTGCGCAGAGTTCGTATGCGTCGTGCCACGTCAGCCAACAGCCCCATGCATGGCCCAGAACGATCAAGAACCTGTGCGTGAGAAGACCAGGGTCAGTGTCGTACCTGGGTCAAACGCAAGAAGCAGCAACTCTCAAGTGAGCAGGCGGCGGGGCATATGACCATGAAGTCGATGCCCCAAAAGATTCGGGCCAACCGGTAGCCGGTTGGCCCAAAATTTCATGTGTCAGAAGCGGGGCCGCAGGCGGCCTCAGCATCAGCCCTGACTTGTATTCGCCCGCTTACCTGGCGAACACCAGCGACAAGGTTTCGTCTGCGGTCGCGTGCCGAACCTGTGCATTGTCAAACGCAGCCAAGCCAAAGGCATAGCGTTTGCCCAGGTCGTTGAACTGCACGTCGAACTTGCTGCCGGTGACCAGCTTGCGGCTGATGACGGCGGTGTGCATGCCGTTGTTCCACTTGGTGGCGATACGAACGTCGCCGCGGTCACCGATCAGCGGATTGACGATATAGGAGGCCACTTCGTCGCCAGCTTTGAATTTGCTGTCGTCGAAGGCCACTTCGTCACCGCGCTTGACATAATAGGTTCCGCCCGCAGTGGCGGCCAGCCCCGACTTGCTCATGAACTGCGGTTTGCCATTCACTAGCGGAAAAGCGTTGTACTCGCCGCCAGGTGCTCCGGGGTCGCCCTTGCGGCCCGCGTTCGGCGCCGTCTTCGGATCGTACCGGGTGTCGTCCACATACTGGTCATCGACAAAGCCCATCGGTGCCGTGCGGCTACCCTTCATGTGCCACATGTCTGCCAACTGCCCCTCGCCCGGCGTGTATTTGTTGCCATAGGGTTTGGTCTGGCCTTCATGGCAAAGTGAGGCGCAGCCCTGAGTTTCGAAATCCTTGACACTGATATTCCAGATCATCGCCCATTTGTCTTCGTAGTACAGGTTGTCATCGCCGCCCTTGTCGGCAGGGTCCTTGAGTTTGGTCCAGGAGCCGTCGGCCTGCTTCTGGTACGGCCCACGACGCACCGAATTCGTCGGGTCAGAGTACTGCAGCAGCATGTACAGCATGTCGCCCGAATACACCGCCTTCAAGGTGGCGCTGGTCTCACCCTTGCCACCCAAATTGCGACCGCCGGAGAGCTTCACGTTGAGTGGCTTGGCGTTGGCCCAAACGCCGTCAGAAGCCAGCGCATCCATGTTGGGAGCAGCACCAACCTTGACGGCCACCAATGTGTCGGCCGGTATTTTGTCCTGAACCGAACTGCAGCCCAGCAGTGCCAGTGTGGCAAGGGCGACAGCCGAAGTTGCGAGGTATGTGGTTTTCTTCATAGCGAGGTACTCATGGAGTTAAGAAAGAGAGTTGGCACGGAAAGCGACTGGATTTTATGTCTCACTTGAATTTATCACCGCAAGCTACGTGCCAATAGCAATTGAAACGGTTCGGACGTCAAATGCCGGGGATTCGCCGGGTGAAGTTGGCATTGCGCAATGCTTCTTGGGGGTGGTTTGGCGCAGCCTGTCATCACAAAATCGTGACACCTGTCATGTTTTTGTGACAACACCAGCCCGCTCCAGATGGCCGTAAATGTTCTGCCGCGCGACGCCGGAAAGACGTGACGCCTCCGACACATTGCCGTCGGCCACCTGCAGCAGCGCGGAAAAATAGCTGCGCTCAAAGCGCAGTTGTGCTTCCCGGTAGGGCAGGGGTTGGGTCGGCAACACAGCCGCGTCGGCCATTGCACTGGCAATTCCCAGATCAGCGCCGGCAATAGGCCCACCGGCGTTGATGACCACGGCACGCTCTATTGTGTGCTTGAGTTCGCGCACATTGCCGGCCCAGTGCGCCGCTTCCAGTGTAGCGATGGCATCGCTCTGCAAGGGCCCGGCAGTTTTGTTGAACTTTCGGTTGAAATGGTCAAGGAAGAACAGGGCCAGCGGAAGAATGTCTTCGCGGCGTTCACGCAGCGGTGGCACGCGCAGCGGAACCACATTGATACGGTAATAAAGGTCGGAGCGAAAACGCCCGGCGGCGACTTCCAGGTCGAGCGGCTTGTTGGTGGCGCAGATGAGCCGAAAATTGGACGGGCGCTGCACCGTGCTGCCGAGCCGCACAAAGGTTCCTTCCTGCAGCACGCGCAGCAGACTGACCTGCAGCTTGGGGCTCATGTCGGCGATTTCATCGAGCAGGATGGTGCCGTTGTTGGCTTCCTCAAAGTACCCGGCCGTGGTCTTGACGGCCCCGGTGAATGAGCCCTTTTCATACCCAAACAAGGCGGCCTCGATCAGCGACTCCGACAAGGCCCCGCAATTGAGCTCCTTCATCGGCCCGCGCGAGCGCCCGCTTAACGAGTGCAGCAACTTGGCAATCACCTCCTTGCCGGTGCCGCTCTCGCCTTCGATCAACACCGTGGTATCGAGCGGTGCCGCCTGGCGCAACTGCCCCTGAAGCTTTTCCATCGCAACCGAATGGCTGATGATGATGGGGTCGCCAGAGCGTGCGCTGAGTATCTCCCGCAGATCTGCGATTTCGCGGTAGGCGCGGTCCATTTCCAGCGCTTTGGCAATGACGGCTTCGAGCTCCTCCAGGTTCTCGAACGGCTTGGTCAGGTAGTCAAACAGGCCCTCACGCACTGCCCGCATCGCGTCGCGCACCTCGGCGTACCCGGTGATCATCAGCGCCGTTTGCTGTGGCCTGAGCTTGCGCATTTCGGCAAACAGGTCGAGGCCGTTGCCATCGGGCAGACGTTGATCGAGGATGGCCAGATTGAAATCGCCCAGGTCGTACAGACGGCGCGCCTGGGCCACATTGGTGGCTGTGACCAGTTCTATGGAGCCGTCTCGAAACAGGTTCTCGAACAGCCGGCGCGTGAACGGGTCATCATCGACCAGGAGTATTTTGGACTTCATGATGTTGACAGTGTGGGCAGCCAGATAGTAAATCTGGCACCGCCTTGTGCCAAGTTCTCCGCAAGAACCACGCCACCATGCTTCATCGCGATGTGCTGGGCCACCGAAAGCCCGAGCCCGGTGCCGTTCGATCGGGTGGTAAAGAACGGCTTGAACAGCCTGGCTGCCGTCTCCGGACCAAAACCGGGCCCGGCGTCTGTGACGCTGAGCTGGATGCCAGAAGCCCCGTCACGGTCCTGCAGTGCCAATGCGACATGCACCTGCTGGTTCGGCGCGGCCAAAATGGCATTGTGAATCAGGTTGAACAGCGCCTGCCGGATCAACACCGGGTCCACATTGAGCATGATCTTTTGTTCCGGCGCGACCAAATGCACGGCGTGATGCAAGTCGATACTCTGGTGGCAAAAAGTGATGGTGTCCTGTACCAGCTCCTTGACGTCGGTTGGCTGCAGCGTGGAACGCGATATTTGATTGATGCGCAAAATCCGCTGCACGATGTCCCGGCACTCGGTGCCGGCCTTGCGCACTTCTGCCAGTAATTCGGCAACGCGCTGCGGGTTTTGCACTTCGCGCTCGGCGAGCTGGGCCAGGTTGATAACACCCACCAGCGGGTTATTCAACTGGTGCGCAATCTCGCCCACCAGTTCCCCCATCGCCGACATCTTCTCTATTTGAACGATGCGCTCGTGCTCCACCGTCAGTTTGCTGAACCTGGACTCGGCCGTTTGTTGCTGGCGGTAAACCAGGCTGAAGACCTTGTAGAGTGCAACAAACAATGCCAAACCAGCGGCGCCGACAACCATCCACAACAGATACAAGCCCTGCTGAATTGTCCGGTTCAAGTCCAGTGGGTCACGGTAAAGCGACAGAACGCCAATGACCGTCGAGGTGGTCTTTCCGCCTTCCTGCAAGAAGATTGGCACGTAGCACTCGATCGTTCCGGCGATTGGCCCTTGCAGGTTTCGATTGACGTCATCCTTGGCGGAGTTGAATATCGCTTGAACCTCACCGGCCATGGCCCGGTTCAGGAGATCCAGATGGACAGTCAGTTTTTTACCAACGAGAGCGGATTCATCTGACCAGACGATGGTGTTGTCGCGGTTGAACACTTTGACCAGCTCGGTCCCCGGCAGACCTTTCAGAACGTCAAAGCTCTGATCGAGACGCTTTCTGGCATCAGCATCGGCATAGTTCTGCAAATCGGATGCCGAGACGTGATGATTGGCGGTCAGCGCGTTGACGATGTCACGCACGATGGCGGCTTCGCGGTCGATGATCGACTGGCGAAAGAACGACGCCTGAACCAGGCCTGTTCCGACCACCATCGTGATGATCATCAGCAGGCTGATCACGGCAAACAGTTTGGGTGGGGTTGTCACCTTCAACATCACTTTTCCTTGTTATGGGTTCACTCCTGCCGGAGGGTCATCGTGCCACGGCATCTCTGCATTGTGCCGGTTGGCTCACGCGTCCTGAGCACTGCGTGAACCTGATGAACGATACGTACACCGAAATGGGCGCCGCGTTTTTGGTCAACGACAAAAGCAGGATGGGTATCTACTGGGTTCAGCTCTTCGCCACGCCGGGATAGAGATCAGTCGAGAAACACCTTGCGCAGCGTGACGCTGAATTTTTCATAGCTCGGACAGCCGTCCCTGAAAACCGGCGATGTAAACAAGCCAAACCCGACGCGCGTGCCGGGCGCAATGTGGGCGACCGGGTTGGTGATATCGCGGTAGGCCTGCTTGCCCTGATTCGTCGCGATGAAATCAAGCACCGACGCCTTGCTCAACGTTCTGCCAGACTGATTGAGCAGCGAGCCGCTGATGAAGAAATAGCAACTTCTGCGATTCAACGCCGAAATCTGCCGCTCCAACTGGTATTCGAGCATGAAGCCGCCGTCAAGCCTGACCTCAAAGCTCTCGATGCTGGCGGGCGGTGGTGCCGGCGCGGGCTCGACCGGCGTTGGCACAACGGGCGCGCTGCCACACCCGGCCAGCAGCAGCGCAAGCAAGGCGAAGATGAAAGAAAACGTGGTGCGCAGCAAACGATATCGGCTCATGGTGGGCGTACCCGCTAGTAGCTGAAAATCGCGATGATAGCCGCCGCTGCACGGCGTGTCAGTCCCAGCCGCACCCCAGCCGGGTCAAACTGCGGTCGGCGACAACATCCTGAACTCGGCGCGTTGCGGCTGCAACGTCGGGCCATCGATGTACTGGGCCATCTGCTCCAGGTCACGGTCCTTGACGCCCTGAGCCCGGAAGAAGTCTTTCCACTTGTCCACCGCCGCAACAACTCGCTTGATCACTTCCACAGCCGAATCTTTCTTAAGGCCAAAGGCCTGCACCTCCGACAGAGCGTTCTCGATAGAGGACTCGGCCTCACTTTTTCCTACCCGAAGCTGTTGCTGACCCAGTCCTTGAACTGAAGGCACCACGTCGTAGGCGGGAGAGAGGTCATAAAAGCCATCGACTGCACGCACCAAAGCGTGGTTCTTCTCATGATCGTCAGTGTTGTCCATCAGGATGTTGAAAACCATGCGTCGGAACAATTCCTTTTGCTGGCCACGAATGGCCTGAGCACGCGTGAGGCGGCGCAGACTCTGGGCCAGTTCGGGGTAGCCCATGGGCAAACCTGCTGCCCGCAGCACCGTGTTGGCAGAGATTACATGCGAACGCTGGTCGCCTGCTCGGTCAAAACGCTTGACGGCGACCGCATGCCCAATGGACAAAGGCAGTGCCCTTGTCTGAGCGACATCCATACCGCATTCAGCGGCCAGGCGCATGGTGGCGTGTTCCACGAGTTGGGTGTTGAATTCCTCTCCCTCGGAGAACTTCACCACCCACTGGGCACCGTCCATCTCAATGATCGATTTGGGACGTGCGCCGCCAAAAGAGGGACCGGGTCTTACCAGTCGGGCCAGTCTTTCATCGAGTTTTTCGCCAGCAAGCAGCGCGGCAATGGCGTGCTCCATGTCGGGCAGGCTGGCAAGGCTTGCGATCGCACCGTCGCCACTGGGCCGGTAGCTGGCTGCGTCCAGTGACACACCCATTGCGCCGAAGCGGTCATCCCCGGCAAAGTAGAGGTATTCCAGTACCGAGAGTCTGGCCGGCTGGTAGAGGTTGCGGATCACGCGCTCGCCCCAGCGGTCCGGGCGCGCATCATCCACAGCACCAGCCGCCATGTCCCGCTCTTTAGGCAGGAACACACCTCGGGCAAGGGGAAGATCGTCGCTGAGCGCAAAGCCGCGCTGAATCCATTCAGAGCCGTATTCCAAACCAACCTTGCGGTTGCCCTCGGCCAAAAACACTTGGCCGATCAGGCGCGGCGCGGTCTGTTGGCCAGCACCTTCACCGAGCCACCACAAACCCATGCTGTCTTGCGGCTTGTAACCATTAGCCATTGCGCCGTTTCCCTTTGTTTTGAACCACCAGCAGTTCTTGCGCCAGGGCCTGAGCATCGCTCTGCGGAGCTGCCAGGCTCCGAATGGCTTCATCCCGACCCATCAGCCACAGAGCCGTCGCGTACACGCCCATGCCGACGCGAGGATCGCCTTTCTCCATAGCCATGAGGGTCGGCACAGACACATTCATGCGCAGGGCCCAGGATCGCAAGGATTCCTTGCGGCGCTTTCGGCCCAGGCGCAGGTGCTCACCCAGCAACTCCAGGGAGACCTGGACCGAACTCGGCAGGCTTGCGATAGTTTCGGCGGCTTTTGGCACAATCCAAGATTACACGAAAACGCAATTTTGTGCAATTTTGATTGAACTATGTGCGGACTTTTGCCGGCAACGCGTTACTCGACGGTCACACTCTTGGCCAGGTTTCTGGGTTTGTCCACATCGGTACCTCGGGCGCAGGCGGTGTGATACGCCAGCAGTTGCAGCGGCACGACGTGCAGCAGCGGCGACAACTCGCCGTAATGCTCGGGCATGCGGATCACGTGCAGGCCTTCGCCATTTTCCATTTGGGTGTCGGCGTCGGCCAGCACATACAGCACGCCGCCGCGAGCGCGCACTTCGTGCATATTGCTTTTGAGTTTTTCCAGCAGCGCGTCATTCGGCGCCACTGTCACCACCGGCATCGCGCTGGTGACCAGCGCCAGCGGGCCGTGCTTGAGCTCGCCGGCCGGGTAGGCTTCGGCGTGGATGTAGCTGATTTCCTTGAGCTTGAGCGCGCCTTCAAGCGCAATCGGATAGTGCAGGCCGCGCCCCAGAAACAGCGCGTTATCCATCCTGGCAAAGTCTTCGGCCCAGGCGATGACCTGCGGCTCCAGCGCCAGCACCGCCTTCAGGGCATCCGGCAGATGGCGCATCGCCTTGAGGTGGCGCGCCTCTTCCACGGCGCCGAGGCGCCCCTTGGCCTGCGCCAGCGCCAGCGTCAGCAAGAACAGGCCGGCCAGTTGCGCGGTAAAGGCCTTGGTGGAAGCCACGCCGATTTCGATACCGGCGCGCGTGATGTAGGTCAGAGCACATTCACGCACCATGGCGCTGCTGTGCACGTTGCAGATGGTCAGCGTGTGCGTCATGCCCAGGCTTTGCGCATGGCGCAGGGCGGCCAGAGTGTCGGCCGTCTCGCCCGACTGCGTGATGGTGACGACCAGCGTGCGCGCGTTCGGCACCGAATCACGATAGCGGTATTCACTCGCCACTTCCACCTGGGTCGGAATCTTGGCGATGCTCTCCAACCAGTACTTGGCGGTGCAGCCGCTGTAGTAACTGGTGCCGCAAGCCAGAATCAGCACTGAGTCGATCTCCTTGAAGACGCGCGCTGCGCTGGCGCCACTGCCGTCAAACAACTCGGGCACGATGGCATCGACGCCTTCGAGCGTGTCGGCAATGGCGCGTGGCTGCTCAAAAATTTCCTTTTGCATGTAGTGACGGTACGGCCCGAGCTCGGCCGCGCCGCTGTGCGCCAGCACAGTCTTGACCGGGCGCTGCGCCGGCGTCAGCGCCTTGTGCGCTTTGTCCACCAGCCAGTATTTGCCAAGCTGGATATCGACCACATCGCCTTCACCCAGATAGACGATCTGGTCGGTCACGCCGGCCAGCGCCATCGCGTCGCTGGCCAGAAAGTGCTCCTGGCCATCTTTGCCCACACCCAGAATCAGCGGCGAGCCCGAGCGTGCGCCCACCAGACGGTGCGGCTCGTCCTTGCAGAAAACGGCAATCGCGTAAGCGCCCTGCAACTGGCCCAGCGCCGCCTTGACCGCCTCAAACAGGTCGCCGTCATACAGGCTGTCAATCAGGTGCGCAATGACCTCGCTATCGGTCTGGCTCTGAAACACATAGCCCCTGGCCTGCAGCCGCGCGCGCAGCTCCTCGTGGTTTTCAATGATGCCGTTGTGCACAACCGCAACGCGCCCGGGCCGGGTCAGCGCCTCAGCGCCGCTGCCATGGCTGAAATGCGGGTGTGCGTTGTGTACCGCTGGTGCGCCATGAGTCGCCCAGCGGGTGTGCGCGATGCCGGTTGTGCCTGCAAGTTGGCTGGCGCTTACCTGCTCGGCCAGCTCGGCCACGCGTGCCGTGCTGCGCGCGCGTTGGAGGCCGTTGTTGACCACTGCGACGCCGCACGAGTCATAACCGCGGTACTCGAGACGGGCCAGGCCCTGCACCAGAATGGGAACGATGTTGCGGGTAGAGACCGCGCCGACAATGCCACACATATTTGCTCCAAAAATTATTGACGCAATGGTATGGTTGATAGCAAGAAATAAGTAATCAATATTACGTATTTTTTGATCACATCTTTCATACAATGAATTGCATGTTGTAATATTCCATTATTCATACATAAATGAAACAACAAATCATTGATTCAATCGATATCGGGCTGCTAAACCAGTTGCAAATGGACGGCTCGCTCAGCAACCAGGAGTTGGCGCAGCGCCTTCACATTTCGCCACCGACCTGCTTGCGGCGCGTCAAACGCCTGCGCGAAACGGGCCTGATAGAGCGCGAAATTGCGGTGCTCAGCGTTGACCGACTGGCGGCGGTGACGGGGCACGGCCTGTGCGCGATTGCCGAGATCACACTGGACCGGCAGGACAGCGGCGCGCTCGACGCGTTCGAGCAACGGGTCGGCGCCGACGACGCGGTGCAGCAGTGCTACCGGGTGTCGCCCGGCCCCGACTTCTGTCTGGTGGTGCACACCGCCAGCATGCCAGACTACCTGGCGCTGGCGCAGCGGCTGTTTACCGCCGACGCCAATGTGCGCAACGTCAAGACCTTCTTCAGCGTCAAGCGCAGCAAATTCGGGGCGCGCGTGGCCTTGCCGGTGTGAGCTGGTAACGCGCAGATGGATCGTCGGCTTACGCTGCGCTAAGCCGACCTACGAGGAAGCAGCAGGTCGGGCCGTAGGTCGGGCCGTAGATACCGTCTTGTCAAGCGCTTTTTGACTTGAAGTTTGGGTCGTAAGGTTGACCAGAATGAAGGACCCCAAAGCACAGGTGAGCCAGTTTACGCATGGCTGCACCAATGGCTGACATCTTCGATTTACCTTTACCC